>CAZLIE010000153.1:0-9450 GCA_964559345.1 uncultured Terriglobales bacterium
AGCCCCAAGTGGGTGATCATCTCTTCCCCTTTAAGGTGGCGCAGAGTGTTTTTCAACTTCATCGACTGGATGAATAAATCGTGTTCCGGATAGAGACCGGGTGCGGTCATCGGCGATTTGAAGAAGAAGCTCAGCCACTCCTGAATTCCCAATCCCTTCAGTTCGTTCGTTCGTTTGGCCAGGTCGAGGAACAACACGAGATCGAGGACGATGGGCGCGGCGAGAATCGAATCTCGACACAGGAAATCTACTTTGATCTGCATCGGATAGTTCAACCATCCGAAGATGTCGATGTTGTCCCAGCCTTCTTTATTATCCCCGCGCGGCGGATAGTAGTTGATCCGAACCTTGTGGAAGATGTTGCCGTACAGATCGGGATAGAGCTCCGGCTGAAGAATGTGCTCAAGCACGCCGAGCTTCGATTCTTCTTTCGTCTTGAAGGATTCAGGATCGTCGAGCACTTCCCCGTCGCGATTGCCGAGGATGTTAGTCGAATACCATCCGCTGACGCCCAGCATGCGCGCCTTAAACGTCGGCGCGAGGACCGTCTTCAGCAGCGTTTGTCCAGTCTTGAAATCTTTTCCACAAATGGGAGCTTCGTTTTTGCGCGACAGCTCGTGTAGTGCCGGGATGTCCACCGTCAAGTTCGGCGCGCCATTCGCGAACGGAACGCCTTCCATCAACGCCGCATAGGCATAAATCATCGACGGAGCGATGTCTGGACTGCTGGCCTTCAGCGCCTTTTCGAACGACTCGATAGACGCGTGCGCGGCCGTCTGCTGCATGAAGATCTCAGTCGATCCACACCAGATCATGACCAGGCGATCGGCGCCGGACGTCTTCTTGAAGTCGCGAATGTCCGCGCGGACTTGCTCGGCAAGGTCCATCTTTGACTTGCCGCTCTTGACGTGACGCCCGTCAAGCTTCTTTACATAATGGCGATCGAAGACCGCCTTGCGCGGCTTGATCGATTTCAGAAACGGCTTTACTTTTTCGAGCAGCTCCTTTTCGAGCACGCCGGCCTTGCTCGCGGCGGTGTACATGTCGTCTTCGAAAATGTCCCAGCCGGTGAAGACCAGATCGTTGAGGTCGGCGAGAGGTACGAAATCTTTGACCTTGGGGGTGCGGCCTTCGGTACGTTTGCCCAAACGAACCGTTCCCATCTGCGTGAGCGAGCCGATCGGCTTGGCGTGTCCTTTGCGCACCGCTTCCACACCTGCTACGAAAGTGGTGGCCACCGCTCCCATGCCGGGGATCATGATGCCCAGCTTGCCCTTCGCGGCCGCTATCGCATTCCCGGCAGTCTTCTTCGATTCCTTCGCCATTCTCGGCTGATCGCTCCCTGATGAATATTTTTGCTGATGTACAAAACGACTATGTTCTCGTATCGAGAGTTGAATTGCAAACTACGAGAGTCTCACCACGGAGACACGGGCTCACGGAGAAAAGCTGTCGATCGCTTTCGTGGCGCGTACGAGGTCGTGGTTCTTGTGAATCCGTGTGAGCAGTTGGCTTCGCTGTTTTGTTAACGGCGCAATTCCGTGGGTCGCGATATTATCTCTGGCTTGCCCACTCACACGGTCCAAATCCCCGAACCTGCTCCGCGCAAGCGCACTGCATTTGGCCGTTTTTTATTTACAGGAAGTCCGCTCGATCAGATGGAGAGCGGCGAGCACACGCATCCGTGGTATCTGGTGCTGTGGCTTACCGGCGTGGATTATTTCTCGACGCTCGGCTATCAGCCGGGCATCGCGCTGCTTGCAGCAGGCGCGCTGGCATTTCCGGCGACCGGCGTGCTGGTTCTGGTCACGTTGCTCGGGGCAGTTCCCATCTACTCCGAAGTGGCTGCGCGATCGTACGCCGGTCAGGGATCGATTGCTCTGCTGGAAAATCTTTTCACCGGCTGGAAGAGCAAGATCTTCGTCCTGGTCCTGCTCGGATTCGCGGGCACCGACTTCGTCATCACCATGACGCTATCGGCTGCCGACGCTGCCACTCACGCGGTGAAGAATCCTTACCTGCATCGCTTCCTCGGCTTCCACCACATTGACGTGACGCTGGCTCTGCTCGAGTTATTGGCCATTGTCTTCATCGCCGGTTTCCAGGAAGCGATCATCGTGGTATCGGCAACGACCATTCCCTATATCGCTCTGAATGTCTGGGTATTGGTTTATGCGCTCGGCGTGGTGTGGCACCGGCCGGAACTCGTCGTTCACTGGGAGCGCGCGCTTCATGTGCGAGGAGACTGGACGGCAATCTTCATCGCCTCGGCATTTGTCTTCCCCAAACTGGCCCTCGGATTGAGTGGATTTGAAACCGGCGTTTCCGTGATGCCGCTGGTTGCCGGCGACAAAGAGGACGACCGCCGGCCGTTCCCGGCCGAGGCGCCACGCGGGCGCATTCGGAATACCCGAAAGCTGCTGATTTCCGCAGCGGCGATCATGAGCGTCCTCCTGCTGCTGTCGAGTTTTGTGACCACGCTCCTGATCCCGGAGAGCGCGTACCAGGAAGGCGGTCCGGCGAGCGGACGCGCCATTGCCTATCTCGCCCATGAGCTTCTCGGAAATAGCTTTGGTTCGCTCTACGATCTTTCAACCATTCTGGTTCTCTGGCTGGCCGGCGCCTCAGCCATGACGGGTCTGCTGAACCTTATCCCGCGATATCTTCCACGATTTGGAATGGCGCCCCCGTGGGTGGCGTATCGGCGTCCCCTGGTTCTGCTGTTGCTGGCAATCGATGTTGTTGTCACGCTCATTTTTAATGCCAGCGTGGAGCGGCAAGGCAGCGCGTACGCAACCGGCGTTCTCGTGCTGATGCTCTCCGCGGCAGTGGCGGTGACGATCGCCCTGTGGTCGGAGACCTCGCGCGAGAGACCGCTGTCGTATCTACGCGCCGGGTATTACGCGCTCGTAAGCCTGGTGTTCGCCTACACGCTTGTCGTGAACGTCTTCGAGCGGCCCGACGGAGTCATCATCGCGAGCTGCTTCATCTTGCTGTTGCTTCTGTTGAGCGGAGTAAGCCGGTACTGGCGCGCGACTGAGATGCGAGTTTCCGAATTCGACTTTGTTGACGCGGCCTCGGAGCATCTCTGGAATTCAATTCGGGGCAAAAAAGTAAATCTAGTGCCGCACCATGCTGACGACGCGCAGTATCGGATGCACCTCAAGGAAAAAATCCTGCGGCATTTCAAACTCGAAGGCCCGATGGCGTTCCTGTACGTGCAATTGCTGGACAATCGCAGCGAATTTTATTCCTATCTGCGAGTGCGGGTAACTCGTGAAGGTGAGGACTACGTGATCGAGGCCTCGGGCGCAACGGCGATCGCCACGACCATCGCATTCCTCACAGACGAGTTGAATCCACGCAGTGTGATCCTTGGCCTTACACGTCGCAACGTGATGAAGCAATCGCTCTCGTTCGTCCTGTGGGGAGAAGGCGAAGTTGGACTGCTTGTGTATTCGGTACTAGTGAAGTTCTGGGCGTCAAACCCAAAACCTGATCATCCGCTGCTGTTCCTGATGAGCGGCTAGGCTGGAGATCGTCTGCAGTCCCAACCGAACTCCGGTCGGTGTCAGCTCAGGACGGCAGACATAAACGTGAATTTCTGTGAGTAGCGGCTTTTTCGTGTGCACCATCCCGGTTGGCACTTTTCCCTCCGCGGCGAACGTGGTCCGAGGCGACGTTCGTGTTGCGGCTCCATCTTGCCGAACCGAGTCTCACACAGATTAGAAAGCTAAATTAGTCTAGCGGTGTCCGCGGTACAGCTCGGGGTTCAATTCCGGGTCGTTGTACATCTTGAGCTGCCGATACAGCTTGAATTGCCGCTTTGCCAGCAAAACGTCCCGCCACAGCTCATTCAGAGCCGCCGCAAGATCTTTGCGCTGTTCCCGCAATATTTCCAAACGCTCACGATTTCTGTTCACGTGCTCGGCTGAAACCTCGGTCCGCTGAATTTGCTCCATGGTGTGAAACATCTTCAGCGCAAGGATCGACAGCCGGTCGATCATCATGCCAGGAGTTTCGGAATGCAGAGCGCCGGACATCGAGACTCCGTCATCTTTCAATTCCAGCAGCAATTCCGTATCGATGCTTTCGATCAGATCGTTGCGGGCTTGATTCAGGGCATCGATGTTGCGCTTGGTTTGCGCGATCTCGTGCGCGGACGCAAGCGGCGCCCGCGCCCGGTCCTCCTCATGCCAAAGGATGAAGTTCTTGCTGTGCTGCTCAATGATGAGGCGCGCCAGCCGGCGATCTGCGCTGACGACGATCGGCTCTTCGTGCCACCGAACCGTAAACTCGTCATGAATATGGACAACATCAGGAAGTTCGGCCATGGTCGCGTCACAAGTGGATAGCGGATTCTAACCGACAGACACACAATATCTGATCCCAGCGTGTAGGGCTCGGCCCTTCCGATTGACCCTCGCATTTTCAGAATGTTATAAACAGGGGTTTGCCTGACTTGTTTGCGGGCTGCAAGCTACTCTCCCGCATGGCTTGGGCAGAAAGTGGTCCACTGGGCGTCTCTACCATCCTTTGGGGGTGGTGGGGCGGTGACGCGGCCAAGCTTCAGAACACTATTCGAGTGGAAGCGCGGATTCCAGGGACTGCGATATCGCCGACGACGGCGGAATACCAAGTACGTTCCTTCAACTCGAATACTGAAAATTGCCTGTTCTGGAGGATTCACGATGCTGACCTCGCATCCGCTAACGCGGACGGCCAGTCTAACGGCGCTGTTGCGCCAACTGCTCTCTTCTAAAGTTCTGCGCTTTTCATTGATGGCGATCTTCGCCGCCATAATGCTGTTCTCAACCGGAGCGCTTGCACAACCCGAGCCGCAGGGGAATCTCGCTGCGACTTCTGAGCCGGCCGGCGAAGCCAACCTCAAGCTGCCCGACCTATCGACCGTCAGCTTTCTCGGGGTAACTGGTCACAATCTGCTCCTGATCGGACTGCTCTTCTGTGTCTTCGGCCTGCTCTTCGGACTTGCGATTTATATCCAGCTTCGAAACATGCCCGTGCACCGCTCCATGCGCGAAATTTCTGAGTTGATCTACGAGACCTGCAAGACCTATCTCGTCACCCAAGGAAAATTCATCGCGCTGCTGTGGATCTTCATCGCGGTAATCATCGGTCTTTATTTCGGATATCTGGCCCCGATCCCGAGCCATCCTGTGGGCGTGACGCTGCCAATCATCCTCGCATTCAGCATCGTTGGCATTCTGGGCAGCTATGGCGTTGCCTGGTTTGGCATCCGCGTGAACACCTTCGCCAATTCGCGGACGGCATTCGCCAGCCTGGGGGGCAAGCCATTTCCGCTTTATGCAATTCCCCTGAAAGCAGGAATGAGCATCGGCATGCTGCTGGTCAGCGTTGAGCTGCTGATCATGCTGTTCATTCTGCTCTTCGTGCCGGGTGACTACGCCGGATCATGTTTCATCGGATTCGCGATTGGTGAATCGCTGGGGGCGGCCGCGCTGCGTATCGCCGGCGGAATTTTTACGAAGATTGCCGACATCGGCTCCGACCTGATGAAGATCGTCTTCAAGATCAAGGAAGACGACGCCCGCAATCCGGGCGTGATTGCCGACTGCACCGGCGACAATGCTGGCGACTCAGTCGGGCCCAGCGCCGACGGATTCGAGACCTACGGCGTAACCGGCGTAGCGCTCATCACCTTCATTCTGCTTGGCGTGCCGAATGCGACCATTCAGGTCCAACTGCTGGTCTGGATCTTCGTGATGCGCATCATGATGCTGGTCACCAGCGCCGTCTCTTACTTCATCAACGACGTGATTGCCAAGGGCCGATACGGCAACAGCAAGGAGATGAATTTCGAAGCTCCGTTGACCTCCCTGGTTTGGATCACTTCGATCTTCTCCATCGTGGCGACATTCATCATTTCCAAGCTGATGATTCCGGTACTCGGCGGCAATGACACCCTGTGGTGGAAGCTGTCGCTGATCATCTCCTGCGGAACTCTCGCCGGCGCGGTGATTCCGGAGCTGGTGAAGGTATTTACCTCCACCGAGTCGCGTCACGTACGCGAAATTGTGACCTCGTCGCGAGAAGGTGGAGCGTCGTTGAACATCCTCTCGGGTCTGGTTGCGGGAGACTTCTCCGCATACTGGCTTGGATTAACGATGGTCGCACTCATGTCGCTTGCCTACTTGTTCAGCACGCAGGGTCTCGGGCTGCCGCTTCCCGGATCGAACACGCCATTGATGTTGGCGCCGGCTGTTTTTGCGTTTGGTCTTGTCGCATTCGGATTTCTAGGAATGGGACCGGTGACGATTGCCGTAGATTCCTACGGCCCAGTCACGGACAACGCTCAGTCGGTGTATGAGTTGTCCCTGATTGAGAACGTGCCGGTCAGTGAGATTCAGCGCGAGCACAAGGGCGAAGTGCATTTCGAGCGTGCCAAGCTCCTGCTCGAGGAAAATGACGGCGCGGGAAACACGTTCAAAGCCACAGCGAAACCGGTGCTGATCGGAACGGCCGTCGTCGGCGCGACCACGATGATTTTCTCCATCATCATGGCGCTGACAAACGGACTCACTACCAATCAGCAATACCTGTCACTGCTTCATGCCCCCTTCGTTCTCGGACTGATCACGGGAGGCGCGGTCATTTACTGGTTCACGGGAGCTTCAACACAGGCGGTGACCACCGGCGCATATCGCGCGGTGGAGTTCATCAAGGCAAATATCCGTCTTGAAGGAGTCGAAAAAGCCTCCGTTGCAGACAGCAAGAAGGTGGTGCAGATCTGCACGCAGTATGCGCAAAAGGGCATGCTGAACATCTTCATCGCCGTCTTCTTTGCGACGCTGGCCTTTGCTTTTGCTGAGCCGTACTTCTTTATCGGCTACCTGATTTCCATCGCCATCTTCGGCCTTTATCAGGCACTCTTCATGGCGAATGCCGGCGGCGCCTGGGACACCGCCAAGAAGGTGGTCGAAACCGAACTGAAACGGAAAGGCACTCCGCTGCACGACGCCACAGTCGTTGGCGACACAGTCGGCGATCCCTTCAAAGACACTTCATCGGTGGCGTTGAACCCGATCATCAAGTTCACAACTCTGTTTGGATTACTGGCAGTCGAACTGGCCGTGACCCTGACGCGCGAGCGCGGAGCCAACACCAGCAACGCTCTTGCCGTCCTGTTCTTCGTGATCTCAATGTATTTCGTGTATCGCTCGTTCTACGGAATGCGCATCGTCACGCAAAATACATAACTGTTTGGTTACATTTTGCGCGCCATCTCCACTGAGATGGCGCGCACTCTCTTTTGAGACCCCCAAAAAAATGGCATCCACCTGCAATTGGAGGAAATCAAACCAGCCATGTCGACACCAAATGCAGCTGCTAGCGGTACATTCACAATTGGCGGAGATCTCACAATTCATCGCCTTGGCTTTGGCGCAATGCGTATTACTGGCGAGGGTATATGGGGCGAGCCTAAGAACCGTGATGAAGCTAAACGAGTTTTGAAGCGCGCCATCGAGCTGGGCGTGAACTTTATCGACACTGCCGATGCTTATGGTCCGGAAGTCAGCGAGAATCTGATCGCGGAGGCCCTGTATCCGTATCCTAGCGGCCTGGTCATCGCCACCAAGGGCGGACTGACGCGGCAAGGGCCGAACCAGTGGCAGCCCGTCGGACGTGCAGAGTATCTGCGACAGCAAGTCGAAATGAGCCTGCGCCGACTGAAGCTCCAGCGCATCGATCTATACCAACTGCATCGTTTCGACCCGAAGGTGCCGGTCGAGGAGTCCTTGGGTGAACTGAAGAAGATGCAGGGCGAAGGCAAGATTCGTCACATCGGAATCTCGGAAACCTCCATCAGCGAAGTGCAGCGCGCGCAGAAGACCGTGAATGTAGCGACTGTCCAGAACAAATACAACATCAGCGATCGCGCTCACGAGGACGTCGTCAATTACTGTGAGAAGAACAACATCGGGTTCATCCCGTGGTTCCCGGTTGCAGCCGGTGAACTGACGAAGTCCGGCGGCGTGCTGGACAAAGTAGCCAAAGCGCACAACGTTACAACTGCACAACTCGCAATCGCGTGGCTGCTGCATCGCTCGCCGGTAATGCTGCCGATTCCGGGCACATCGTCGGTGAAACATCTGGAAGAGAATGTTGTCGCTGCCGAGATGAAATTGAGCGATGCGGAATGGCAGTCACTCGAGCAGCAGGCATCGAAAGCGGCCTGATTAAGGCCGTCATGCTGGTTTCCTCGCGCGAACGCATTCATGCACAGCTTTGCAGGAGCACGCACTTTTTACCGTTCAAAGTGCCGCTAGAATTTCTACGGCACAGTAACCGTCTCCGTTAATGTTTTTGTTGCTTGCTTACGCGTTGTGCGTGCAAATGTGCTGCTGCACTCCCTATTCCCAAGAACCCGAAAAGGAATTCTCACTGCGGCTTAAGGATCCTGGTGCATCCTCCAGCAGCAACTCTGAATCAGAACGTTCGTATTCAGAGTTCCCCTGCGGATAGGAAGTACGGTTACATGAGCACGGACGCCCTCGACCCTCTTGTTTGCCGCAAAGACTTTCCCCAAAGTCTGTTTCTCGCATGGTGCTGCTTGGCCGCCATTTTTTTATTTGCGCTTGCCGGGTGCGGCGGATCAGCCGCTTCACCGGCCCTTTCGGTCAGTTCAACCCCACCAACCCCACCACCACCTCCTCCACCCCCGCCGACACCGTCGATCACAAGCGTGAGTGTGACGCAACACAGCAGCCAAGTCATATTCACCATTGCTGGCAGCAACTTCCTTACTGGCGCGAACGTGATCCTGCGCTCACAGGAGTGCGCAGGCATTGTGTGTGGGTTAGGCGTATTCGTCGGCCAGCTCACCGCGCCCGGCGTCATCACACTCACACTCTTAGGGAACTCCGCGACGGCCTCCAGCACCGTGATCGTCTCGGTCCGGAATCCAGAGATCAACGACCCCGAATCACAAGGCGTCTCGGTGTTCATACCGTTCCCGCCGCCACCCAATCTGCCGAACGTCATGTTCGACTACGTGGCCTATGCAGTCACGAATGTTCCGCCGCACTACAAAAATCCGAATTCGCCGGCAGGGAACCTTGCGGGCACTGACAATACGCCTTCCACGAATCCCATCACGAATGCCGGCGCGACGCTCGGCCGTGTATTGTTCTATGACAAGCTCCTCTCGGCCAACAACACCACCTCGTGCGGTTCATGCCATCAACAGCAGATCGGATTCGCAGATATCAGGCAGTTGAGCAGCGGCTTTCAAGGTGGCCTGACGACGCGACGTAGCACGGGCCTTTCCAACGCCAAGTTCTACCAGCGCGGACATTTCTTCTCAGACGAGCGCGCCGCCACGCTCGAAGACCAGGTGCTGCAGCCTATCCAAAACTCCATTGAGATGGGCAACAGTCTTTCCACGCTGATACCGCAAATGGCGCAGAC
>CAZLIE010000154.1:0-558 GCA_964559345.1 uncultured Terriglobales bacterium
ATGTGTCGAAGGACCGGTTCTCCTGCAGCATGAAGATCACGTGGTTGACCGCGTAAATGTCCCCGACCCGAGGCTGGGGAGCAGTCGTAACGGGAGTCGTCACTGGGGCAGAGCCGGGAACCAGGCCGCGAGTACAGCCCGCTATCGAGAGCAGAGTGGATGCCGCAAGAGTCACAATTAAGGACTTGAGCTTCAAATAGACCTCGTGGACATCAGGAGTTCTCAGTTGAGATGACGCTAAGGTCGTAGGGCGTTGTGCGACTTCCGGACGGAGTGCGGGCAACCAATTGTGATCCAGGAGGAGGGCTTTTATGTGAGGGATGGCGATCCCTGACCTGGTATCCGCCGGGCTTTTTCGTTCACACAACCACGATGGCAAATAGAAACGCGGCCGTAACGGCCGCGTTCGCGTCGTATGAGGAACTACTGGCAGTCCACTGAAGCGAGATTCGCTTTTATTTTGGGATTGTGAATGCCGTTAGCATCTCTTTCACCCACTTTTGCAGTTGTCGATGGACACGCGGCAGTGCTGGTGGTGGTCTCGACAATGGCCGGATT
>CAZLIE010000154.1:568-1160 GCA_964559345.1 uncultured Terriglobales bacterium
GCTGCCACGGCGGCGACCGGCGTGGCCCTGGGTCGTCGCAGCGTCGGTCGTGGCCTCTACAACCGCCGGTTTATCATCTTTGGTTTCGTCCTTGGCTTCGTCCACGCTCAAGGTAACGAAAGTTGGAATCGTCCGAATCAGAGTTGGCGACGAGCGTTGCATTGCGTTTACTTGAGTCTGCTCTGCCGGGACCACGATTTGCATTCTTGGCGCCGAAGCTCTGACGTGTGCGATTCGAACTCCTGGAGTCAGTGAAAGGGGCTGAGCCGTCCGCGTCCGGGGAACGATCGTGACAGCGTCCGACATCTGATTCCGTATCGATGCCTTTCCCACTGCCTTCACGAGGAACTTGTATTGCACCGGATACAGCGAGTACGGAGCCAGATCCAACGAATGCGTACCGGTAGGAACGTCCACGAGAGGCATCAGGTTTTCGCCATCCATGGAGACGAATACTGAGTAGTGGTCAATCGTATTTTCCTGTCCAGTGAGGGTCCAGGTGAGCGCGGTTCCCGAGGCTTGCGCGGAAATCGTTACACAGTTGTCCACTCCACTCTCGATCTCCGTTCCTTCCTCGTAGTCATTCCATGTG
>CAZLIE010000154.1:1170-9191 GCA_964559345.1 uncultured Terriglobales bacterium
AGTATTTGTTGGCCTCGTCGAAGGTACTCAGCCAACGCTGACCACATTGCTGATCGAGGACCCGATTGCTGCCCCACGCTGCTAGGGAGTCATTGAAGCCTTTGCTCACCGCTCCGTACGTCGGGAGTTTCAGCGGAATTGCATTGGGATAGAAGTAATCAAAATATGCCACCGGCTGATCTGGTCCCCAGGCATATCCGCCGCTCGAGGCGGCATACGTAAATCCTGGCAGATTGCGATTGATGAATACCGGATTTCCTTGCACATTTGCCTGCACTCGCGCCCAGTCAATCGCATAGTTCTCGAGTCCAAAAGGAAAGAGGACCGGCCGCCCGTTGAGGCGCATGTAATTCAGAGAGACAAAATAGTTCTGCGCCGCATAGTTGATGTCCGAGATCAGCTTCGCTGTGGGATCGGCGAGTCCACTGTATGCGCCTGAGTCGGGCATCAGAGCAAATTCAAATCCCGGATGTTGTTCGATCTCCTGCCGCATGCCGGCGGTCGCCTGATCCAATGAGCCCGTGGAATACCAGTCAACGACCAGACCATCGATGCCGCGGCTGATCATGTCCACCACCTGCCGGTGCAGTTGGTTCGGATCGGCAGATGAATATCCGATGTTGATGTGGTTCGATGTGCCCCACCACGGGACCCAGTTGGCGTAGATTTTGGTCGTCGATCCCGCGTAGAGCAGCGATCGAATCGGCATCTTGCTGATGGTGCCGGCCGCGATGTTTCCGTTGGTGGTTCCGTTGAAAGTGTCGGCTGCGCTGGTGTTGTTACCGCGTTCGGCTGTCAGTGTAGTAGTGGGCTTGATGTTTAGTGGCCGGACGTAAGCAAAAAGATTAGAGCTGAGAAAAAAACAGGCGAGCAGGAGAATAGAACGCATTCGTCTCCTCCGACACGTCCTGGGGGCCGCGCCTGAGCTTGGGGATTTGTGAAGCGTTGCTTAGCCCACAAAGACTAAGGCACCTGTAACCCGGCCGTAGTAGTGGTTAACCCCTAATCCGCAGAACGCATTTGCCTGTCATCGGCTAGGTAGGATTTAGGCCTCACTGAGGAACCAGAAAGTAAGCTGCTGAAAGCCAACGCCTTACGGGAGAGTGGTCATCCAAAGTTGCAGCCCTTTCGAGCAGGGACTACGCTGACTGTCGGAGGATTAAGAATGAGGGTGTTGGTTACTGGAGGTGCTGGGTTTCTGGGCTCGCATTTGTGCGATGCACTGCTCACCGAAGGGCACTCGGTCGTGGGAATCGATAACCTGCTCACCGGTCGCCTCGAGAATCTGGACCACTTACGCCGCGAACCCCGTTTTGAATTACTCCAGCACGATGTCAACGAGCCTTTCGACGCAGGCCAAGTTGAGTACGTCTTCCATTTCGCCTCACCTGCCAGCCCCGTGGACTACTCGAACCACGGAATCGAGACGCTGAAGGTTGGCTCATACGGCAGCATCAACTGTCTGGAAATAGCGAAGAAGTACGGAGCGAAATATCTGCTGGCTTCGACCTCCGAATGCTATGGCGATCCCACCGTCCATCCGCAGCCCGAGAGCTACTGGGGAAATGTGAATCCAATCGGCCCGCGCTCGGTCTATGACGAATCCAAACGCTTCGCGGAAGCCATCACAGTGGCTTACCGCCGCTATCACAACGTGGACACCCACATCGTGCGCATCTTCAACACCTATGGGCCCAGGCTACAACTCAATGACGGACGCGTAATTTCAAACTTCATGAAGCAGGCACTCCGCGGCGACGATCTCACTGTCTATGGCGACGGCAAACAGACTCGCAGCTTTTGCTACGTGAGCGACGAGGTAGAAGGCATTCTGAAGTTATCGAAGTCAGACGAGCATCTGCCCACGAACATCGGCAATCCCAACGAGTTCACCATTTTGGAATGCGCTCACAAAGTTCTCGAGGTCACAGGATCAAAAAGCAAGATCGCCTTCGAGCCACTCCCCATCGATGATCCCAAGCAACGCCGCCCGGACATCAGCAAAGCGCGACGGTTGTTGGTATGGGAACCAAAGATCCAGCTCGAAGCTGGCCTGCGCCTGTCGATGGACTATTTCCGAAAAGCAATCGAAGCCGAGCGCAAAGCAGAAGCCACGGCTGTGTAACTCTTCCGGAAGCTGACAGAGGACTTTGCGCAACGCAAAGCCCTGCGCAGAAAACCTCAGTCGCCGAAGGGACCGCTCCGCTCCAAATCCGCGAACAGAAAGACATCCCGTCCATTCTTAACGAGAGGTTCACGAACTCGTCACGACGCTTTTACCTAAGCTCGATTTAATCGCTGCGCAACTTGTAATCGCCGTTGATTCGTTTTGATCGCGCTCAACGCCAGTTCATCTTGCGAAACTTCTTTGGAGAGTAAACATGCGCAGTCTGCTCTACCGATCGATGATCCTATGCTTGCTCCAGTTCATCGTAATCAGTTCGTCTGCGGCGCAAGAAAAAAGAGCGACGCTCGCCGGTAGCGTCACGGACCCGAGTGGAGCGATGCTGCAAGGCGCCCTGGTCCAATTGCAGCCGTCGGGAGAATCGACCGCTTCCCGTTCCGACGGTAGTTTCACGCTCTCCGGGATTGCACCGGGCCATTACACGTTAAACGTTTCTTATCTTGGCTTTGCTCCATTTACGCAGAAAGTAGATCTCGCGTCAGGCGCGGTTTCCAACATTAAGGCGACCCTGCAGGTTGGGAGCGCCAGCGCGGAAGTCACGGTCCATGCCGATCGTCAGTTCGGCGAAGTTGAGGCCATCAATCGCGAGCGCACCGCCGACAACATCCTGCAGGTGCTTCCCGCGGAAGTGATCACCAGCTTGCCGAACACCAATATCGCCGATGCCATCGGGCGCTTACCCAGCGTATCGCTGGAGCGTGATGAGGGTGAAGGCAAGTACGTCCAGATTCGTGGCACTGAACCGCGATTGAGTAATGTGACGATCGACGGCATCCACGTGCCGTCGCCGGAGAGCGTCCGTAATGTGAAGCTCGACGTCCTGCCCGCAGACATGGTGGATTCGGTGGAGATCAGCAAAACGCTTTCGGCCAATCAGGACGGGGACGCGATCGGCGGCTCGGTGAATCTGGTAACCAAGAAGCCTACAGACCAACCCTACTTCAGCGTGATGGGACTGACCGGATACACGCCCATCTCCGACGGCCGCGTGCAGCATCAGGTCGAGACCACGATGGGCCAACGCTTTGGCCAGCAGAAGAAACTGGGCGTGCTGGTGGATGGCAGCTACGACTCCAATTCTCGTGCGATCAATGACATTGAACCCGGTCAAGGCATCAATACGCTCGCCGACGGATCGACATTCAGCGGTCCCAACACAGAAGACTTACGCGACTACCGCTATGACCGTTCTCGCTACGGCTTCGGTGCCAACCTCGACTACAGAGTTGGCGAAATGTCTTCCGTCTATCTGCGCGGACTGTTCTCGCATTTTCGCGATTACGGCCAGGACTGGATCTACACGCCCACCCTCAATGACTTCGTGACGCCCACAACAACTCTGCCGACGGGCACCATGGGCCTGGCTAACGTCTATCGCAAGCCCGTTCAGCAGATATTCAGCACGCAAACCGGCGGACACGTCACACAAGGCACGTGGCTGGTGAATTACGAAGTGGCGCTGTCCCAGGCGCATCAGACGGGCGGGTTCAACAGCGTCAATTTCAATGGTCCGTCGAACATCGCCTTCGGAGTGGATACGTCAGATCCTTTCGTTCCGAAATTTAATGCTCCCAGGAGTGTTATCTATGATGCGACCCAGTACTCGGTCAGCGATCTTAGCTTTCAGAACAACAGCACGTTCGAGCGCGATGTAGTTGGCGATATGTCGGTTGCGAAGGCTTACCACGCCGGTTCAAACCATTTCGGCACCATTGAGACGGGCTTCAAGATCGCCGACAATATGAAGAACCAGTTCTTCAACTTCCAGGACTTCAACCTCAATTCAACCCTGCTGTTGAGCCAGGTGCTCGGTCCATATACCGATAAGAACTACTACTTCAATCAGTTCGGTCCGTATGGCCCGGTCAACAGCTACAGCAAGGCGCTCCAATTCTTCAATGCCAATCCCAGCCTGTTCAGTGGCGGATTTGTTCCCGCGAGATCGTTTCCCAACAACTTCAACGTCAGCGAGCGTGTCTATGCCGGCTATGTGATGAACAGCATCAGCTTCAGCAAATTCCGCCTGCAAACCGGAGTTCGCGTGGAAGGGACGCAAGACCAGTTCCTCGGAACCGCTTTCCGAAGCTCCAATAAGTCGATCACCCCGGTGCCAGGCGCGAACGACTACACGAACGTGCTGCCAAGCATTCAACTCCAGTATCGAATCAACGACGATACGATTGCGCGCTTTGGTTTTGGATTAGGTATTGCCCGGCCGAACTTCGGCGACTTGCCGCCATCCATGTCAATTACCGACTCCAGTGGCGGTCAGAAAAGGCTTACTGCCGGCAATCCGGACCTCAAAACCACAACGGCAAGGAACTATGACCTCGTGATTGAGCATTATCTGAAACCAGTAGGGATCATCCAGTTGGGAGGGTTCTATAAGGATCTTTCCGATCCTATCAACTCACAAAAGACGTTGATCACGTCGGGCACATTTGCCGGCTTCCAGCAGACTCAACCTACCAACGGGCCGAGCGCACATCTGGCTGGCATTGAGACCAATTGGCAGCAGCAACTTCGGTTCCTTCCCGGCGCGCTCAACGGCTTCGGAATCAGCGCGAACTATAGCTGGACCACTTCACGGGCAGCTTTCGCTGCTCCACCTCCGGGAGCCCTCCCGCGAGTCGATCATGCTCCGCTGTTGCGCGATGCTCCGAACAACTGGAACTTCGACGCGACCTATGACAAATGGGGACTGTCGGCGCGCATGGGACTCACTCACAACGATGCGTACCTATGGCAGTACAACTACGTCAACTCGGCAGGCAATGGGCCAGTGAACGGCCCGAATGGTGACGTGTATCTGTATCCGCACACCCAGGTGGACGCTCAATTCAGCTATCTTCTCCCCAAGGGACATGGGCTGCGCGCGATTGCTTCGATGTTGAACCTCAACAACGAAGTCTTCGGTTTCTATCAAGGGAGTGAGCGTTTCCCGATACAACGCGAGTACTACGGGCGAACCTTCTCGTTCGGTCTGCGCTGGATCAATTCGCTGGAAGCTAAATAGGCGACGTTCAGAAATAACGGGAAGTTGAGAAATAGACGGAGTCTCACTGGTTGGACGAGACTCCGTTTTAGCTTCACTTCGACAGGGATTGCTGAAAGACACTATAAGGCCAGCGATTTCCACATGGAAATAGCGGTTTGTGGAACTGTGCGCACCGAAGTATTATCCCTTCTCGCTCTTTAGAGTAGGAGGCCTCAGTAGCGCAAGCGCGCCATCACATGGCCTGGTCTAGTGCATACGGTGGTAGCTACTTAATCCAGGCGCGGCGTACCGAATACTGCCAATACGACATCCAGCAAGAGTTGCGGATCGCTTCCCGGAACCACGTGTTCGGCGCAGCGTTTTGCCTGGTCAGGCAGCGCAGGGAGGGCAACGGCAAAAATCGGCTTCTTAGGAAAACGCTCCTTGAGAGAAGCACAAATCTCATCAGCCATTTCGTCCCCACGCTCATAGTCGAGAACGAATCCGTCCACATCAAACTTTTCCGCGGTTGAGAACGCCTCTTCGGCGGTGTACGCAGTGAGAACATTGAAGCGGCCCACTTCCAGGATCAGTTTTCGGCTCGAGATCGTTCCAGGCACGGCTCGATCCAGGACAACGAGCGTCGGGCGCACGTAACGGCGCTCCTTCATCGCAGTGCGATTCAACCACGCGTCCAACTCATCGGAGAAGGCCATCACCGACGCTCGATCCCGACCGGATACACGTCTCACGGGAAGACCGAACTTCTCCTCGTAGCGCTGGACAGTGCGCACCCCGCGGCCGAGATAATTAGCGACATCCTTCCAACTGTTCAGGATCTTGCGGTTGGTAGTTCCGTCGAGGGAACCAGCGCCATCCGGATTTCCGGGTGGGACTTCGCGCAATTTCTGTGATTGTCTATCGATTTCCTGTGCAGGAGTATCAAGAGAGGACTTTCCGGATTTCACGCGTCTCCTTCGAATCACAAGGGCCGTCACCCGTCACACCATGACGAAACTGTGCTGAAAGCAAAGCTTTTGACGTTTGATCGCATCCTTCTCTGTGGAGTTGTGCGCTGCCTCGCGCCATTTGCATCAACATGCAAGGATGAACCGATCGCGAAGATCTCGATTTCCACTGCTCACTCCACAGCGAACGCTGCTAACATCGCGGACAGTGCCGCCGAAATCCCCATCCAAACGGGCCAAGAAGTACCTGAAGTTCATGAAGCCGGGCGAACCGCCGCGGTCGATGTCCACTCTGAAACTGCGTTTGCTCAAAAAACTCAAATGCACTCTGAACTTCGAAAAGCAAGCCTGGGCTAATGGCGCCCAACTGGTCGCTGGCGTTGACGAAGTTGGACGAGGCGCACTCTTCGGCCCTGTGGTAGCGGCCGCTGTGATCCTCAAGCCCGACTATCGCATCCGCGGGTTGCGTGATTCCAAACTGCTTCCCGCCGACGTTCGCGAGAACCTCGCAGATAAAATCCGCGACCACTCGATTGCGTGGGCGGTCGCATCCGTCGATGCTTCGCGGATCGATGAGATCAATATCTACTGGGCGTCCGTCGAGGCGCTTGCACTGGCCGTGAAGCAACTCTCTCCCACACCAGATCACGTTCTCGTGGACGCACTGAAGATCGATGTCGAATGCCCGCAGACGAAGATCATCCATGGCGACGCTCTCAGTTGCTCCATTGCCGCTGCATCGATCGTCGCTAAAGTTGAACGGGACAAATGGATGCGCGACTTCGATCTACAATATCCTGGATACGGACTGGCCTCGAACAAGGGCTACAGCACGCCCTCGCACAAGAAAGTCCTGCGTGAGAACGGTCCATCACCGCTGCATCGCCGCTCGTTCGCTCCGGTGTGGATGGCGGAAGCGGATCGCGGTCCGGATCTATTCGCCGCGCTTCAGGAACAAGCAGAGGAGCTGGTCCTGGAATGTCCTGAGATGGTTTCCGCCGACGAAGCGAGTTAGGCGAACGTTCGGCAGCTCGGGTCTGCTACATCCAGCGTATTACGGTTTAGCACTCATGTACCCGGAGTGCTATCTTGACAGCATCCTGCTCAGGTTCCTATCATCTAACCATAAAGATCTTCCCGTTACCCGATCTTAATTCAAGGAAATCAGCAACTTAGCGCTTCACTGGCAGTATGGCAATAACTAATGTTGGCTCCCGCGAGCGGGAGATCCTAACGGCAATCATCGAAACATATATCGCCACTGGCGAGCCGGTTGGGTCGCGCACGCTGGCGCGCAGTAATAAAGATGGATTAAGTCCGGCTACGATCCGGAACGTCATGGCCGACCTGGCCGATGCCGGCCTCTTGGAACAGCCTCATACTTCTGCAGGCAGAGTGCCTTCTCCTCATGGCTACCGCTATTATGTCGAGCAGCTTAGCGGACGGGCGCAGATTTCCGAGGCGGACCAGGAGCTTATCACCAGTTCTTTTCGCGGAATTGGTGATCCGGAGGAGTTTTTAGAGCGAACCTCGCATGTGCTTTCGCTAATCTCACGCGGGGTGGGCGTCGCCATTTCGGCTCCGGGCGGCGACCAGAATGAACTGGAGCACGTGTACTTTTCACGTCTCTCGACCGGCAAGGTACTGGCCGTAGTTGTAACGAAATCGGGCGTGGTACGAGATCGCGCATTGCGCTTGGAGATACGGCCCGGAGTCTCAGTGACCCAGCCAGAGAACCCGTTCGAACCGCTCAAGACCGCCAAGACGGTTCTGCTGACGACGTTCAAACGAGATGGCACGGGCGTGGGCACGCCGGTCAGCATCGCCTTCGACGGCGAGCGAGCGTTCTTTCGCTCGTACGACAAGGCGTGGAAGACCAAGCGCCTGCGGC
>CAZLIE010000155.1:0-9189 GCA_964559345.1 uncultured Terriglobales bacterium
CCGGAACTCTCTTTGAAATACCGCCTGGCGCTCAATGGGAACTGCCAAGTCCCAGCTCCCGCCGCAGTTTTTCGATCGACTCGGGCTTTCCTTTTCCGCGTTTTGCGCGATCCAGGGCGGATAGCAGTCGCCGTGCGTTCTTGGAAGAGCGTAGCAGATGGGCAGTTTCCATAAGGCCAGTCAATTCGTCCGCTGCAACGAGCGCTACGTCCTTAGCGCCACGGCGCCTCACGATCACGACCTCCTGATCGTTCGCAACCTGATCCAACACGGCAGAGAGTCGCTCTCTCAGATTTGTGTAGGTAGTTTCGACCACGGCGCCTCCCGCCTCCCGTAAAAGCACAAGGTTCCTGTACCTGCATCGTACAGCTTTCCTGTACGTAAGTCGATTGGCTATTAGAGACGCGTCTTGAGTCCCACGGCATTCATCGCTCTGACAATCTCCTCATTCCGCATGAAAGCCTTCCAGACGCCTTCATTGCGAAGGTTCTCGGCCATCAACAGCACGATTCCCTGATCGATCCCTAGCACCTCCGGGTCGTACCAATCATGTTTGGGATGGAAGGCATCGACGAATCCGTAGCGCGTCCACGCCTTGGGATACCGCTCAAAGATCGTCTTCAGCACCAGCTTGCAATCCTCCGGACGGAAAACCAGCGATCCGCCGGATGCGCACGGCACGATGCTGCCGTCTATGGGACCCATTGCCGGCGGTCCTCCCCATACGACGTAACCGCGTTCAGAATCCGATGCGGTGATCCCCCAAAGCTCATTGCTGTACCACGGATATTGCTCGCTGAGCGACAGACAAAAGCGCTTGTGCGCAATAGTGGCGATTCGAGAGTTGTCGAAATAGTTGGCGTGGCGATCGCGGCGCTTGCGGAAATCGATCCAACCCTCGGCGGACTGGTGCACGAAGATGGGCGCCGGCGAGCCAATAAATCGCAAGTCGTCGTATGTGAACACGGGACGTGTCCAGGCCTCCCATGATGACGCAGGAATCGGATGCGAGGGCGAGCCGATCGCAAGCAAGTACAGTCCCTTAAGCTCGGAATATGAGTCCCATCGCGACTTCAGGAACCCGCTCTCCGGCTTCCAGCCGTGGTCGAGTGTGTCGGCGGAATTCAGCATCCATTTCCAATCGACGCGCTCGTATATCTCAGTTGCCAACTGGCGGATGTTTCGTGCCTCGAAGTAACTCCGGCAATGCAGCACGCCCAATAGAAGCAGGGCAGTGTCGATGGAAGATATTTCCGAATTGAAGGCGCGCCCTCCGGATTGCATGTCCACGAAATGGAAAAAAAATCCGTGCTCGTGATGCAGTTTGTGCCCCAGGAATTCGAGTGTCGTCCGGACGCGCTGCTCCGTGTCGGAGCGTTTGAGAAACCCATTCTGATGAGCGATGCACATCGCGCTCAATCCAAAACCAGTCGCAGCGATGCTGCTGATGTTGTGTGTGTCCGGTCCGGTATGTCGCGCCCGGTCCTTTACTAATCCGGTGCCAGGATCCGCTTGCTCATAGAAGAACAGACAAGCCCGGCGTTCGATTTCAATGAGCAGCGTGTCGGACTCTCGGCTGGCCTTGGGCTGAGTAGAGGAGGAGAGATCCAGGCTTTCGAGAAGCAGCCCTGAGCTTCCGGCAGCTAAGGCGCGGAGGAAATCGCGACGGGAGAGTGCCTTCAAGAATTCAAGTTTAGCAGTGAAGACGGACGTTGAAGAATCGTCCGCCACCCACCGGCCATTCTCACATGCGGATGATTCGCGTCATCATGCGGCTTTGAATCCGGCGCGAATGTCTAGCCTGATTTTCGTTTGACGTTCTTCTTCGATTGCCGTTTTTCGAGCTGTTCAGCTTCGGCATGGGCTATTGCGGAATTCAAGACTCAGCCCAGGAGCATCGCAAATCCGGACAGATACAGCCATCGCATGAGGATAATTACTGCTCCTAATTACTGCTCCTAAAGATGCCGGTCGCGCTCAAGGAGTTGAAATAGTTGCAAGTAAACGCGAAGGGCGAACGATGCTGCGAGCCAGATGACCAATCCCCGCGGCTGCGCCGGGGGAGATCCACGTCCAGAATGCCGCTAACAGACCGAATATCACCTTCCCGCCGTCACGGGACTGGATTACTTCCTTGATTTCTGCACGATCTGCCACCCAGACGGCGACACTGCGCGTGCCAGGATGTTCATCAAGTCGTACGAACCTGGGTTCCGGTGGCCGCAAAGTACCCGAGCAATGAGATCAGGAACAGCAGTAGAGGGAAGAGCGCCAGAAAGGAAGTAGTAGACCAACTCTGCCGCGTGTACCGAATAGGTAGTCCTAGGAGACGCTCTTTACCACTCGCTTGCCCAGACAGGGGCGTGAACCCGCCGAATTTCTAGTTGTGAAGGTCTAGGTTTTGCACGGGGAATGTCGATAAAAGATGCCGCCGGATTCCGCTGGCGCTGGTAGAAATCGAGAGATCGTCCCGGAAGTCGAGTCACTGGCGCTGTTTAGCGCCCACGGTCCTGAATCGCCGACGATCGGCGTCTTTTCCGCCTGCGGTCTCGTAATCAGGGCAGCCGGTTGCCGGGGGATCGAAAGATCAGGAACCTGCTCGATTTACCGGCATCCAAAGCTATAATGAGACAGGCTGCGACAACCGCGGCTTGCCAGAAGGTCTAATGTCGAAGCAGCTCAAGATTGGTGTTCTCTCACTTTCCTTCCTAATCGTTCTCGTCGTAGTTGTCGGTGGTCTGGGCGTACATGCCGCCACGAATGACGGGGCTTATCGCCAGCTCGGCGTCTACAGCGAGGTTCTCTCGCGTATTCGGACGGAGTACGTCGAGGAGCCGAATTTCCCCGCAGTCACTGGCGGAGCGCTGCACGGCCTTTTGGAATCGCTGGATGCCGATTCCAGCTATCTCACGCCCGACGAATATAAGTTTTACAAGAGCCACCATGACGAGGGTCGCGCGAACATCGGGGCGACGATCTCGAAGCGCTTTGGCTATGCCGCAGTGGTTTCAGTGATCCCGGGCGGCCCGGCGGACAAAGCTGGTCTCGAGCCGGGCGACATCGTCGAAGCCATCGACGGCAAGAGCACACACGAGATGTCTCTGGCCGCAGTGGAAGAAGAGATGGCCGGAAAGCAGGGATCGAATATCACCTTCTCGGTCGTCCGTCCGCGCAAGTCTGAGCCGCAGAAGATCACGGTGACCCGCGACGCCATCTCAATCCCGGGCACGACCGACAAGACGGTCGAGGAAGGCGTGGCCGACATTCAGCCAATTGCCCTGACCAAGGGCAAAGCCCAGGAGATCGCCAGCAAGATCCGCCAGGAACAGAAGAGCGGAGCCAAGAAGCTGATCCTCGACCTTCGCAACGTCTCAGAAGGCGATCCGGCCGAGGCTGTCGCTGTGGCTAACCTATTCCTGAATCATGGACTTATCACCTACCTCCAAGGCCAGAAGTTTCCCAAGCAGACCTTTACTGCCGATCCGCAAAAGGCCGTCACAAGTTTGCCGGTAGTTGTTCTCGTGAATCGCGGCACGGCGGGTCCGGCTGAGATCGTTGCGGCCGCCATCCTCGACAACAATCGAGGCGATGTCATTGGCGACAAGACATTTGGCAGCGGGTCCATCCAGAAGGTAATCGACATTCCCGACGGTTCGGCCCTGATTTTGTCGATCGCGAAGTACTACACCCCCAGCGGCAAGGTCATCGAAGACCCCGATCCGCAGCACTCCGGCGTCACCCCAAATATCGTGGTTGCCAGCAATGATGATGACGGATTGCCGGACGACGAGGATTCAACGACTCCCGCCGCCCCGGAAAAGCCGAAAGCTCAGAAAGACGACGAGCAGCTCCGCCGCGCTGTCCAGGTGCTAAGGGCGCGCAGCTAGCTAGGCGAACAGATAATCAAGGGCCCGGGACAAAGTCCCTGACTTTTTTGCTCCAAGATTCCCTGTTCTTGAGGTGACCCCCTGAAGTGAGACAGTACGGAAATTCCCTAGATGCCGTTCGCTGAGTTTGGTTCGACGAACGAAGGGTTGTTGTTGCAGCATGAGCGCAGTTGAGGAAACGGAGGCGAGCAGTGCTGGAGAGCAACTCGCCGAGGAATACTCAGCTGGAAACTCATCGCACCGATGGGAAGCGGGAGGAGTCACAGCTCCTCCCGGTCTTGCCGTCCCCCTCGGGACGATAGATTTCCCCATGCCTCAAAAAAACTCATCTTGGCCGCGGGCAGCACCGTGGAAGTCTGCACCAAGCTTTGCTCGAACTGTTGCGGTGAGCGGTAGTTCAAAGCCGAGTGCAAGCGCTCGCGATTGTAATATTGCTCCAGGAACTGGCCGATGTGAGCTTCCCCTGGACTCCCTCAATCTGTGTTGGAAGTAATTGGCTTAAAGATCGCAATTATGCCTATGTGAAGCTGCAGTTGTGCGCAACGGGAGTGTTTCTCGAACGCGGCGCCAGCGCTGAGATAGTCAGGCTTCCTTTGCGCCCGAGGCATCGCCGCCACGCCCTTTCGTCTTGCTCGTATCCATTGAAAGTCTTCGGCGTATTTCCTGATGTCTTCACGAGCACCCCTCCGGCGATAATAGGCGGGAGAGTTCCTCAAAATCTGAGCGCACAGCGGGTAGTCATCGCCTGCTCTTCTCGCCATGTCAGAAATCGACACCAATTCGTCGCAGCCGCCCGAGGCTTCCCATCCTGAGGACGGAGCGACCACTCACGAGGTGGCCAGCCGTGTCGGATTTCTGGTGCTGGCATTGCTGGCTGCGGCCATTGGCGCGTCTGCCGGGCTCTTGCTGGTCTATTCGACCGATCTGCCGCAAATCGGGGAACTTGACCGTTATAGGCCCAGTTCCATCACCGAGCTCTACGACGACCAGGGACGCGAGATCGGCTCATTCGCTCTGCAGCGTCGGGTAATCGTCACATATTCAGAGATTCCCAAGGTCCTGCGCGACGCCCTCATCTCTGTCGAGGACAAGGACTTTGAAGGACATTCCGGCATCGACATCTGGCGGGCATTCGGCGCCGCCTACCGCGACCTGCGCTCTGCGGGCCGCGTACAGGGAGCATCGACGCTCACCATGCAGCTCTCGCGGAATCTGTTCCTATCGCCAGACAAGAACTTTGGCCGCAAGCTGCAAGAGGTGATGCTGGCTATCCAGATCGAGCGCCGCTTCACCAAACAGCAAATATTCACCATGTATGCTAACCAGGTCTTCCTCGGACACGGAGTTTACGGCTTTGAAGCGGGCGCCGAGTTCTATTTCAGCAAACATGCGAAGAACCTGAAGCTGGAAGAGGCCGCGTTGCTTGCTGGATTGCCAAAGGGGCCTTCGGTCTTTTCCCCACTGCGATATCCCGAGCGTAGCCTGCACCGTCGCAACATCGTCATCAATGCGATGCTTGAGGATGGCAAGATCAGCGCGAAAGAGGCGGCACGCGCGAAGGCGGCGCCGCTGCAACTTCAGATCCAGAGCGCGCCGAACTCAATTGCCCCATATTTTGTTGAGGAGATTCGCAGATACCTTGAAACCAAGTACGGAACCGAAGAGGTACACGAGGGCGGCCTGCGGGTTTACACGTCGCTCGACCTCGACGCACAAAGGGTGGCGAACACCGCCGTGCTCGACGGACTTGCCGCCTATGAGCATCGCCATGGATGGAAGGGCGAACTGCAGAATGTGCTTGCCTCCGGCCAAAGTATTTCCACATACGAGAATCCTGACTGGCGGCAGCCGGTAGAAGCCGGAACGTATCTGCACGGTATCGTGCTCGTGACCGTGCCTGGGCGGGTCTGGGTGAAGCTCGGCAGATACACCGGCGAAATCACGGCTGCAGAGATCGCATGGACGAAAGCCAAGGATCCCGCACGGCTGCTGAAGCGCGGCGACATCGTATATGTGCGAGCTCTTGAAACTCCGTTGCCGCAAGTCGAGGGTGCAGGCAACCGGGTGCGAGTCGCACTCGAGCAGGAGTCCGGAGTGCAGGGCGCACTTCTCGCCATCGAGAACACCACAGGAGACATCAAGGCGCTGGTCGGCGGGCGCGATTTCGACGAATCGAAATTCGATCGCGCGACCCAGGCCTTGCGACAGGTAGGATCATCTTTCAAGCCGTACGTTTACACCGCCGCCATCGACCAGGGAGCGAAGCCGGACGATATCATCCTCGACACTGCCACAACGTTCAATACTGCATCGGGCGCGTGGTCGCCTCACAATTACGACAACAGGTTCGAAGGTAACATCACGCTGCGCCATGCGCTGGCTGAATCGCGCAACATTCCAGCCGTGAAACTGGCAGACAAGCTGGGAATGACGACCGTCATCTCGTATGTCCGCAAGTTCGGTGTCACTTCCAGGTTGGAGACGTTTCTGCCCGTCGCCTTGGGCGCAGCTGAAATCACCCTCGAAGAGCAGGTCTCTGCGTACAGTACTTTTCCCAATGATGGGATGCGGGTAACGCCGCGCTTCATCCGAAAAGTCGTGGACTATGAAGGTCATGTGCTCGAAGAGAACTATCCGGAAGTGAAAGAGGTTGTGGGCGTGAGCACGGCGCGGACCATGACCCGGCTGTTGGAAGAAGTCGTGCGTAATGGCACGGCGCGTTCTGCCGGCGCTAAATTGAAACATGCTCTCGGCGGTAAGACCGGCACGACCAATGACTTTACTGACGCCTGGTTCATCGGCTTCTCGCCGTCGATTACCTGCGGGGTGTGGGTAGGTCTGGACGAGAAGAAGTCACTCGGAGATAAAGAAGCTGGCGGTTTCACCGCGCTCCCGATCTGGGAAGACTTTATGCGGTTCGAAATCGCACAGCATCCGCAGGAAGACTTTGCCGGCAGCCGCGGGCAGCCGTCTCCGGTCGTCAGAGCGCAAGCCGGAACCAAGCCCGCCGCGCTAAGCGCGATATCCCGATGATCAGGTTTTTAAAATGGCTGGTGCGATCGCTGATGCTGCTCGTGATCGCTCTCTTGTCGGCGCTGTTGGCGATGCGATTAGCCATCCATGGGCGTGAAGTTCGAGTGCCGAATCTGGCTGGGCTTACGACGTTGCAGGCGCAGCAGACTGCCAACGCGAGCGGATTGATCGTATCTGTCGAGGAGCAGTTCTACAACTCCGATGTCCCGGCTGGAACCGTCATCTCGCAAGTGCCATCTCCGAATACCAAGGTGCGGCGTGGATGGCGAGTGCGCGTGATTGAAAGTCTCGGGCCGCAGCGAGTGACAATTCCCGACCTTGTCGGCCAGAGTGAGCGCGCCGCGAGTATCAACCTCCAAAGACGGGGTCTCGAACTGGGAACCGTCTCGACCGTGCAATTGCCTGACATCGTCGCCGGCCAGGTGATTGCACAGGATCCGATCACAAACGCCGACGCCAGTTCGCCGAAGATCAGCCTGCTGGTCAGCAAAGAGCCCGACACGCCGCAGTACGTGATGCCGAATCTCATAGGACGTTCGTTGCCAGATGCGACAGAGAAGATTGCGCGAGCGGGACTGCTTATTGATAGCGTCGCTGTCGCCGAGCCTGCGCAGAAAATCCCCGCAAGCACGATTGGCTCACCCGCTGTGGCGATTGCACCTGCGCGGCACACAATACCAACGGGCGATATTATTGTGGCACAGACCCCGCCGGCGGGATCACGCGTCTCAGCCGACACATCTATTCGGCTGCAGGCGGGACACTGAACGAGATATTGTCTCACTTCGCCGCCTAAGCGGTTCGCTCCAGCAAAGCCGCGAAAAAACCATCGCATTGCTGTATCCCCGGAAACGTTCGCAAGAAATCGGCGCTTTGGAGAGAATCGAGCGCGGCAGGGTTGACTGCTCCATCTTCCTTTAACTGTTGCAGACGATCTCTCCCTGGCACGATCCGGAATCGCGGATTTCGCGAGAGAAACCCGGTCACGATCTCCTCGCCTTCTTCGCGTTCGAGAGAACATGTCGAATACACGATCGTGCCCCCAGGCCGCAGGTGCATCGAAGCTGAATCGAGAATTTCGGATTGCAACCCTGTCAGGCGTACGAGGTCATCCGGGTGCAGGCGCAATTTGATTTCCGGATTGCGAGCGAGCGTGCCCGTGCCGGTGCATGGCATGTCCGTTAGGACGCAATCGAAATCTGGTGTAAATGGGAGCTGGCGGGCGTCGGCGGCCAAAAGGTTTCGTGACCGGATCAGCTCGCGCATCAGCTTTACCCGGTGCAGATGCAGATCCATAGATACGATCAGCGCCGACGGATTCTGCTCGGCGGCAATAGCGCTCTTGCCACCAGGAGCGGCACAGCAGTCAAGAATCCGCGAACCTCGCGCAAGCAGCGCAACGAGCTGTGAGGCTTCGTCCTGAATCGCCAACCGTCGCTCGCGATATGCGGTTGTCGTGGTTACGTCGCCTGCGACCACCCGCCATGCATGCCTCACCATCTGAGCCGCTTCTAGCTGAATGCCCTTTGCTTCAAGCTCTTGCTTGATCGTGGCTGAGGCAAAACGAATCACAGTATGCGCGCGCTGTTGATCGTATCCGCAGATCTTCGCAGCCACATCGATTCCGTAGTTGTCGGCCCAGCGCTGAACCAGCCAGAGCGGATGAGCGAAGCGGCGCGACAGAGCTTCGACAGAGATATCATCTGGCACCGGCAGCGGCGGCGACTTGCTCAGCTTCCGCAGCACGGCATTCACAAGGGGCGCGGCCGAGCGCTTTCCATGAGCTTTCACGAGTTCAACACTCTCGTTCACTGCGGCGCTGGCGGGGATGCGATCAAGGTATCTCAACTGGTACAGGCCGATCCTCAGCGCCAGCAGTACCTCAACGTCGAACTTGGAAGGAGTCCTGCCACTGGCGACTTGGAGTTCAGAGTCGAGACTCTGCTGCCAGCGCAGCACGCCCATAACGATCTCCGTGGCGAGCGCGCGGTCAGCCGGGCTGAGTCCATCGAGCAAATTGGAATGGAGCAACTCGATCGCATAGGACGCTCGACTCTCGACCCTGAATAGGACGTCGAAGACAGCGCGGCGTGTTGGCGAGACGCGTTGCGCGCGCGGCATGAGCTTACGCTCCGAGCTTTTCGCCGGGCTGCGGGCGATACCCGCGGATGAAATCGCCGGCTCTCATTCGGCGCTTGCCTTCGGGTTGGACCTCGAGCAGTTCGAGCGGGCTGCCATCGCAGCAGGCGACCAGCAGTCGGTCGCCATT
>CAZLIE010000156.1:0-9115 GCA_964559345.1 uncultured Terriglobales bacterium
GGATCCTGGGCATTCTGCTCGAGCCTCTCTCGCGCAATAGTCGCGAGCATCTCCAGCGCTTCCATGTCGCTCGATAGAATCTCCTCAAGCCGATTCTTCCAGTCCTGCGCCGCCGATTTGAGATTCAGAACTTCCCAGTAAAGTTCTTCTTTGCTTTCGAAATGCCGGAAGACGATCGCCTCGGTTATGCCGGCGGCTTCAGCGATCTGTCGCGTAGTAACGCCGTTGTATCCATGGCCGGCAAAGAGCTCCGTCGCAACATTCAGGATTTGCTTCTTGCGATCGGATGAAGGGAGGCGGGCCATAAATGCTGGTCGCCTAACGGTATCAGAGCCTCGGCGCGGTTACAAAGCGGTCCGGTAGGAACGCTCCAGACAAAAACAAACGGGAGAAGTCGGTTAACTTCTCCCGTTCATACCTTCTGAGAATGACGTATTTTTCAGAAGAGCCTGAAAGCCACTTCCACGCTGATTAGCACCGCGACCGGTTTGCCGTCTTTTTCTGCAGGCTCGAATTTCCAGTTACGGACCGCTTCGAGAGCTTTCTCATCGAGGCCCATGCCAAGTCCATGCTGAACCCTTGGATTCTTGGTTCGGCCATCGGCGCCTACCACCATCTGCAGGACGACTGTTCCCTGATACTTCGCTTTACGTGCTTCTTCGGAGTACTCCGGATCTGGCTTGTAAATCACTCTTGGCGCACTCACACCACCTACGCCAGGCCGAAACAATCCGCCACCGTATCCGCCGCCAGTACCCGGGCCAACGCCACCGCCTGTGCCCGAACCGATACCACCGCCAGAACCTGACCCGATACCGGCGCCACTTCCGACGCCATTCGAAGGTGGACCGGCAATTACAGGCGACTTCGGATCACCCAGGTTCGGGAGATTGTTGTTCGCCAGCTTCACCTGCGGAGGCATTACGATCGTGGGCTCTACGGCGAGCTTGGGATGATCGTTACGCACTACAACCTCGGGCGGAGTGAACTGCTCCATCGCCGGTTTGGGCAAACGTCCTTTGGGAGCGATGACCTTGTCGAGATCGCCGCCGCCACCACCACCCTGAAGCGTCGGAACCTGCTTCGGCGTCATCGGCATGTACTGCGAGATGTCCGGCGCGATGATCGTGACCTTCTCTTCCTGCTTGGCCTGTTGATAAACCTTGTGTCCGAGTATTGACACGGCTACTAATCCGCCGATCATCGCAATGTGAACGATGACGGAGGAAGTACGAGCAACTTTGCGATTGTCATAGTCGCCCCAAATACTTTTGACGGCCACAGGGCGCGAGGTTAGTTTCAGCGGGGGGAGTTTCTCCGGGAACAATGCATCGCGGAGGTTCGACTTCAACGAATGGAAGAGAGATTCTTCCGTCTTCAGATTAAAGTTCGGGGCCTTCGTCATGACTACAGGCTTCACTCTTCGGACTTCATTCTCAATAGGGGCGGTCAAAACCTGGTTTGGCATAGACTTCTTGTCGGACCCTTACAGCCGATTCAGCTCAATCGGTGGGAGTGGCTGCTTACCCATTATCCGATGAGTTAACTAGCCTTTATGTTGCACGCAGAGCAGCTCCGCTTTTTTTTCAATTGTCAAGACTCTGTTGCAACCAAATAAATTTCATCTTCAACGGTGCAAACGGACCGCACCCATGTCGCGTCCTGATGAACGCGGCATCAGCTCATCTCAAGCCTTAGATGCAGCAGCAGCGGGGAGCGATGATGCAAACTGCTCAGGCGATCAAACCCATCCCCTATAATGAAGTTTCCCGCCTTTCCCATAGCGTGGAATAGATAACGAGAGGGCATGGCCTCAGAACTAAAAGACACGCTCAACCTTCCGAAGACTCCGTTTGCGATGAAGGCGAACTTGCCGCAAAACGAGCCCAAATGGCTCGAAATGTGGAACAAAATGCGGATTTATGAGCGAATCCGTGAATCGCGCAAAGGCTCGCCCCAATATCTCCTGCATGATGGCCCTCCGTATGCGAATGGCGAAATTCACCTGGGACATGCACTGAACAAGTGCCTCAAGGATTTCGTCGTAAAGTCGAAAACCATGGCGGGTTTTGATGCTCCATACGTTCCTGGATGGGACTGTCACGGTCTGCCAATCGAAATCAAAGTTGACGAGAAGCTGGGCCGCAAAAAGCTCGAGATGGCTTCGATCCATGTGCGAAAAGCCTGCCGCGAATACGCCCAACGATTTCTCGACATACAAAGCAAGCAGTTCCAACGCATCGGGGTCTTCGGGCAATTCGATCGGCCATATTCGACGATGTCATCCGACTACGAAGCCGTCGTTGCCCGTCTATTCTTCGACTTTTGGGAAAACGGCTTCGTTTACAAAGGATTGCGTCCTGTTTACTGGTGCATCTATGACCGCACTGCCCTCGCAGAAGCGGAAGTCGAGTATGCCCAACACACCAGCCCTAGCGTGTGGGTGAAGTACTCGCTTACAAGTCCGCCGGAGAAGATTGACCCGACTCTTGCTAACAGAGCCTTAAGCACCATCATCTGGACCACAACGCCATGGACGCTTCCCGCCTCCATGGCTGTTGCCTTTCATCCACATTACGAATATGTCGCCCTGGAAGACGCATCGACTGGCGAGGTGTACATCCTGGCCGAGGGGCGCGTTGAGGCGACGAAGGAAAGCACTGGGCTTAAGGAGACTCGGGTCATCGCCAGATTCCCCGGAAGCAAGTTGGAAGGCGCTACTTTCCAGCATCCATTCCTGGATCGCACGATTCTCGGCGTGCTGGCGGACTATGTCACGCTCGATCAGGGCACGGGCGCAGTACACACTGCTCCCTCGCATGGCGCGGACGACTTCTACACGGGACAGAAGTACGGGCTTGAGACCATCTCCGACGTCGATGCCACTGGCCGTATCCGCAATGGACTGCCCGAGTACCTTGGCAAGACGGTATTTGAGGCAAACCAGCCGATCATTGAGGTGCTTAAGTCACGCGGCGTGCTTATGGGAGCCGCCAAGCTGGAACACTCTTATCCGCACTGCTGGCGATGCCACAATCCAGTGATCTTCCGGGCCACCGAGCAATGGTTTATCGGGATGGAGAGTCCGATGCACGCATCCACATTGCGCGAGCGGGCTTTGCAGGCAATCAAAGGGGTCAAGTGGGACCCGAGTTGGGGTGAGGAGCGCATCTGGAACATGGTAGCCACGCGTCCGGACTGGTGTATCTCGCGCCAACGCGTGTGGGGTGTACCGATCCCAATATTCCTCTGCGAAGGCTGCAATCAGCCGTTGCGCTCAAAGTCCGCGGACAGTGCCGTAGTCGCGCTCTTTGCTCGCGAAGGAGCAGATTCCTGGTACACGCGCGAGGTTGATAAGATTCTGCCGTCGGAGGTTGTCTGTCAGGAATGCGGAGAGAGGAAGTTCCGCAAAGAGTCCGACATTCTCGATGTCTGGTTCGAGTCCGGATCCAGTTGGGCTGCTGTGCTTGGCGATCTCATCGCGGACATGTACATCGAAGGCGGCGATCAGCATCGCGGATGGTTCCAGTCTTCCCTGCTCTGCTCGGTGGGCACGCGCGATCGCTCTCCGTATCGACTAGCCGTCACGTGCGGTTGGACACTCGATCCGCAGGGCCGCGCCATGTCGAAGTCGCTCGGCAACGGTGTCGATCCGGTAGAAGTCGCGGAGAAGCTCGGTGCGGAGATTGTGCGTCTCTGGGTCGCATCGGTGGATTTCCGGGAGGACATGCATGCCTCCGACGAGCTGATGCGGCGTGTTGCCGATAACTATCGCGACGTCCGCAATGCATTTCGTTACATCCTCGGCAACCTCGATGGATTCGATCCAGAGCGTGACCAGCTGACATTCGAGGAGATGGAGAGGGTTGACGCGTACGTGCTGTTGCAGACGGCCGACCTCGTGCGAGATGTGCTGCGCTGGTACAAGGAGTTCCAGTTCCACCGCATATATCAGCGTGTGATCGCATTCCGCACCAGCGATCTCAGCAACTTCTATTTCGACGTGCTCAAGGACCGTCTTTATACCCAGCCGCGAAATAGCAAACTGCGCCGATCGGGACAGACTGCGCTGTGGCGTATCGGCCAGGTGCTCGTACGTCTGCTCGCGCCAATCATGAGCTTCACCGCGGAAGAGGTTTGGCAGTTGCTTCCCGCCGTTGGCGAGAAGCCGGAGAGCGTTCACCTCGCACTCTTTCCGACGCCCGGGGAGGTGCTGGGCAACACCGAACGTCTGTCTGAGCATGGCGAAATGTCACTACCGCCACATACCGATCACATCCGCAACGATTGGGATCGGGTATTGCAAGTCCGCAGTGAAGTGTTGAAAGCACTCGAGCAGGCGCGCAACCAAAAGGTGATTGGAAGCGGACTGGAAGCCAAGGTGATGCTATCGGCTCCCAGCGAATTATATGAATTGCTGAACCGCTACCGTGAAACTCTGCGGTACGTCTTCATCGTCTCCCAAGTGGAGCTAAAGCAGAGCGCTAGTGGCAACGGGTCAGGGCTGAAGGTTGAAATTTCCCGTGCCGACGGTGAGAAATGTGAACGCTGCTGGAACTATTCGACACATGTGGGTGACGATGTGAACTACCCGACTGTTTGCGAACGTTGCAGCGCGGCATTGCAGGAAATCCAGGCTGCCTAGAAATGAGCGAGTGCGGATGGTGAGATTCAATGACTTTCTCTACTGGAGAACGTCCAACACTCAGCGGCAGCGTCGCTAAGGAGTTTAGAAGCTAACGCATGGCACCCGGGTCCCTTCGCAAATATTTCTTGCTCATCGCCGGGCTGGTGCTCGCGCTTGACCGCCTGAGCAAATGGATCATTGCGCAATCAATTCCACTCTACGGCAGCGTCAATGTCATTCCCGGGTTCTTCAAGCTCACGCATGTGACCAATCGCGGAGCAGCGTTTGGACTGTTTTCGGAGTCACCCTCGCAGTACAAGATCCTCGTTCTGATTTTCTTCTCAGTGTTGGCGCTGATAGTAGTCACCGCATTGCTTTGGCGACACACCGCCGGCATGAATAGCACTGCTGTTGCGCTGTCGCTCATCTTTGGTGGCGCAATTGGGAACTTGTGGGACCGTGTTCTCTCCGGCCACGTTGTAGATTTCCTCGAGTTCTACATCGGTCCTTACGTCTGGCCAGACTTCAACATTGCAGACAGCGCGATCGTGATTGGGGCCGCCATTCTCATGGCAGAGATTCTCTTTGCTCCCAAAACGCACAAGAGCTACAACGACCATGCCTTCAGCAATACGGGACCGGAAGCCTCAGAGTAGCGGCCGCAAACAATAGCCCTGGCTTTAACGGCGAGGGCTAGGCTTTGAATTCCAAAGACAGAAAGTTTCAACGATCTAGCGGCTTACTGTGACTGGCTGCTGCAGCTTAAAGCTCAACGCTGCTTCTGCCGGAAGCACAATGTCTTTGTTGCCGGTGAACGCTGTTCCTGCAGTGCCCGCTCCGGCACCCGAAATGGCGCCGATGGCTGCCCCCTTCCCGCCTCCCGCAAGGCCGCCGATGAGCGCGCCCAACCCAGCTCCGCCGCCAATAAATGTCGCGGATCGCTTTCCCTTGCCTTTTTCGCTGCGCGCTACGGACGAGGTCTGCACGCGTACTGGACGTCCATTGATCGTCACCGACGTGAGGCGCACTTGCAGCAGAGCGCCGCCCTTAAAACGTCCGAGCGGATGTGCAGCCACAATCGTGCCCGTCGCGCTTGCCCCGTCGGGAATCACGACGGAGTTTCCGACGTCAACTGGTTGGGCCACGGTCGCATTGAAGGTCTCACCGGCCTGGCTCGTCTTCGAACTCAAGGATTGCGCCGTACGTACCGTGATTATCGTGCCTGCTGGAATTGTGACGGGCTCGCTCGAGTTCGATGCGCGTTGCTTCAAGGTTGGCTGGGGAGCTGGCGCCGCGGTGTTCGATTGAGGATTATTCGCTGCGTCGGTGGGACTCGCCGTTTGTTGGCCTGTGCCTGGTGCAGTGCTGGCCGGCTCATTATTCGCCTGATTCTTGTTCCCGCATCCCGAGAACAGCATGCCTAACGACAGAACTGACAGCAGAACTGTGTTTCGCTTGATCATGAACCCCTCCGAAACAGCCATCTTATAACCGTTTGTGAGCTGTAGTGGAGTTGGAAGTCGGCTTCCCTGCCCGAGATGCTCAGTCGGATCGCTCAGTATAGGCAATGCCGCTGCAGGTCGCTAGAACACAATCGTCGAAGGCTAATGCGAAAGACACTGCTCAGGAATTACGCAGATTCCCGGCGAACTGTTGGCAAACCAGGAATGACGCTTCGAGCAGGTGTGTTAAAGGCCGTGACTGCCGCTTGTTGGTCATCGTAGGTCTCGAATACGGTGATGAGCTTGGTGATCTGCAGGAGGTCCCCGACCCGTTTGGTGAGATGAAGTAATTTAATGTCGCCGCCGGCGTTCCGAGCAGTCGTAAAGAGGCTCACCAGAGTGCCGATGCCGCCGCTATCGATGTAGCTGACCTCGCCCAGGTTCAGAACAATACGGCTGTTTTCAGCCAGTAATCTCTTCACCAGCTCGCGTAATTGGCTAGCCTCTTCGCCAAAGACGATCCGTCCGGAGCAGTCAATGACGGTAACACCTTGGATATTGCGTGGAGCGAGTCTAAGCGACATGGGAGCCTCTTGGATTAGCCCAAAAGCGTACTCCGATTCAATCCTCCATTGCAAGCTGAGCAGTTCGATTAAGACCTACAAGACAGGCAGCTTAGTGTGCTGGTTCCAGGCTGGGCTCTGGTTTCACATTCGGCAAAGTGCCGCCGCGGATCGGCGCCAGCAATTGCTCTTTGCGATAAACAAGATTGGTCGCGTTGAAGGTCGCTAATTCGAAGCCATGACCATGCGTGATTGCATCAGTCGGACAAGCCTCGACGCAATATCCGCAAAAGATGCATCGGTTGTAGTCGATGTTATAGACGGCGGCATACCGTTCCGCGCCGCTGATACGGTTCTCTTCAGTGTTCTCGGCGGCTTCGATGTAGATGCAGTTCGAAGGACAGGCGGCCGAACAGAGAAAGCACGCAACGCACTTCTCCAGTCCATTCTCGTCTCTCTGCAAGACGTGCAGCCCGCGGAATCGCTCCTGAAACTTCGCGCCGCGCAGCGGTCCCGGACCATCGGGATAGTTCTCGACCACCGTGGGCTCGAACATCTCCTTGAAGGTGATCGCCATACCCTTCGCGATCGCCCCAATGTTTTTCACAATCGACATATACGGATTATACAGTCCAGTTTTTTGAATCTACTCGTCAGGCACACTACTGACGAATTCGAATCCGACACTCGCGGCCTCGCCGCTGCGCACTACCACGTCCAGAACATTCGTAGCGCGAGAGCCTGGTTCGGTTACGGTGATGCGCAATCGTCTTCCGACCTCGAGTGACTTAGCCACTTCCGGCGACTTCACCTCCAGAGTCAAGCCACCACCGCCGACTTTGCTCACGGTCCCGAGTTCGCGGCCAGCTTCATCGTAAACACGAGCCTCCTCAGTGAGGTCCAGTCGCGGAAACCTTCGACGGTTCTGCCTATTTGACATCAACGCGATAGCACCAGCTTCGCGATGGTCTGGAGCTGCATGTTCGAAGTGCCTTCGTATATTTTGCCAATCTTGGAATCACGAAAGTACTTCTCGACGGGATAATCTTTGACGAAGCCGTTGCCTCCATAGATCTCGACAGCCAGCGAACTCACTCGTTCGGCCACTTGGGACGCAAATAGTTTCGTCATCGCAGCCTCTTTCACGAAATTATGGCCGGAGTCTTTCATGCGAGCTGCGTTGTACACCATGAGGCGAGCGGCCTGAATATCGGTCGCCATCTGTGCCAACTGGAACTGAATGCCCTGGAAATCAGCTATGGCTTTGCCGAATTGCTTGCGTTCCTGTGCGTACTTCGCGGCAGCTTCCCATGCACCCTGAGCGAGTCCCAGCATCTGCGCTCCAATGCCGATGCGTCCCTCGTTTAGTGTTTCGATGGCAATCTTGTAGCCCTTACCTACTTGCCCAAGCACGTTCTCTTTGGGTACACGGCAATCTTCAAGGACCAACTCACACGTGCTGGATGCGCGGATACCGAGCTTGTCCTCCTTCTTGCCAACGGTGAAGCCGGGAAAGTCTTTCTCGATGATGAACGCGGTGATGCCGCGATATCCAGCCGCGGGATCGATGTTCGCGAACAATACGAAGAACCGAGCTTCTTTGGCGTTCGTGATCCACAATTTGCGTCCGTTGATGACGTACTCGTTCCCCTGCAGCTCCGCGCGCGTCTGCATCGCGAACGCATCTGAGCCTGACGCAGCCTCGCTGAGCGCGTAGGCTCCCACCGAATCGCTCGCCATCCGCGGAAGATAGCGGCGCTTTTGTTCCTCCGTGGCCCATCGCAGCAGAGCATTGTTGACCAATGTGTTCTGCACATCGACGAGAACGCCGGCCGACGGATCAATGCGAGAGATCTCTTCGACTGCCAGGATGGCCTCAAAGAAGCTGCCGGCGCCGCCGCCATACTGCTCCGGAATTTCGATGCCCATCAGTCCAAGCTGGAAGAATTGCTCGACCAACGCAGGATCGAATGCCTGCTTCTCGTCCATTTCGCGGACGAGCGGACGCAGCCTGTCCTCCGCGAACTGACGCACGTTGTCACGGAACAGGACCTCGTCTTCCGTAAGCGCAGTCAGTGGAGCAGGCGTAGCAGAATCGACTACATCTTGGACCATAGTGAGGACTCCGAGCGCAGAAAAACAGATGATTCTATCACTCTGATTGAGAGAGGAACGAGGCTGTCAGACGCGCAGTGCGGCGTCGCTACTGCTCATTTCGGCTGGATTGGCGGGCCATTTCGACGCCAGACGATCTTCAGCTTCTCGCTTTCCAGGGTCTTCTGCACCTGAGCGCGAGCGTAGTTGGACCACGCGCCGACGGAGTCGAGCCGAACGTAAGCGCGCCAATGCTTCAACGCTCTGCGTGGATGACGCAGGCGTTCGTACGCGAGAGCAAGATTGTAGTGAGCGTCGGCATACGCCGGCGCGATTTCGATGGCTCGGCGATAGGCTTCCACCGCATCATCGAGACGACCTGTTTCGTC
>CAZLIE010000157.1:0-8789 GCA_964559345.1 uncultured Terriglobales bacterium
AGAAGATTGCGCGGTTTAAGAACGTAGAAGCGTGTGTTGTCTTCCAGTCTGGATTCGCGGCAAATGCAGGCACCGTTTCGGCGATTCTCGGCAAAGAAGATTTCATCATCTCCGATGAACTAAACCACGCTTCGATCATCGACGGTGCACGCCTCTCGCGCGCGAAGATACTGGTGTTTCGTCATAAGGACGCGGCGCACGCGGAAGAGCAACTCGTGTCCATCAAAGATCAGCCCGGCCACAAACTAGTGATCTCCGACGGTGTGTTCTCAATGGACGGCGACATTGGTCCGCTGCCCGCGTTGTGCGATGTCGCCGAAAAATACGGTGCGATCATGATGGTGGACGACGCGCATGCGTCCGGTGTGTTAGGGCGGAATGGCCGCGGGACCATCGACCACTTCAACGTCCACGGCCGCGTGGACGTGCAGGTAGGCACGCTTTCAAAAGCGATTGGCGCTCTTGGTGGATACGTCTGCGGATCGCGCGACCTGGTTGAGTTTCTCTATCATCGTGCGCGGCCGTTCCTGTTTTCTACCTCGCATCCACCGTCCGTCGCTGCGACTTGCATTGCGGCGTTCGATGTCCTCCAACAGGAGCCGCAGCTCATCGAGCAGCTTTGGCAGAATACGCGCTACTTCAAAAAAGAACTGGGCAATCTGGGATTTGACATCGGCGGACAGAACACGCCGGCGAGCGAGACTCCGATCACGCCGATTATCGTCGGCGAAGGCAAGCTGGCAATGCAGTTCTCGCGCGAACTCTTCAATGCAGGAGTCATGGCGACCGGCATTGTCTTCCCAACCGTTGCTGAAGGGAAAGCTCGTATTCGCACGATCGTTACTGCCGCACACAAACGCGATCAGCTCGACAAAGCTTTGGGGATATTGAAAGACGTCGGGAAGAAACTGGGAATCATCCAATAGTTTTTCTAGTCTTCTTCGAGCACCGCATTCACGATATCGTCGATCATCTGTCGCGCCTTTGCTCCGCCCATTGTGTGGTGGTTCAGGACAATCGAGAACGCAATGTTGTTGCCGAGGCGAGTGGTTGCGTAGCCGCTGAGCGAGTTCACCTCGCCTAGTTGTCCGGTCTTGGCATCCACGTGATCGACGGCAAACGTCCCCTTGAACCGCGTGGAGAGTGATCCATCCTCTCCGGCAATGGGAAATGTGGTGCGCCAGCCTTCGCCCCAGGGCTGCGAGCGGGCGTAAATCAATAGCTGCGTTATGGCATGAGGAGTGACGAGGTCTTCGCGAGATAGCCCCGATCCGTCATGCAGCGAGAACTCGTTGGGATCGATGACTGCCTGCTCGGTGAGAAACCTCTTCTCTACGTCCAGTCCGCCTGAGATCGATCCTGATGGGCCGCGCAGCTTCCCCAGCAGTCGCAACATCATTTCAACGTGCAGGTTCTGGCTGACTTTGTTGATCACCTGCAGGTCCTGAATCAGCGGAACGGATTCGTGTTGCGCCAACACCACGCGCGACGGCGACGGTGCGACGGGGACAACAAGCGGCTGATCATCTTTCGTTGGTAAGTAGCGAACGACCTCGGTGTGCTGAGCGCGCGCGTGTCCGCGCACAATAATTCCGCGCTGTGCGAGCATGGAGCGAAAGATTTCGGCGGTCGCAGTCGCAGGCTCTTCGATCGCGAGCGCCTCGTCATCGCCGGCATCGCCGATCGGAATCGTTCCCCAGAAGGTCACATCCAGTGAGCCTGGTTCGCGGAGAATGCCGACATTGCGCACGGTTCCTCGCGCCGACGTGGTTACGAGATTGTGCACGCGGTAGTAATCCACCCACGGATCGAGTGTGATAAGCGCGTGCTCGCCAACCTGCGCGGCCGGCTTGACTGACGCGAAGACCACGTTGTCATTCACGGTGAGCGCCGAGACGGGAGCGCCGTAATCCCACATCAGGTCGTCTTGCGCCCAGTCTTCGGCGTAGCGTTCATACACGAAATAAGTATCATCTCCGACGATATCGCCGCTGACGGACTTCACTCCTGCGGCGGCGATTTGGTTGGCCAGCTCTTCGACGACGCGCGTGTGCGGCGTCTGTCGTTCAGTCTTCTTAGAGTACGGCATCACGCGACCTGAAAGATTAGGATCGCCACGCCCTACTATTACGAGATCGCCACGAAGCCTTCCTTGCCGGTCAGGTTTGCCGGTCGCTTCAACGGTGGTGAGGAACTTGTATTCAGGGCCGAGCAGGGCCAGCGTGGTCGCGGTGGTGAACAGCTTGGTGTTTGATGCCGGCTGCAACAGCTTGTCGGCATTCTCGGCGTATAAGCTGGCGCCAGTCGCGAGATCCACGACGTTGATCCCCCAGATGGCGTGCTGGGCCCGCGGATCCGCCTGCCGGATGACGTTGATCCGCGCCGCCAGACGAGTACCCAGATCCTGCATGGCAGTCGGAGACTGCGCCGGAGTGGGAGTAACAGCCGGAGATTGTTGCGGAGTTTGAGAGTTGAGCCAGACTGCGGACGCAATGAGCAGCGCAACAATGCGCAGCATGGAAGCCATTACGCGCGATTTTAGCAGGCGACTAGGGCTTGAGCGATGACAGCAGAGAGTCATTTAGACTTTGCACTCGGTCTCTAAATTGGAATTGATGTCCTGTGTGAAATGCGCATGTATCGACCATTCTTTAAGTGGCAGCTCCGCACTCGGTCTCTTGAGCTTGGCTCTCGGACTCTCATCATGGGAATAGTGAACGTGACGCCCGATTCCTTTTCGGACGGCGGCCAGTTCTTGGAAACGTCCACAGCCGTCGCACATGCGCTGGAGTTGTTGCAAGCGGGAGCAGACATCATAGACATCGGTGGGGAATCCACCCGTCCGGGCAAGAAGGACACCGTCAGCGTCGAAGAAGAAAAACATCGCGTGCTGCCGGTTGTGGAGGGCGTACTGCGCGACGCTCCGGAGGCGCTGGTCTCAGTGGATACCTATAAGTCGGAAACTGCGGCGGCGGCGCTGGCGTTGGGAGCCGAGATCATCAATGACGTCAGCGGATTTACCTGGGACGGTGCAATGCTCGATCTCCTCGCCGACGAGCGCTGCGGCTGCGTGCTCATGCACACTCGCGGCCGTCCAGAGGAGTGGCGGACGTTACCCCTTCTAAAAGATGACGAGGTACTTCCGTTAGTGAGATCTGATTTGCAGCGCTTGAGTGCTCGGGCCGTAAGCGGCGGAATTGCACGGAAGAGGATCGTTCTCGATCCCGGCTTTGGTTTCGGCAAACGATTCGACGAAAATTATCCGTTGCTCGCGCATTTCTCCGAACTGCACGAGCTGGGATTTCCCCTGCTGAGCGGGACCTCGCGCAAATCATTCCTCGCCAGGACTGCTGGGGGTGAGAAGCGCAGCTCCGACGCAGACCGAATCGCAGGCACGATTGCGACTGTAACCGCCAGCATCCTTCAAGGGGCGCACATCGTCCGCGTGCATAACCTCAAGCCCGTGGCCGAGGCAGTTCGGGTCGCCGACGCCATCCTGAGAGCCTCTGAGCAGACGACCTAACCCTCTAACCTTCAGACACTTACCTCGCCAGCAACCATGGCCGGCCAATGGGGCATCTGAGCTTCTCAATATGGCAACGCTTCAGATTTTGCGCGGCAGCGCACCGCTTCCCGAAGATATGGAAGAGCGCTTTCGTCGCGCATTCGGCCGCGAGATGAGAGCGGACGAAAGAGAATTTTTCGGACTCGCGCCGGAAATCGAAAACGACATTCGCGAATTTCAGACGCCACGAAAAGCGGCGTAATCTCACGCTGCCGCCGCTCCTCTTCTAGAGACTCACTCCCAAATCCTAACTTGCTTCACTGCCGTGTCATTGACTTCAGGCATAATTGGCGCGCATGGATGCCGCTCTGCTTGCGCGCGAGCTCGAAAAGTTTCTCGCGATCTCTCCGCGCGCACTGGTGCTTGAAGAGGGCGAGATTAAGAAACGATATGCACATTGACGGATTCCGGTTCGATCTGGCATCCGTCTTCAGCCGTAATGCCAATGGCTCGATCAATTGGGGATCGGCTCCAATTTTCAACGAAATCGCTGCTGATCCGGAGTTGAGCCAATTAAAGTTCATTGCAGAGCCTTGGGATAACGGGGCGTATCAACTCGGCCGGAGACTTCCGGGCTTGACATGGACGCAATGGAACGCGCGCTTTCGTGACGATGTCCGCCGCTTCGTCAAAGGCGATCCGGGCATCGTGCCGGATCTCATGCGGCGCATTTATGGAAGCGATGATTTGTTTCCTGACAGCCGATCCGATGCCTGTCACGCATACCAGACAGTGAACTACATCAACTGCCACGACGGCTTTACGCTGTACGATCTCGTTTCTTACAACCAGAAACACAACTGGGATAATGGCCAAAACAACAAGGATGGTCTCGACGAAAATTACAGCTGGAACTGCGGCCACGAGGGCGACGATGGAGTGCCTGCGGCGGTTCTGGATCTACGCCGCAAACAGGTGAAGAACTTCTGCTGCCTGCTTTTTCTTTCTAACGGCATCCCAATGTTCCATGCAGGTGACGAGTTCCTCAACACCCAATTCGGGAATAACAATCCTTACAACCAGGACAACGAGATCACCTGGCTGGACTGGAGCAAACTGGAAGGGAATCGAGATATCTTCGATTTTTTCAAAAAAATGATTTCCTTCAGGAAATCGCATCCTTACTTTATGTCGCAGCAGATTCTGGCGCGACGATGTCTCCTGGTACGGTACCGGCCCGCGCGCAGATCTGTCTCCTGATTCCCACAACCTGGCATTCTGCCTCCACGGTCCATCTCAGAGCGATGATGACATCTACGTGCTCATCAATGCCTATTGGCAGGAGCTGGAGTTCCGAATCCAGGAAGGCAGCCCAAAGGATTGGTTAAGAATCGTCGATACAGCATTGCCGGGCGGCGACGATTTCCCGGAATCAGGTTAGGCGTTGGCGGATATCACCTATCGAGTGGCCCCGCGATCCATTCTTGGTTTTCGTGCGCAAGCGCAGCTCCGGCGTTACTCCATAATTCCCTGCGCCAGGGAATTAAGCTGGGAATTTCTCCTTCAGCCGGCCAAAATTTGCGAATTCCGCACATAATCCGCAGATTTGTCTGGAGCGGTAGGAAGTGGTCCAGGGATTCGAGCGAATTCGCACTTGAACTCACTCAAATCAAGCGAGTTACTACCCGTTTTCTCATTCACAATGAAAGGCGAGCTGGGAATCAGCAGCGAATTCCGTCGTTGACAGTGGGAGTCCCTCGTGCACGGCCGAACTTAACCGTGCTGACTTCATCCTCACTTTCGACACAAAAAAAAGCCGGTATCCCTGTTCGGATACCGGCTTGGTCTTTTGGAGATTTGTTGGCGATGTCTTCGGGTTCACCAGCGGACACGTATTCCCATTTCGAGCTGCCGGGGATCGTATCCCAGCGCTGCTCCCGTGATTGCACCCCAGCTGCTTGGATTATCAACATCCATCGTAGGATCGGCAGCCTGGAAGTGATTCAGGAAATTCGTGAATAGTGCATAAAACGTGGCGCCAAAGCGCTCGGTAAACTGGGTATCCTTGGTGATCGACATATCCAGGTTCCAGCGTTTGAAGCCATAAATTCGTCCCGTACCTCCGCCATTGGTATCAACACCCAGCACCAGCCGCCGGAAGCCGTTGCACACCGCATCAGGGTTCGGGAATGCGTTGACGCCGAGTGAGTTGCCGCTCACACCGCAACTGGAGGCCCTCACGCCATAGTTCGTGGACAACGAGGGAACCTTCCCTACCAGCACAGCATTTTCGTTAGTCCCACCTGACGAACAATTTATTTCTCCGAACGACTGGCAATTTCCGCTGTTCCCAATGCTTACCTGCAGAGGAAAACCGCTTTGAGCCGTGAACAGAGGAGCAAAACCCCAACCGCCGAGTAAACGTCCAACCATGCCGTGCTGCCCCTTATAGAAGGGAGGGTGATACACAAGGCTTTGGTTGAATAGCCATCGCGTATCGAATCCGCCTGCATTGCCGGCATTCGCTCCTCCGCCGTTTCCTCCATTTGGTCCGTACATCGCACGGAGATTCCATGGGTCGAGAACCGTAAATGAACTGGTCGATTGTGTTACCGCACCGGTTCCGAGCGCCTTACTGAAAGTAAGATTGCTGGTTCCCGTGAAACCATGCCAGTCGTTCAGGCGGAAAGACGCAAAGCCTGCGTGATAGTTTCCGTAACCCATGCTTGAGCTCATAATCATGGAACTGATTTGATTGCCACTCTTCGTACCCGGGTTTACAGAGCTGAGCATCGTTCGCCCCAACTGCCAGGAGGATGACTGAGACAGCGCGGACCAAAGGTCGTAAACTGTGCCGAGCTTTATCTTGCCCCCTTGCTGCGCGATCACAGCAGCGGTACAGTTCGGCTGGCCCGTGCAGAACGCCGAACTCGGACCACCAAGCGCAGCCTCGAAGAATGGCTGAGGCGCGCCCGAGTAAGTATTGTTAGCGCAAGCGCCTCCTTGCAGACCGCAAATTGAAGTGAAGAGCGCGGCGTAGGCTTGCGCGAAGCTCTGTCCGCCCAGAGTAGTCATGTACGGAACGGCGTCGAGATTAATGTTCTGCAGCTCATTGTTGATAAGCCGTCCAATGTAGCCAACCTCGATTGTGGCTTTCGGAGTGATCTCACGCTGGAGGGTGAGATCGAAGGAATCGACCATATTCGGACGGAACTTCGGATCGATCGCGGACGAGTCTGCGGCAGGTGCATTGCCGCTGACTCCCGGGAGGAACGGCTGTGGCAGAGTTTGCACCGCCGAGGGTAAGGGCGCCGTCAATCCGTCAGTCCCGATTCGGAACGCAGTGGCTGGATTGGATCCGCATGCGCCGCCGCCGGTTCTAGGCCCCTGGCACTGGACCGCCTGCAATAATCCAGGCGCCAGCAGCGGCGTAAGGATATTCAGCACTCCATTGGCGCGTCCATACATTCGGCCCCAACCCCCGCGGATGACGGTCTTGTTCTGCCCCAGAACGTTGCTCAGGAATCCGCTACCGAACTGCGGATTCCAGGCGACCGCAATTCGCGGACTCAAGCCGCCGTAGAAAACATCGTAGGGGTATTTCCGGCCTCCCTGGACGTGCCGGATCGTGTCGAAGCCCAAAATGGGATCATATGCCTGCCCAGCCAACGCCGCCCGCTTTTTCTGGTTCAGGTAATCCTGTGTCGAAACCGGATTCCCATTTTGATCAACCAGCATCACCTGCTTTCCGTCTAATTCATACGGAGGCAGCTCCAACTGATATCCCACTCCGTAGCTCAACGTGAGGCTCGGCTTAAGGTGCCAGCTGTCGTTGAAGTACACGTTATAAGAATCAGTAACGCTGCGTGCGACCACCGGTTGGCCAAAGGGCTGGAGGCTTAGATCAGACACCGAGCGTGTATACAGACTCTGAGACTGGGTGACGATTCCCAGCGCTTCTGCGTATAGGTTTTTGTAGTTATTGATTTGCGAGCTAGGAATTCCAGCAGGCACGTAGGTGCTCGGCATGGCAAAGCCAGTTGCCGAAGTACCACTGGATGCGCCCACCTGGTAAACATAGGCAGCCATGATGCCCTGGCCGTTGTCATTGCGTCGGTGCGCGTCCCAGTTATGCTCGAACTGTCCCCCGAATTGGAACACATGGTTGCCATGGACCAACGTCAAGTCGTCGCGAAATACGTTGTCTTTACCATTCCAATACCTTTGACGCGCATCCTGTGTGCGGATGCAGTATGGAATCAAGGCGCTGTTGCCGCCGGTATTGCTGCACACTTCACCGCCGATTTCCAGCGCGCCGCCTAACCCGGCGAGTTGTGGAGGAGCATTTGCCGTACTCCATTGCCAAAAATTGCGGAGATAGCTGTAACGGAAGTCGTTGGTGAGTCTTGAAGTGAGATTGCCTGTGAGTCCAATCACCCCGTACCAGGGCACCTGCGGACGAGTGGCAGTGGATTTTGCGATGCCGAACGTGTCACCGCTCAAGACACCACCAATGTCGAACTGATTGTTGACATCGCGTTCCAGGTGGTAGTAGCGATAGCTTGACATCACTGTCCAGTTCGTGCCGATGCTGTGGTCGAGCCGCACCACGCCGAAGTTGTCATTCTGTGGGAGCTTGAGGCTGGTTAAGTAGCCCTGTGTGTTGTAAGTATCGCCACCAGAGGAAGTGAAGTCGTTCGGCAGCGGCATCTGCTTGTTCCAGATTTGGGAAACCAGAGAATTAACTCCAATGCCGCGCGGGTCGCACAGACCGTTCGCGCTTCCCGGGCAGGCTGCCGGCTGATACGTCACACCATTTACCGTAACGGGGACCGGGTTGAGGTTGTATGGCTGGAACTTACCCTTTGCGTCCTGAACCTGGACTACACCGGCACGCAGCAGCGCAGAAGGAACGCGTTTTTCCACATTTGTATTCTGCGGATAGCGGCGTCCCTCATAGTTCGCGAAGATGTATGTCTTGCCTCCCCAGAAGGACGGTCCTACCGGTCCGCCAGCCGATAAGCCGAAGCGATTGTAATGATTGGACGGTAGCGGCGTTGCGGGACTGAGAATTTTCCCTTTGGAATCCCTCGTAGGAGTGTGATTGTTGACCCAAGTGTTCGCGCTGAAATTACTGCCCAAATAGTACTCATACAAGGCGCCGTGCCAGGTGTTTCCGCCGCGCCGAGTCACCATCTGGATCTGAGCGCCCGCCGATCCATTGAAATCTGCGGTCTGATTGGAGACATTGACCTTGAACTCCTCGATACTCTCCACCGGTGTC
>CAZLIE010000158.1:0-8725 GCA_964559345.1 uncultured Terriglobales bacterium
TCTGATCAAACAACGTCGCCGTGGGGCCGAACGCCGAAAGCCGAGCGCCGACAGCCGCCTCATTGGTTACCTTAGGTGTCCGCAGGTCTCAATCCTCCTTGACTCAAAATGAGAATGCGGGATACCGTCGCAAGCGTTAGAACCAGAGTTCCGCGTTTGTTTTCAGCGGACAAGCGCCTGTATCAATTCTGATCGGTGTTATCGCAGACCTTGTCCTTGACCGTCACCAGTTCGGAGAGCACCGACCGCGTTTATCACCGTGGTTTCGAGGCGCTGGTTGAATACGCCACTTGCCTGAATGCTCAACAGGAAACCCATGCCGTGTGCAAACTTCTTGCGGAGCAGACACATAGATCGTTTGCGCCGGCTCCGGCCATCGTGTGGTGCGACGACGCGGAAGGCTTCGAGGTGCGCAGTCTCGTGTCTCAGGATGAGAGCGTTGCTGCTGGACTGCGCGCCAGTATCAAAATGCATTCCGAGATCACCGAGCGGATTCGCCGGGCACTGATCGGACGGAATCACGCTCCGTTTACGCTGCGGGTCTCGCACTTGACCGGCCTGCAAGTGAACGGCTTCGAGGTCCTCTTCTGTGCCCCTTTCAAAACACCGCGGGTGAATGGGGCCGTCGCAATACTCCTGACAAACAACGAAATGCCAGGAGAAAACGACGCATCGTTCATGGCCGCGCTCGCCGGGCTTGGCGGATTGGCGATTTCTAACGCGATTGCCAGCCAGGCCGCTGCCGCTTTTGAAAACTCACAGCTCTTCGCCCGCATCACCCGCTCCAGTCGCCAGTGGGCGGAGATATTCGACTCCATCTCCGATTTCATGTTGCTGCATGACGAGAACCAGCGCGTCGTGCGTGTGAACCGCTCGCTTGCAGACAAGCTGAAAAAATTGCCGGCGGAATTGCTGGGAATGCAGGTCCGAGATCTGCTGGGCCAGCCGGCCGATGCTCCGGCTTGCCCGTTCTGTGTCGATCTCCAAAGCGAGCAGTTCAAAGAGGAATTTCGCGACCCTCGCAACGGCGACGTTTATCTTGTCTCCTCATCGCGTCTGCGTGGCGGAGTTGAGGACGTGCAACAGATCGTTCACGTGCTGAAGGACGTCACCGCCAGCCGCCGAGCTGAGCGCCTGTATCGCGAGCTCTTCGACAACATCCAGGAAGGCGCATATTTCGCGACCGCCGATGGGCGCATGATCCAGGTGAACGACGCTCTGGTTCGCATGCTGGGATACGACAGCCGCGAAGAGTTGCTCTCGGTAGACGCAAGCCGGTTATACGTTGATCCTGCGCTTCGCGAGCTCACGAAGCGTGCTCTTCATCAGTTCGGACGGCTGCGAAACCACGAGCTTGCATTGCTGCGTCGGGACGGATCGATCATCTACGCTCTGGAAAATAGCTTCGTGGTCCGCGATGACAACGGCCAGGTAGTGGAATATCGCGGCGTGTTGCTCGACATCACGGAAATGAAGCACGTGCAGTCGCAGCTTTTGCGCGAGCACGATTTCAACACCCAGATTCTGAATCACACGCAAAGTCTCATCGCCGTGGTGGACACCGCTGGTCTGGTGAGCTACGCCAATCGGAGATGCTGCGAAGTGTCGATCGGACCCGCGGGAGAGAACATACTGATTGGGTCTCGGCTGGAGACCATCGTTGCCGAGTCCCATCGCGATCATCTGCGGCAGGCATTGCATTCCGTGATGGAGGGACGGCCGATCAACAATCTGGAACTGCCGCTCACTCGCGGACGAAACGTTATCGGCAGCTTCTCGGTAAACCTGAGCCCAATGCGCAATACGTTGGGCGAAGTGAACAGCATTGTCGCCGTGATGACCGATATCACCGACGTCGCCACGCTCCAAGCCAAGCTGATGCATGCAGAGAAAATGGCCGCCGTTGGCCAATTGGTCTCAGGAGTCGCGCATGAGGTGAACAATCCTCTCACCGCGATACTCGGCTTCGCCGACCTGCTCCTCGAGAATCCCGAACTCGCGGACGAAGTGAAGAGCGATCTGCAGATCATCGTGCAGGAGGCGCAGCGGACGCGGGAGATTGTGCAGAACCTCTTGAGCTTCGCGCGTCAGACGCCGCCGGAGAAGCACACCGTCGATATCAATCAGGTGCTCCGCAAGACGATTTCACTGCGTTCCTACGATCTGGGTAGTCATGGCATCGTGCTGGAGGAGGCTTTCGATCCCAACCTGCCGGGCGTGGTCGGCGATGCTCATCAGTTGCAGCAGGTATTTCTCAACATCCTCAACAATGCGTGCGATGCCGTGGAAGAGACAGGACGCCGCGGGCGCATCATCGTCGCCACCGAAGTTGTCGGCACGAGCATAGAGATTCGCTTTCAGGACAATGGGACGGGCATCAAACATGCCGATCGCATTTTCGATCCGTTCTACACGACCAAAGAAGTTGGGAAGGGAACTGGCCTGGGACTGAGCATCTGCTATGGCATCGTGCGCGAGCACAGCGGAGAGATTGTGTGCTTCAACAATCCCGACGTGCAGGGCGCGACATTTTGCATCCGCCTTCCACTGTGTCAGCAGGCAAGTGCGAAGAAAAATCTGGCAAAGGCGGTATCCGCGTGACCCCAGCGAACGCGCACAAACTTCCTCTTCTCGTCATTGAAGACGAGGTCGCAGTGATGTCATTCCTTCGCGCCGCACTCGAGAGGAATGGATACAAGATCGTCGGTGCTGTCTCCGGAGCCGATGGACTGAGAATGCTTGAGTCCGGCTCGTACATGGGCGTCATCTCCGACATGCGGACTCCGGGCGGCATCACCGGCGCCGATGTGCATGCGTGGATCCAGAAGAACCGGCCAGAGCTCTCGCACAAGATTCTTTTCATCACCGGAGACACAGTCAATCAGGAAACGATGGCGATCCTGCAGAAGACCGGAGCGCCGTGCATCGAAAAGCCCTTCCGAGTTGCGCAACTGCTGAACAGTATTGAATCGCTGCTGGCAGGCCGCACACAATGAACGAAAGCAATCTCCATCTGATGATCGTTGACGACCAGCAGAGCATTCGCAAGCTCTGCATGACCGTCGGCGCGTCAATGGGAATGCGTTGCACTGAAGCGGAGAGCGCCGAAACTGCTCTTGCGCGTCTGGACGAAGCTGCGCCTGACATGATCCTTGCCGACCTGATGATGCCGAATATGTCGGGTCTCGACTTCCTGAGCGAAGCGAAACGTATGCTTCCGCACACCGAAATCGCCATCATGACCGGCCATGGATCCATTGAATCGGCCGTTCAGGCGATGAAATTGGGCGCGTACGACTACATCACCAAGCCGTTCCGTCTCGAAGAACTCAAGTTATTGCTGCAGCGAATGCAGGAAAAAGTTCAACTCATCGCTGAAAATCTCTTCCTGCGCGAACGTGTAAACGCCGAATCCGACCTCAGCGGCATCATCGGATCATCCGCAAAGATCCAGGATGTGCTGCGAATGATCGCGCGTTTGAAAGATACGCGTACTCCCGTGCTCATAACCGGCGAAAGTGGGACCGGCAAAGAGCTCGTTGCGCGTGCCATTCACTACCGCGGACAGTACGCAAAAAGGCCATTTGTGGCCGTTGATTGTGGCTCTTTGGTGCCAACTCTGGTCGAAAGTGAGCTCTTCGGGTACGAAAAAGGGGCGTTTACCGGCGCTACAAAGACCAAAGAAGGATTATTTGAGAGCGCAAATGGAGGCACTATTTTCCTCGATGAGATCGGAGAACTGCCTCTGGAGATGCAGGCAAAGCTGCTCAGAGTCCTTCAGGAGAAAGAAGTTAGGCCGGTTGGAAGCAATAATCGCGTGAAAGTGGACGTGCGGGTGATCGCCGCGACCAATCGTGACCTCGAAACCGCCTACAGGGACGGCACTTTTCGCAAGGATTTGTACTTCCGGCTCAACGTTGTGACCGTCCATCTGCCGCCTTTGCGCGAACGCCGGGCCGATATTCCTACGCTTGCCCACTGGTTTTTGAACAAATTTGCCTCCGATCAGTCCGTCCAGGTGACGCATGCGGCCATGCAGGACATGCTGGAATATGACTGGCCGGGCAATGTTCGGGAGCTGGAAAACTGCATTGAGCGCGCTGTAGCGCTCGGAAGTCAGAACGTAATCGACGCTCACGACCTGCCGCCGGCCGTCCGACATACCGATCCGGAGCCGCAAGAAAGCATCGTCGAGCGCGCTTCCATGAGCTCAAATGACCTAGAAGAGCTCGAACGTGAGACGATTTTGCGCGTTTTTGAGCAGACCAAAGGCGATAAAGGACTCACCGGACGTATGTTGGGAATCAGCCGGGCGACCCTTTATCGCAAGTTAAAGCGCTACAACATCGGCCTAACTGTCCGCGAAACGGCCGCCGCGGCCAATCACGGATGACATCCGCAGGCCGTGAGACAGGTGTTTCAACATGAGACATTGTGCCTTGTCTCATTTCTCATCCGATGCCATTCATGCTGCTGAATCAATCGCTTAGGACCGAACCTGCTTTGGAAGCCGCGTTGCACATTATTCTCCCGGCGAGCTCCGTCTCGACGGTGCTCGGTGCAAAGGTGCCACAGAAAACGCATGGGATCTGCCCGCGAAATAGCCGCAAAAGGCACTGCCGGATTCGACAAACCGGCCGTTGCCAAGCGGAAAACGGTGGCTTCAAAGCCCGGTTCCACCGCCCCCCAGGGATCAATTGGGCGGCTTGCCGGCCTGTTTCCGGAGGGAACGCCGGTGAGAATCCCCGTGCAATTCGCCAGATGCGAGCTCGGTTGCTGGGATTGGAAGTCCACTTTGATCGAGTACGGGACCTCGCAAGAGGTGATTTTTCGCTCTCCCGCGCCACTGGAGTTCGGTGAACGGGTGAGATTTTTGAACGCGGATGGCTCGTTGGACACCGAAGCGGAGGTTCTGGCAGTGCAAATTGGCTCCAGAGAGACGCTTGTGGTCGCACGATTCACCGCGGAAGTTGCGAACTGGATCATCAAAGCATGAGCACAGCCACCGTATCGCTGGTCGAGATTGCCGCCGAGTGGCGCACTGCGCGCCGTCTTTATCCGTTTTACGCATCGCTCATCCGCGAGTTTGAGCTCGATGTAGAGCATTCAAAGGACCTGGAAAATCCCGTAGATCGTGCCGAACGCGAGGTTCTAGAGCGCGTTCAGGCATGGCTGAACGCCGTGGATGAGAAGGTTCAAGTGGCACAAATGCGTCAGTTACTGCAGAGCACGCGCTTCGGAAATGAGGATCTTTTGCGCGCTCTGTTGCTTCGGCACCTCACTCAGAAGCGCCGTGACGACAACTTCCGGGACAAACTTGACTACCTCCTGGTCCAGTATTTTGCCTCGGTGGCCCCACATAACCCGCAAGAGGGCGACATAACTTCGGCTTCCGTGCACGAAGCGCTTCGTCCGGTGTTGGGAAACGTGCAGCTAAAGAAGGCTGGGTGGCACAAAGAACTCAACGAAATCGCCCAAGGCGTCGATCGTTGCACCAGTTTGGCCGACCTTTTGGACAGCGGACTAGTCGAATTGGGACGCAAAGCGAAGGCTGCATTGGGCGCGGAATACTTTGATCCGGCCGCTCTCGTCGAGGTTACACGGTTTAACTTCCGCTTACGCCTCGGGTTTTTCCGACTTATGCATGCGGATTTGCACGCGATTCGGACGTCCGTTCAGCAATTGCAGGCCCTAGGCGTGCCCGTAGTGGACTGCCGAGGGGCCGGTTTAGGATCAGAAGAGCCGCTGTTGACGCTGCTGGCGATCTGTCATCAATGGAAAAAACCTTTTCGTGAGGCCTATCGCGCAGGTCAATCCTTCCGTCAGTTGGGACTGATTCGCAAGATTCTGTCGCATGCTGTGCAGGTTCAATCGCAAAAAAGGCAGGCTGAAGGCGCTGCTTTGTCGCTGCCGGTTGCTCCACTGATTGCGAATGGAGCACCGACAGACGCGAATCGGACGCAGAGCATCGACGTAATGTCCTCTCCAACGCTCGAACAGACCGTTGGCGCGATCGCGGACCAGTTGCTTGCGGCCAAGGAATGCCGCGCAGTGTCAACCATCGTGCTCGGAGATTCCCACGAAGTGCTCGCTTCTTGGGAAGTAAATGCCTTCGTTCAAGGTGGAAATGAGGGTTCCGAGGCCATCCAGCGCGCGGTTGCGGCGCGTTGTCTGCTGTCGCAATCGCTCAAAAAACTGCGAAGTGGCCAGGTGAACGGACTCGCACAGGCGCTGAATTGGGCGCACATCCAGGCCGCGCTGATCCAGGAACAGGTTGCAAAGGCCAAAGATCGTGCCGATATCGACGCGGCGGTGGGTCTTGCCGCCAGCGCAAAACGCCTGCTGGCGCTCATTGATGAAGCGGAGAAGCTCAAGAAATGAAGCATCCGCATACAAATCTGGCGCACCCGCAGACACTGCTGACCATCGCGGACCAGCCTGGCTTCGCTCGCGACGTAGTTGCACGCTGGCAAATGGAACCGCAGGTGCCGGAATTTACCGTCATGAGCGGCGATTTGTGGGCTGCAGCGGGCGAATGGCGCTTCGATTTGGCTGTCGCCGGCGATCTGCGAACCGATCGAACGGCCGAAATTTTGCGCATGTTGAACGACTGGCCGAGCCCTTCTCTCTACGTTGCCGCGCCAGGACAGTCCGTCCATGTGCTGCGTCGCGATTATCCGCGCGTGATTGTTATCCCCAGGCACGACGCCTGGATTGACACTTTGGTGCTTGTGGCGAATGAAGTATTGCGCCGCGCAGAGCTGAATAATCGCCTGTTGCGCATTGAACACAGCGCGAGAACCGAACATAAGTACGCGATCCTCGGACGGTATGTTCTGGAAACGCGACACAACTTCAACAACGCGCTCACTTCAGTGTTGGGAAATGCAGAATTACTGCTGCTGGACAGCGCCGGCATGACGACCAGCATGCGCGAACAGCTCGAGACTGTGCACGAAATGACGCTGCGTTTGCACGAAATGATGCTGCGTTTCACCTCGCTTGAAGCGGAAATGCAGTTTAGTGACCGAGCGCGAATGGAAACTTTGACTGCGCCGCAGGCGGCAAGCGCCGCTGCCGGAAGTCAGATTTAGGTATCGAGGTACAGGATTGAAGAAGATTCTTATTGTCGATGACTCGCTCGCTGAGATCAAACTGATGGAATCGGTGTTGCAGCAGGCCGGATATTGGGCGGTCGCAATCCATGACGCGCGCCAACTGGAACAGGCCGTTGCCACAGAACGCCCGAATTTGATCCTGATGGACGTCGTGATGCCCGATCGAAATGGCTTTCAGGCATGCAGGGAGCTGAAGAATCACGCTGAATTCGGACGCATTCCGGTCGTGATGGTGAGCTCGAAGAACACTGAGAGCGACAAATTTTGGGCAAAACAGCAGGGCGCCGATGGCTATGTAATCAAGCCATTCACACCCGCTGAACTGCTTGGAACTGTCCAGAGGTTTGTCTAATGCCGGAAGAGAACCACATGCAGCAAGAACTCGAGCCCGGTTCGGCGGAGCAGATGGAATTTTTGTCCGCCGAAGAGTCGTTGCCCCTCCGGCAATACTGCATCTTCCGCGCGGGACGGGAGCGTTTTTGTCTTTCTGTCTTGGAAGTAGAGGAAGTTGTGGACTGGCCGGCGGTCACTCGCATGCCACGGTCCCCGAGTTTTCTGATGGGAATTTTCAATCTGCGCGGCTCGATTGTGCCGGTAATCGACATTGCAATTACCGAAGGAAGGCGCGCAGACCTTCCCCCGAAGCATGTGGTTGTCGCGTGCCTCGACGGAAAAAACGGTGATGAAGACGTTCGAATTGGGATTGCTTCGGACGAGGTAATTGGGACTTTCAGCACTTCGGAGCCGCTGTTGCTCTCCGAAGCGCCGCGTGAACTGCCGCATTGCTGCGGCATGTTGCGTCACGATGACCGGTTGGCGCTCACGCTCGATCTGCAAAAGCTGATGGAAGCGTTTCCGGTGCCGGTGATTTGATGAGCAGTAGGACTACAAGTTTTTCCGCTTTCTGGAGGCAGTTATGAAGGGACGGCTGAACACGGCCATCTGGACCCTGAGCTCGGTCAATGCGATCGCGCTGTTTGTGGTCCTCTATCTCGCGTACTCGGCAGGCGCGCACGCAAATGGATTGGGAATTGTGGACGCACTCACCGGATCGGCGCCGGGCAAAAGCCCACTCCTGATCTTTCTCGGCCTGTTTGTCTGCGTGTCGATGAGCCTGATTATGCTCATCGCGCTCGGCAACAAAGTCGCCAAACCCGTGGGCGAGTTGGTTACTTACTCGCACAAGTTTGCCGCAGGCGAATACAGCAGCCGGCCTGAAATCGACTCGAATGATGACTTCGAGCTCATCGCGGAGAACTTCACCCGCAGCTCGGAGCGCATCAATCGCGCGATTCACAACCAGGAGGCTCAGGAAAACTTGCAGAAGAGCGTCACCGAGTTCCTGACGGTAGTGAGTCAGATCGCTCGCGGCGACCTGACCTTGCGCGGCAAGGTGACCAGCGACGGTCTTGGAAACGTCGTGGACTCGGTCAACTACATGCTCGACAACTTCAACAAAGTTCTCGAGCGCGTGCGCAAAGCCGCTATTGACGTATCGTCCAGCGCCAACGACATTCTCCTTTCGTCGGAAGAAATGGCCAGCGGCGCGGTGCAGCAGGACCAGGAAATTACGAATACGTCGTCTGCCGTGGAAGAGCTGACGGTCT
>CAZLIE010000159.1:0-8717 GCA_964559345.1 uncultured Terriglobales bacterium
GACCGGCCTGAGCGGCCCGCCCGAATATGGGCCGTGGACCTCAGCACCATCGAAGACCGCAAACTGTGACTGCGCTCCCTTGGTGTTCACCGGCTCAGGCGACGGTTTGCCCGCAAGCAGCGCTTCCCAAGCGTCCGCATTGACATGGCGCGGCATGGGTCCGATTAGAACGATCAAATCGGCCTGAGTCGGTTCTTCTAGCACTTGGTAACGCTTCCATTTCAAGAAGACCGTAGTCGCCTGCTCCTTCAGCTTCTTTGCCTCATCACCAGTTGAGAAAGTGATGAACGACACGGTTCTGGCAGAAATTACCGCTGGCTTAGGTTGAGCCTTGTCATCGGCAAGTGCGAACGAACAGCAGAAGGATGCGAATAAGAAGACAATTGATATTTTTCTGCTCATTGTTTTCTCGACTGGACGCGGAGGGCTGCGAAAATTTGATAACGATTTATCGTAAGCTTGCTTCACAGTTGACGAGCGCTTCCGAACCTAGACACTCGCCAGCCTTCACAAGAAAATGGGCGGCTCCGAAAAGCCGCCCACAGGAATGCAAGACGACGGTGTTTAGAAGGTGAGTCGGCCTTCAAGCTGTACTGACCGGGAAGCTGCGTCCCCGCCCAATCCTGACCCGAGAGCGCTAGTAGGCGGATTCACAGTCGTATAGAACTGGCCTGTCGAACCCGACAGCGTCGCTCTTGGATTGCCGAAGTTAGGATGGTTGAGCACGTTGTAAGCATTCGCTCCAACCGACAAACGCATCCGTTCGTTGAGCCTGAAGGCCTTCCTCAGAGACATATCAGCGTCGAAGTACTGAGGACCAACGAACTGATTACGCCGCTGATTGCTATAGAAGCCCGGAATTGGGAACGCAGCGCTAACGCTCGTGAACTGGCTCTTTGAAAGACATCCCGGAGCGTTTACATCAATCGCCGGACCGCTTGTACAAGCCTTGAAATCAACCGGGCTAGTGATGTTGGCGGGCAAGCCCAATCCTGTTCCGTTAGTGACGAGCCTCGCTAATGCGGTGCTGTCCGTAACGGTGAATGGATTACCGGTGTGGAAGAAGAAGGTTCCGGACACCGTCCAGCCACCAATCGCTTCGTTTAGAAAACCGTTCGAGAATTTGAACGGCAGCTCATATACGTAGTTAGCGTTCAGGGCGTGACGGACGTCATAATCGGCATTGCCGTAGTTGAGGCCCTGACCGAAAGGCGAGAGCAATGTCTGGAGAGAATCATCAAGACTCCAAGGCAGCACTCCGCCGTTCGATACTGTGTCAAGCGCGTGAGACCAAGTGTAAGAGAGCTGAGCCTGCAGCCCAGCTGAAAATTTCCTTTGGACAGCCATCGTCAATCCGTTGTAATGCGAATAGCCGACGGATTCTATCTGCCGTATCGTCGTGAACTGAGTATCAGGACTGGCTGCTGGAATCGTAGGCCTGAGATTTGCGCAAGCTGTCGCGCTGATGCATCGGGAATTCAAGAACCCATTGAAGAGCGGAATGTCGACACCATGGTTGCCGACGTAGTTTGCGGAAACCGAAGTCTTGGACCCAATTCCTTGCTCGATTTCAAGGTTCCATTCCTGGAATTGAGGGGTCTTGGTTCGGCTGGTTACATCTTGATAAGAGATGCCAGTGAACAGAGGTACTTGGGTCTTGATACTGGAGAAAGTGCCGCCGTTCGCGAAGCCTTGCCGGAAAGCAGTTCCACTGTTTGCAAGAACTGTATATGTACTTCCCGGTACTCCTGGAGCGAAGAGGTTACCTTTTACCCCCGGCGTGCCGGCGCCGGTAGCCACATCACGCAAATCTAGATTGCCGGGTGCATTGTTGATGAAGTTGTCCACCAACGTTCCCGCAACGAGATCATAGAAGAGCCCCGCGCCGCCGCGAATCACTGTGTTGCGAGCGCTTCCGAACGGTTGCCATGCGAACCCTACGCGAGGCTGCCAAAGTAGCTTGTCCGTATCCCGAAAACCAGTATGCAATCCGGACGAAATAATTTGGTTATAGGGGACTGTCGCCGACTGATTAATCTGCTGGAAGGGCGACACGAACCGATTGAAGCAGTTGGCTTGGCAGACCGGATTTGAATCATGGTCAATTCGCAAGCCGAGTGTCAGCTTGAGCTTGTCGGTTGCACGCCAATCATCCTCTCCATACCAACCCGCGCTCCAGATGGCTACAGGATTGGTCTTCGCCAGCGGAAACCGTTGGCGCAAGAAGTCTGAAACGCCGTTTGTAAAGTCGGTCATCGACAGCACTTCTTGTAACGGTTCAGTCAGTACTCCGGTAGTGTAATCCGTAATATCGTTACGGCGATAATTCATGCCAAACTTCAAAGCGTGATTTCCCAAGTTATAGCTGAAGTCATCTACGATCTGATACTGGGTGACATTGCGACCTTGCGGGAAATCGAAGCCTATGCCGCCTGCATTGCTGAACAGGCCGTCAAACCACTCCAGAGTTGATGGATAGGCGGCCAGCGCCTGCGACGCATTGTTGCTCACGAATATCGCGCGGTAATACGCCCCGGAGAGAATGAATTGATTTACAGCCTTAGTGCCGAACGAGTGAGTCTCGTTGATTTGACCATCGTAGGACGGCTGGTTCGATTGCGTGTTGAAGATCGGCGTAAGCGGATCAGTGTAAGTTGGCTGCGTTCCCTTATCCTGATGATAACGAACGTATAGTTTGTCATTCGCGGTGAGTTGGTGATCCACGCGGGCGGCAAGAGTCCATTCACTGGCAAAGTTAGGGAAGTCACTGTGATAAGTGAGCGCACATGGTGCAGTCACTCCGAACGCGCCCGCCGAGAAATCACCGCAGCCCAGTGATGGATCGTCGCTTGCGTTCACGAGGCGAGAACTACCGACCCCCGGTGCATTGTTGTAGATGTTAAACAACCGCTGATAGAAAGGAACCTGCGCTGATTGACCGGCTGCCGGAAGAGAGGTTGTTAAGACAAAGTTCTCGAAGGCCTGAGTCGGAGAGAAAACCTGTGCCGGAACCGGAACAATTACTCGTAGTCCTTCGGTGTCCACGAAGAAGAACGTCTTGTCCTTCTTAATGGGACCGCCGAACGAGGCCGACCATTGGTTCGCATTGACAAACCCCCGGTCCGTGCGATCGGCAGGACTTTCGAAGTGTTTGTTGAACCAGTTATCCGCATTCATGATGCGACCATTCCAGTAGTACACGGCGTTTCCATGGAAGGTATTACTGCCGCTCTTCGTCACAGAGTTAACCTGTGCACCAGCCTGGCGGCCATACTGCACGGAATAGCCGTTGGACACCACGGATACCTCTGCCAACTCATTCGCACCCAGCGTAAGGTTGGTAGCTCCTGAATTGTTCAGGTTTAGGTACGGATCCATGTTGTCATTGCCGTTTACCGTGAAGAGGTTTGCAGTGCCCGGTAATCCGAATGCCGAAAAGTTCCCATAACCTCCACCGGTTGCGGTATTGATGTTGATTCCCGGAGATGTCTGGGCGATGTAGCTCTGATCGCCGCCGCCATTGGGTACGAGCTCGATTTCGCGAGTGTCATGAGTGTTAGTGATGTTGCCGTTCTCCGTCTGGATCACCGGAGCTTCCGCCGTTACTTCCACTGTCGTTTGCGCAGAAACATTTCCAAGCGGTAGATTGACCGTCGTAATTGTGCCCACGGCAACGTCCACCCGCTTCCTGGAGGGAGCAAATCCCTGGACTGTGGCGCTGACCGTGTAAGCTCCAGGCGTCAACGAAGAGGCGCGGTAAAAACCAGAATTGCTCGTAGTGACGTTTATTGTTTGGCCAGTTGCGTCATTTACAAGTGTCACCGCCGCATTCGGAACGACGGCTCCACTCGGATCTGTCACGGTGCCAGCGACGTCGCCCGAGGTAGTTGTCTGCGCCATTAGACCGAACGCAAACAGAAGCATGGACAGCAAAGTTATGAGAGATCTTTTCACGGCTTGCATTTCTCCTCTGCAAAAGTTCCTTCCGGCGAACGTCCCGCATTCACTGCGACGGGTGCCAAAAGAAATGAAATTTGTTGCGATTTTCAGGAGCGCAACCTGCAAAGATTTGCAATCTCGATGCCAGACCAAAAAACTATAACTCGTTTACATTCATAGTCTTACGTTTGTTTACAATCGCGGAAATCCATTAATCCAAAGGATTTCGAACTGGGAGATATGGTTTTTGGTATGTCGCCCGGATTTCGCGGTCTATATCTTGGAAGTCGTTGCGTGCACCACTTTGTGAGTACTAGAACCCAAACTCATTGTGGGACAACATGTTTGGCAGCACCGCGGCGCAATCTCAACCGAGATTATTTAGGAAGTCGATGACGGTCTTCTCCGCCCAGCGGCCGTCGTACCCGATCGATTCTGCGAGAAACGCGCAGTGGCCTCCGTGTCGTGTTTCGATCAGACTTACGGCGGGATTGTTCACCAGCTTCGCGCGCGTTTCGGGCAGCAAGCGAATGAATGGATCATCCAGCGAATGAATAATGAGCGCGGGCACGCGGATCTGGTCGGCTACTCGTGACGCGCTGGAGCGTGTGTAGTAGTCCTCGGCTCCGGCGAAGCCTTCGTATCGGGCGGTGACCTGATCGTCGAACTCGCGGATGCTCGCATACCACCTCGCGTGAGCCAGATCATAGCGGTGGGGAAAGAGGCCGACCTTGCGTCGATAGCGTCTGCGCAAGCCGAGCAGAAACTTCCACTCATAAATGCGGTTGCTCCACGCGTGCAACGCGTCGGCAGACGCTGCGAGGTCCATCGCCGGCGACACCGCAGCGAAGGTCTTTACCTGTTTAGGCGCCTGCGCGCCCCACTCGCCCGCGAGCTTCAGTGCCAGGTTCCCGCCCATGGAAAATCCTACGATTGCGATCCGCTCTAAGGCATCTTCACGAATGAGTTCTTGGGCGACGGCTCCCACGTCCGCAGAAAGTCCGGAGTGATACAGCGTCGGAGCGAGCGCCTCGGTGTTGCCGCAGTTGCGCATGTTCATGCGGACGACATTCATTCCTGCCGCCCAAGCTTTGCTGCCGGTTCCGATTACGTATTGCGATTCAACTGAGCCCTCGAGACCGTGAACAATGATGACCGTCAGCGCACGCTCACGACCGGGCTGCCAATGGCATATGCACTGCACGGCAATTTCAGCTCCGGTATCGTGCTCATCGACAACGAAGACGCGACGTTCGCCGGCAGGAAGCAGGCTCGTGCGCGGCAGAAAATTTCCTGCAAGCGTTTGCGCGTGCGATCCGCGAAGTCTGCGGCGCGGGATGAATTGGTATCTAGAGGAGACGTCGGACATAAAAAAGAGGCTGTCGGCACTTGGCACTCGGTGTTCGACCCCTAAAACACTGTACAGGGCTCAACGTGTCATAACGAGCGCTGTTGGCGAAGCCATGAATGTTTGCGCCGAACCAAGGGCGTCCAAAGAAGCGGTGGGGCCGAACGCCGACAGCCGAACGCCGAAAAGCCAACTCTTTTCCAGCGCCAATAAGCTCGGAGTCCGACGCTCCCACCATCTCTCATTCGGCCAGTTCCCTGAATATCTTCCTGAACTCGTAAAACCCCTGCTTCCCCTGAAGCCACTCCGCGGCGCGTACTGCGCCTTCGGCGAAGCCTCGACGATTTTTGGCGTCATGGACGAGCATCATGGTGTCGTTGGGACCATCGAGCAGCACGACGTGTGTTCCTACCGTCTCGCCTTCCCGGACTGAAGTGATTTCGGGTCGCACGTCCGCTCTTTCTTCGATAATGCGTTGGATCGAGACAGCGGTTCCCGACGGCGCGTCTTTCTTATGAACATGATGGCGCTCGACAACCTGCGGCGAGTATCCCTGCTTAACGCCTGCAGCAGCCGCGGCAGCAATGTCGAAGAAGATATTTACTCCAACCGAAAAATTCGAGCCATAGAGAACCGCGCCGGCAGAGGCACGCGTTTCCTTCTCGATCTCGGGAAGGTGCTCGTACCAGCCGGTCGTGCCGACTACGATCCGAGAGCCGTGACCGAGGCCCGCTTTTATGTTCTGAAGAACAACGTCAGGTGTAGTGAAATCAATGACGGCATCCGTTTGCGCGAGCCGATCAGCCGTAAGCGCAGAAGCGTGCTGATTGTCCTTCGACGTGAGGACTTCGACGCTGTGGCCGCGTTCACGCGCGAGCTCCTCGACCAGCGAGCCGGTTTTACCGTGACCGAGCAGAAGGATCTTCATCTATGCCTCTGACCGGCAGGCAGCAAGGTGTTCATGCAAATATCGCCGGATCAGGATCGCTGAAGAATACATTGTGCAGCGTTCGTACGGTCTCATCGACATCATCTTCGTCGATCACAAAGCTGATGTTGATCTCGGAGGCGCCTTGGGAAATCATGCGGACGTTCGTGTCTGGAAGCGCTCCGAACACTTTGGCGGCGATGCCGCGGGTGCCGCGGATATTTTCTCCCACCAGACAAACAATCGCTTTGCGGCCTTCATACTTTACGTCGGCAAGCTTCTCGAGGTCAGCAGCGATGGCGGGAATCGCTTCTGTCGAGTCCACCGTCAGCGAGACGCTGACCTCGGAAGTGGAAACCATATCCACCGGACAACGGTGACGGTCAAACACTTCGAAGATGCTTTTCAGGAAGCCGTGCGCCATCAGCATGCGCGTGGCGACTACGTCCACGATCGTGATGCGGCGCTTGGCGGCAATCGCTTTGAAGAAATTCTTGCACTGCGGAGCACGCGCGCTGATGCGCGTTCCTTCGCACCCAGAGTTGCGCGAATTGAGGACGTAAACCGGGATGTCCTTCTGGATTGCAGGCAGCAGCGTCGCCGGGTGCAGCACCTTGGCTCCGAAATAGGCGAGCTCCGCGGCTTCGTCGAAGCTGATGGTGCGGATGCGATGGGCGTCCTTGCAGATACGCGGATCGGTCGTCATCATGCCATCGACGTCTGTCCAGATTTCAATCGAGTCTGCGCAGAGTCCCGCGCCGACGATGGCCGCTGTGAAATCAGAGCCACCGCGTCCCAGCGTAGTCGTCGCGCCTTGCGGCGTTGAGCCAATGAAGCCTCCCATGATTGGGATCTGTTTGTTGTCGAGTAGCGGCTTCACACGCTGGGCCAGGCGAACGTCAGTTTCGGCGAATGCTGGAACTGCCTTTGTGTGATTTGCGTCGGTGACGATGCACTCGCGCGAATCGACATGAAGCGCCGGAAGCTGCCGGGCGATGAACGCCTCCGCGACCATGCGACTGGAGACGCGCTCGCCGAAAGACGCGACCAGATCAGTGGTTCGCGGCGTGAGCTCGCCTACTGCCGATATTCCGCGCAGCAGCTCGTCAAGCGCGTCGAACTCAGATTCAAGTTCGGCATGAAATTGCGTGAACAAGCCGGTGCCCAACAGCTCTCCGGCCGTGGTGTAGTGGCGCTCGCGCAGCGCGCGTGAAAGCTGCAGCGCTGCGCTGGCATCGCCGGTTCCTGCAGCGTTGCCGGCGGCCAGCAATTGATCGGTGGCTTTCGACATCGCGCTCACCACCACGACCGGCAGGCGCTCCAGGCGCTCCGACACAATTTTCGCGACGCGATCGATGGCGCTCGAGTCTTCGACGGAGGTGCCGCCGAACTTCATTACAAGCACGGTCGCAGCCTCGCGCTGATCTTGAATAGCTGGAAGCGAATCAACCGATATAGCCTTCGTGCTTCAGAAGTTCGGCATTGAGCAGGGCTGCCCCAGCTGCGCCGCGGATCGTGTTATGCGTAAGCACCGTGAACTTCCAGTCGAGTAGATTGCACGGACGCAGTCTTCCGACCACGGCGCTCATCCCGCGCCCCCGATTTACGTCGAGACGCGGCTGCGGCCGGTCATTTGCCACGTCATAGATTACGGGCTGCTCCGGAGCGGACGGCAATCCAATCTCCTGCGGACGCGCCCTGAAGCTGCGCCAACACTCAAGAAGCTCGTCCTGTTTGGCCGCTTTGCGCAACTTGATAGACACTGACTCGGTGTGCCCATCCTCCACTGCGACCCGATTGCACTGCGCGCTGATTTTCAAGTCGGCAGGAGTCACTGAGGCATTGCGCAGGTCTCCGAGCAGCTTCTTGGTCTCAGCCTCAAGTTTTTCTTCTTCTTTGGCGATGAAAGGAACGACGTTTCCGAGTATGTCTAGTGAAGCGACACCAGGATATCCAGCGCCACTCACAGCTTGCATGGTAGCGACAAATACGGAATCGATTCCGAATCGGCGATGCAGCGGGGCCAAGGCCATCACCAATCCTATCGCCGAGCAGTTAGGATTCGTGGCGATGAAGCCGCCTTTGGACTTTCGCCAACCCTGTTTGTCGATCAGCTTAAAGTGATCGCCATTGACCTCTGGAATCACGAGCGGCACGTCTTCGTGCATACGGAATGCGCTGGAGTTGGTGATCACCGCGCGACCGGCTTCGGCGAAACGGGGCTCGAGCTCGGCCGCAATTCCCGCATCTAGCGCGGCAAAGATCACTTGTGGAGAGTCGCCGGGCGCGGCGTCCGATACCTTCATCTTGGCGACGCGCTCCGGGATGGCGGTATTCAACTTCCAGCGCGCGGCCTCGGCATATGTCATTCCGGAAGACCGCTCCGACGCAGCCAGCCATCCCACCTCGAACCATGGATGGTCCTCAAGCAGTTGAATAAAGCGTTGACCGACCATGCCGGTCGCGCCAAGAATTCCTACCGGGATCTTTTTCGACATCGCT
>CAZLIE010000160.1:0-8563 GCA_964559345.1 uncultured Terriglobales bacterium
CAATCGTGGCACCCTCATGGCGCGCTCAATGGGTCGAACGGATGGATACATAATCTCGAAATGCTCGTTAGCAGCGTAGGCATCGTGATGTCCGACATTCTGAGCTGCGGAAAATGTAGTAATAAGCAGCGCGAGCGCACGAAGTTTATTCATGGGATTTTCAAAGCTCGGAGATTGTAGTTGAGACGCATGCTCTTCCATGGTGGCTCAGCAGGTTTTTAGCGCCCGAGCGAATGCCGCCCCCTTCGCGTTCGAATGCGCCGGAGGGCCAGAGATAACTCTTGTTGGCCGAACGCCGACAGCCGCTTGTTACTGGCCGAACGCTGATAGCCGAGCGCTGATAGCCCCTTATGCCCCGATCTCTCGAAGTGTCATCAATAAGTTGTTCGTTTCTTCGACGCCGACACCGGCTGCTGCCGCGATCTCTTCCGCGCTGCGATTGCCATTCATTGCGCTGATTACTGCTTGAGCTTGGTCGTCGAGTTCCACGACGTAGATTCTGCCGTGGTGGGTTCGTGAGAACAGGAGTGTGACTTCGCCGCGCAAGTCGTCCGTTAACGGAGCTTCGGATTTTAAACGGGATAGCAGCTCCGGCATCTTCCACTGGAATGCTTGTGTGATTGTGTTGGCGGACAGCTTGGGATGGGTTGTTGGATCGGACAACTCTGACGTTGCTAGCTGGAGGAAGAACGAGCGCTCGTAGTGCAGAAGGTCGTCCCACCATGGCGCGAGTGCCAGCGGCCTGAGTTGGGCAACGGCGAGCTCGGCTACAGTTCGTGCTGTGTGTATCGATCCGAGCACGCAATGGGAAAGAATTTCGTCGAAGCGCGGTGAATCGGCTATCTCTTCCGCATAAAGTCGACTGTTGTCTGCTTGAGTTTCTCTGCTGAATTCAATGACTCGCCTCGAGTAACGGAATCCGCGCGTCAGACGGTCGCGATAGTAGCGGCGCGCCAGAAACTTGGAAAAGCGTTGCGCTTTTTCCGCTTCCGCGGCTGAGAGTGGAACATCCTGGACCTCGATACGGTGACTCCCGTCAGCGAGATAGAGAATGATCCGGTCCTGGAGTTCGCGATCGCTTGCTTCTGACACTGCGGGGACGCTGGACATATCAATCGGCGGCGACGGCGGTGGGAAGGAACGCCGATCGAGTGCGGCGCATTGCGTCTTCAATCTGGGCGGCGGTTACGCTGGGCGAGAAGACATCGACCGTCGCGGCGCGCAACTTCGGCGCGTGTTCGGCAACCCAGCACGCCAGGGCGAGAATGTCTTCGCTGGGCGCGACGGGTGCGATCCACGGACCGCCGAGATCGGGATCGCGCTCAACGCCGGCGACATGCATCTCAACTACACGGTCGAGCGGGAAGTCTGCGAGATATTGCCGCGCGTCGATGCCGCGATAGTACGCAGCTAGCCAGATATGCGGGACGTCGATGAGGAAGCCGCAGCCTGTCTGGTCGAAGAAGCGCGTGAGGAACTCCGCTTCGCTCATCTGTGCGCGCTGGACGGAGAAGAATCCGGGAATGTTTTCCATCACCAGTGGCGCGCCTACTGCGTCGCGCAACGCCACGGCGTTAGCGCAGAAGCGGTCGAGAAACTCTTCGGTATAGAGTGGCGGAAATACATAATCGAGTGATCGGCTGCGGTCCTGCGTGTGCAGACATTGGAAATGTTCCGCAATCCATGGCCCTTGATAGCGCTGCTGTAAGTTGCGGGCGCGTTGCAGCGCGAAATCGCTTAGTGGGTCGGAGAGCTGTCCGAGGTAGTCGTGGAGCAGCAGCGGAAACTGCTGCTGAATTTCGGCGAAGCGCTGGTCGTCCGCCGCGGGAGGATCGGCCATTGCGAGATGGTCGATGAGGTCGCTGTGCTCGAGGGTGAAGTCCGCGAGATGCGGATTGTAGAAGGTCCCGATCGAAAGACGATGTGCAGCAAATGATGGCATCAGTACAGGTCGTGGCCGCCGTCGTCCCGCCGCGCGAAGGGTAAGAGACGTGCGCGAGCAGTCCCTCACGGTTCGCGGATCAGCGAGACGAAATCAGTTTTAGTGGCAGGTAGGAGCGATTTCCGCGCTCTCTACGAGCTTCACGTTGGTGTGGCAGGTCGGGGCCACCTCGGCGGTCTCAACCAATTTCACGTTGGAATGACAAGTCGGAGCAACTTCGCTGATGTCGATAATTCTCATTCGCTTTCTCCTTTTGAGTTCCACAGCTAAAACAACTCGCTACCTAGATGCCACAGGGCGCCTAAGAGGTGCGGGGAATTGTCTCAAATGGCCGTGATCGGCGGCAAATCGAGAGTTTGGAGGGGAGGAAGGCATGCAACTGCGTCATCAATATGCAGTGCTGTACGCAGCATTCTGCAGTGCTGTACGCAGCGGCTAAAGCCGGAATGCTAAGCGACGTAAACGGCATGCCGATAAAATGCAATCTCATGGCAACGTCCAAAACAGCCGGCGCGCATGGCGGGAGGGTACGCGGGCTGCAAACTACCGCTTTATTGCAGGAGAGAGAAATCCTTGATCGCACGCGCAAGGCGTTTCGCGACAGGCAGTTACCGGAAGAGGTGTTTTATTGGTTTCCCGCATCGGTTGCGGCCTGGACGGAGCTTTGCCGCTCGACAGAGTACCGCAACGCGAATCGCGCGATCGAAGTACTGCAGTCGGCCTCTCTGGAGATCGCGGAAAAAATGAGTGGGGCGCACGCGCTCTGTGGATTGGGCTGTGGTGAGGGGACTAAGGACGCCATCCTGCTGCAAAGCATAAACAAGGTGGCGAAGCGGCCGGTGCGGTATGTCGGCGCAGATTTCAGCCAAGCCCTGCTGGAGCTGGCGCTGGAGGAAGCCGGAAGACAAGGCTCGCCGGGGTCAGGATTCAAGTGTGATTTGGGAAATGAGCAGCATCTCGCGTCAGTTTGCGCTGGAGCGACCGCACACGACGACTCGCCGGTCATCTTCACCGTGCTCGGGAACACGCTGGGAGCGTTTGGCGCGCAGACATTTCCCAGTCTGCTGCGGCGGCAGATCCGCAGCAAGGATTGGTTTGTGTTCGACGGCGAGATCTTCAGCGACGAGACGCTGGGAGGCTATGACAATCCGACGAATCGGCGCTTTGCGTGGGGGCCGCTGAGCGGTGTGGGGATCACGGAAGACGATGGGAAATTGGAGTTTGCGACAGCTCTTGCGTCGGACGGGCTATTTGCGGTGACCAAACACTTCGTCGCCACGCGAGACATCCGAGTAAACCTCGGCGGCGAGATGATCGCAATCGCGAGTGGAGAAAAGCTGCGTATGAGCAGCTCAATCAAGTATCAGGGCGAATCCGTTCTGCTGAAGTGCGTAAGCCGCGCAGGCTTCCAAATCGAATCGAAGTGGAAGAGCAAAGACCGGCGGTTTGTCTTAGCAGCAGCAACCCCTCATTAACTCAAACAAGGCTTTTTGCCCGCGCAACAAGACTGCCCAGGTGTCGAACGCCGAAAGCCGAGTGCTGAACGCCCTCTTTTAAATGCTGTCCTTCTCCCCATGCTTCTGCACATACACAAGCGCGATATGTGATCCGCTTCCCTCTGGTTTCACCGCAACTATGTGCTGACGATCGTTGGTGCCGGTCTTGAGTTCGATGGCGCCTTTGTCATCGTCGTTGAAGTGGAAGCTTTTTCCGTGCTCATCTTTGTCTTCGCAGGTCAGGTCGTGAGTGGCTTTGTCGTTGTCGCCATGGAAGCCAACACTGGTGCCTCCTTTGCATTCGAGGAGCTTGCCGTATCGCTGGGCGATGTCTTTGCGGTACCAGGTGAGGACCTTGTCGGGCGAATCGTCGCTTTGATAGCTAAGTGCGATGACTTTGAGCTGTCCCCACGGACTGGAGATATTCACGTTCGCCTTATCGTTATCATTTCCCCGCTTCGGGGCGAGCTTTGCGCCCGGATAGACATTCAGACCCGTCTCCTCGGGTTTCACCTGATCGGTGCGGACACTGACGGAGCCGAACGGCGTCTTCACGTCCACGTTGTCGCCGGTCTCGTCTTTCTTCACGTTCACGCAGCTAGTGCATACGGTGGCGATCGCGACCAGCGCGACGAGTGGAAGTATGGTGTGTGACTTCAAACTCATTGCATCTCTCCCAAATTCGATTTCTTTTGTCCGGCGGCGCCGGTGGCGAGCATCTCTTCAGGTTTCAGTTCCAGGCCGAATCCGCGTTCAGCGATCCCCGGCAAACTCACCGGCAGCTTGCCATGCACCTGCATCTCTCCAAAGAGCGCCTTCACCGCTGCGCGCTCGGAGGTGGGCGCATTTGAGTATGTACAGAGATACGTCTGCACGCCGGGAAAGTTCATAACCAAATACGGATTGCCCATGGCGACTACCGCGATCTTTGCCGCGTCGGCCTGCAGCAACTGTGCCATCAATGCTCCGTTGGCGTCGTTGAGGCCAACAGAATTTGTGAGCTGTCCGTTGACGACGGTCTGTTTGGCCGCAGTCGGCACCACGTATGCGGCAACGATCACCTTCTGCGCCTGATTTGCCGCATCGAGGATGACCGGAGTCATCGGCCCGGCAATCTTGCCATCGACGAAAAACACCTTCAGCGGCGACACCCGGCGCCGGAGTTCGACCTCGAAGGCCCGTCCCCACTCGCTGCGGATGTCATCACTGATGACGATCGCCACCGTTGGTCCTGGCGCAGTCGTAGTAGTCCCCGGGCTCGCCTGAGCTTGATATGACGCCGGCTGCAGCGGGGTTCCGCTAGTTTTTGCGAATGGGAGAACCTGGCCGTTGTCGCGCACCAGTGTGACGGCGGCGTCGGCGACCTGCTGTGCGAATTCCAGACTATCTGGGCGGCTGACGATCTCAGAAATCTGCGTGAGGTCCACGAGCCGGGATTTATTCAGATTGAGCGACGCCTTGGCCCGCAGAATCTTCAGCACCGATGCATTGATTTGCGCCTGCGAAATCTCTCCGGACTTGGCGGCCTGCACCAGTCCATTGAAGGCGCCGGCGAGATCGGAGGGCAGCAGCACCATGTCGTTGCCCGCCTTCACGGCGTCCACTGCTGCGCGACCGGCTGAGTTGGGATCGTTCTCCGGATACAGTCGCGTGAGGCCGTGCATTTCGAGAGCGTCGGTGACGACCAGTCCCTGGAAATGAAGTTTGTCCTTCAGCAACTCGGTCACGACTTTGGATGAGGTGGTGGCCACTCGGTTAGGATCGGGTTCGAGCGCCGGTATCGTAACGTGTGCGACCATAATGGAATCCACGCCCGCTTTGACCGCCTTCTCGAATGGAGGCAGTTCGACAGTGTCGATGCGCTCGATGTTTCCGGAGACGGTTGCCACGCCGAGGTGAGAGTCGGTCGCGGTGTCGCCGTGTCCGGGAAAATGCTTCGCAGTGCTGAGCATGCCGTTCTCGCGCGATCCTTTGATATACGCCGCGACCATGTCGCCAACTTCATTTGGATCCTCACCGAAAGAACGCGTGTTGATGATCGGATTGGCGGGATTGATATTCACGTCGGCAACAGGAAAGAAGTTCCAATGCACGCCGATAGCCCGCGATTCCTGCGCAGTGATAGCTGCGAATTTCTCTTCGAACTGCGGATTGTGCGTGGCGCCAAATGCCATCGCGTGTGGAAAGGCAGGGGTCTCGTTCAGTCTCATAGAGAGTCCGCGCTCAAAATCCGCGGCCACCAGCAGAGGCAGCTTCGAGTCATTCTGCAATAAGTTGGTGATCGCGGCGGCCTCGTACGGCAGGTCGCGTACGAGCAGTCCATCGGCCACGCGGACCGTCAGAATGATCGATCCAAGGTGGTATTTCTTGATCGCGTCCGAAATCTGCTTGTACTCGTCGCTCTGCACATTGAGGAAGTCGGCGAATGCGCGAACCTGGATCATCTGTCCGATCTTCTCTTCCAGCGAGAGCTTTTTGAGGGTCTTCTCTGCCCACTTGTTGCCATCGACTGTGAGTTGGACCGGCCCGGCCTTGGAGAATTTCTCATCTTTAGAGAACGCGAGGCTAGAAAGGATGGTTAGCAGCAAGATCAGAGCGGGAGCCCTTCGAATTGACATGTCAGGCAAGATATCAGGAATTCTAGCCGCCGCAACCGGAACGAACGTAATTGACTATGGCCTGCCACGCTGCATCTAAGGTGAATGGCCGCCTGTCGCGGAAAATGCGGCAGTCTTCGGCTAAACTGGAGTCTCTCGTCCTCAACATGCAAGCAATCAAATTTGGAACCGACGGATGGCGCGGCATCATAGCCGACGACTACACCTTCGAGAATGTCCGTCGCGCCGCCGCAGCAATCGCAAACTACGTGCTCAAGAATGAAGATCCGGCTCGCGGGATCATGGTCGGCTATGACACCCGCTTCGGCTCGCGCCTATTTGCGCAGGCGACCGCTGAAGTGCTGGCCGCCGCTGGAATCAATGTCCGGATGGCGAACGACTACACTCCGACGCCTGCCCTCTCGTTCGGCGTAAAGCACTTCAATGCAGCCGGCGGAGTGATGATTACGTCCAGTCACAATCCGTGGAACTGGAATGGAGTGAAGTACAAGGCAAGCTACGGCGGCTCGGGACGTCCGTCGATCATCAAGACGATCGAGAACGAGTTGGAGTCGCCGGTTCCAAAAGCTGCTCGCGCGGGCTCGATTACCGAGACTGACTTCAAGCAGCCTTACGTCGCGGCCATCAAACGATTCGCGGACCTCGACAAGATTGCCAGCGCAAATTTCAAGTTCCTCATCGATTCCATGTATGGAGCCGGCCGCGGAGTACTGTCAGGCATCTTCACTGAGCGCTGCATCAAGCATGTGGAGATTCGCTCGGAGGTGAACCCGCTATTTCCCGGGATCAATCCTGAGCCGATCGAGCCGCATGTGCACGAAGCACAGGCAACAGTGGTGCGCGAGCGCTGCCATGGCGGCTTCATCACCGACGGCGACGCTGACCGCATCGGCGCAGTTGCCGAGGACGGCAGCTATGTCGATTCGCACAAGATCTACTCGATCCTGCTGCGATGGCTGCTCGAGCGCAAGAAGTGGTCGGGCGAGGTGGTGCGCGCATTCAACACCACCAAGATGCTCGACCGCATCGCTGCACAGCATGGACGTAAGCTGAACGAATGCGGCATCGGGTTCAAGCACATCTGCGACCTCATGCTCGAACGCAACATCCTCATCGGTGGAGAGGAATCCGGTGGCATCGGGATTACGCGCCATCTGCCGGAGCGTGACGGCATTCTCAACGCGCTTCTGCTCGCAAACGTGATGGCGGAAGAGAAGCGTACGCTGGCCGAGCTGGTCCAGGATCTTCAGGACGAGTATGGCGAGCACTATTACGCGCGCCTGGACATGCACATCTCCAACGATCTGAAAGATTCGGCGATCGCTCGCGCCAGAGATGGAGTGAAGAAGATCGGCGGACACAAAGTTTTACGCGTGGAGACCCTGGACGGCGTGAAGTTCTTCCTCGATGCTCCGAAAGGTAAGGCTGGACGCAGTGCGCCGTCGGCGGAAGCGTGGTTGCTTCTGCGTGCGTCGGGCACGGAGCCGCTGCTGCGTGTTTACTCGGAGGCGGGATCGCCCAAAGTCGTTAAGGAATTGCTATCCTCAGCCGAGGCGTTCGTCTATCAGCGCGACATGGCCGGCAGCGTCGCGCATTGAGGCTCGATGTCATTCGGCGAAGACAGTAAATCCAGCGCAGCTATTCCGGACACGCCCGAAGCTCGGCAATACAGCCGCATTCAGCGCAGACTCTCCGTCGCAGACACGCTGCTGGGCATCGCATTCCTAGCGATTCTGCTCGCAACAGGATGGAGCCGCGCTCTGCGTGACCTCTCATTGCGCGTCGGACACGATCACTACGCGCTGTCGCTGTTCTGTTACGTTCTTCTGCTGACGGTGATCAGCAAGATCATCAGCTTCCCACTCGATGCTTACGGATTCCAACTCGAGCACCGCTTCCATCTCTCGAATCAGCACACTCCGGCGTGGCTTCTCGACGAGCTGAAGGGCTGGCTCGTCACGCTCGTCCTCGGTAGCGCCCTTGCAGAACTCGTCTATTGGATCATCCGCAGCTCGCCGGTGTACTGGTGGATCATCGCGTGGGCGGCGTTCACAGCACTGTTCGTGTTTTTCGCGCAGATCGCGCCGGTCGTGCTCTTCCCCATCTTCTACAAATTCGTGCCTCTCAAAGACCAGGAGCTACGTGATCGACTCGTAAGACTGGGAGAACGCGCAGGCACACACGTGCGCGGAGTGTACGAATGGAAGCTGTCGGAGAAGAGCAAGAAGGCCAACGCGGCACTCACCGGACTCGGCAACACGCGCCGCATTATCCTGGCCGACACGCTGCTGCAGAACTACTCACACGACGAAATCGAGGCGGTGCTCGCGCATGAGCTTGGACATCACGTCCACCGGCACATCTTTAAGAGCATCTTCATTCAGGCCGCGGTGATGTTCATTGGCTTCTGGGCTGCCGACGTAGTGCTGCGTTATGCGACCTACGATCGCCAGAGTTTCGATACATTGTCCGATTTCGCGAACTTGCCACTGCTCTTTCTCGTCTCG
>CAZLIE010000161.1:0-8541 GCA_964559345.1 uncultured Terriglobales bacterium
CGCGCGCCGCTCCGTCGCCGCCGCTGTGATCGGTCACGTAATGCGCCGCTTCGAGGACTTCTTTTCTGGCATTCGGAACGGCAATGGCGAGTCCGCAGCGCCGCATGACCGTGAGATCGACAATGTCATCGCCGACGTATGCGATTTCAGCGTCAGAGACTTTTTCGGCGGCAACGATCCTGTCGAGAGCCAGCAATTTGTTGTCCTGGCCAAGAAAGACGTGGTGGATTCGTAGCTCGCGAGCACGCAGCGCGACCGCCTGTGACATCCGTTTGGTGACGATCCCGAGCTTGAGTCCGCCTAGCCTGGCCAGCGACATGCCTACGCCGTCATGGGCGTTGAACGCTTTGGCTTCCAATTGGTTGACGGTGAGAATCTCGAATCCGGTCGCGTCCGCTGCCGCTTCACGCTTTGCGATGCCTTCGCTATCGGCAGTTTTTTCAGACGGAAAAAACCAAAGCTTTCCGTCCGTAAGCACTCCATCGACATCAAACACCAAAACCTTAATCTTTCTGGCGCGGGCTTCTGACATGATCTCCTTCGACGTCGGACGCAAACCTCGATTCTAAATGGCCGAAATCAGACGCAGCGGCTTAGCGAAGATTATGCGAAAATATAAGAACTTTCACCGCGGAGGCTCGGAGCGCACGGAGAAATGCCCGGAACCGCCTTTCGCTTGCAGAATGACAAATACACTCATCCCGACAGACGCGCTGGCATGGGCTCATCCCATCGTAAGGGATTGGTTTGTCACAAAATTCGACACGCCGACTGAGCCGCAGGAACAAGGCTGGCCGCACATTCTGGCCGCACATCCAACGCTGATCTCCGCGCCCACAGGCTCCGGCAAAACGTTGGCTGCGTTCCTCGCGTGCATCGATCGCCTGGTTCGCAAGGCGCTCTCTGGCGAACTCAGCGACAAAGTTGAAGTTGTCTATGTCTCGCCGCTGAAGGCGCTGGGCAACGACATCCAGAAAAACCTGGAACGACCGCTGGCAGAAATCTCGGCGCTCGCAGGTGAGCGCGGACTGCTGATGCCCAGCATTCGTACATTCGTGCGCACCGGCGACACGCCGCCTTCGGATCGCCAACGGATGTTGAAATCTCCTCCACACATTCTGGTGACCACGCCGGAATCGCTCTACATCCTGCTCACAGCCGAGAAAAGCCGGCAATTGTTGCGCGACGTCGAAACCGTGATCGTGGACGAAATCCACGCCATCGCCGACGACAAGCGCGGCGCACATCTCGCCATCTCGCTTGAGCGTCTCGATGCGCTGGCGCACCGCAAGCCTGTGCGCATTGGTCTTTCGGCGACACAGAAACCCGTCGAACTCGTTGCCGATTTTCTGGCTGGAGCAAGCGAGCTCCGCCCACAGATCGTCAACGTTGGACACAAGCGCAAGCTCGATCTCGCGGTCGAAGTTCCCGCGAGCCCGCTTTCGGCGGTGATGACGAACGAAATGTGGGACGAGGTTTTCGATCGACTCATCCAATTGATCGAGCAACACCGTTCCACACTCATCTTTGTAAATACGCGAGCCATGGCCGAACGCATCGCGCATAGCCTCGGCGAGCGGCTGGGCGAGGATGCAATTGCCGCTCACCACGGCAGTCTCTCGCGCAAGTTGCGATTGAGCGCCGAAGCGCGATTGCGCGAAGGCAAGTTGCGCGCGCTGGTTGCGACTGCGTCGCTCGAACTCGGAATTGACATCGGTCATATCGACCTGGTTTGTCACATCGGCTCTCCGCGCTCAATTGCCGTAATGCTGCAACGTATCGGACGCGCCGGCCACTGGCGCGGCGCAATTCCTAAAGGCCGCATCTTTGCCACTACTCGCGATGAATTGATCGAATGTGCAGCGCTTGTGCGCGCCATCGAAACCGGCGATCTGGATGCGCTACTCGTTCCCGAGTGCCCGCTCGATGTGCTCGCACAGCAGATTGTCGCGATGTGTTCGGCCGAAGACTGGCCCGAACGCGAACTGCTGGCCGTGCTCCGCAAGGCTTATCCGTATCGCAATCTGAGCGACGAAGAATTTGAAGAAATCGTCGGCATGCTTTCCGATGGCATCGTTTCCAGCCGCGGACGTTATGGCGCATATCTGCATCGAGACCGCGTGAATGGCGTTCTCAAGGCGCGCCGCGGCAGCCGCATGCTTGCCGTCACGAATGGCGGCGCGATTCCCGACAGCTCGCTCTACAGCGTGGTTGCGTTGCCGGAAGAAGTCGTCGTCGGCACGCTCGACGAAGACTTTGCCGTCGAGAGCTCGCGCGGCGACATCATGCTGCTCGGCAGCACCAGTTGGCGGATTCACCGCATCGAGTCCAGCGGAAAAGTGCTGGTCGAGGATGCTCACGGCGCGTCGCCGACAATTCCCTTCTGGCGCGGCGAAGCTCCGGCGCGCACCATAGAACTCTCAAAGCAAGTCACGGAGATCCGCTCGCATGTCGATCAACTCACGCCGAATGTCACTCCGGTAGGAATGTCGCCCAACATTCCCGAAGTGGCGAATGCGGTGGAGTGGCTCAAGAGCGAGTGTCACGTCGAGAACTCGGGCGCTGAGCAGGTCGTGGAATACGTCGTTACCGGGCGCGCTGTTCTCGGCGCCGTGCCCACACAAACCACTCTGATCGCCGAACGCTTCTTCGATGAAGGCGGCGGCATGCAGCTTGTGATCCATGCGCCGTTTGGAGCGCGGATCAACAAGGCTTGGGGCCTCGCGCTGCGCAAGCGTTTCTGCCGGTCGTTCAATTTCGAATTGCAGGCATCGGCGACCGAGAATGGAATCAACATCGCACTCGCCGAGCAGCATAGTTTTCCGCTGGCGGACGTCTTTGATTTTCTGCACGACAATACGGTGCAGGAAGTGCTCGCGCAAGCAGCGCTGACTTCTCCGATCTTTAAGACGCGCTGGCGTTGGGACGCGGGCCGCGCGCTCGCCCTCTTGCGCTTCCGCAATGGACGCAAGGTGCCGCCGCAGATCCAACGCATTCGCTCAGACGATCTTCTCGCGTCGGTCTTTCCCGATGTAGCTGCGTGCCAGGAAAACATCGAAGGCGACATCAAGATTCCCGAACATCCGTTGGTTCGCGAGGTGATGAAGGACGTGCTCACCGAAGCCATGGATATCGAGGGTCTGCGGCAAATGCTGCGCGGGCTCGCCGATGGTTCTATCCGCGCGCTCGCCGTTGATACGCCTGTTCCATCGCACTTTTCCCACGAGATTCTGAACTCCGCTCCGTATGCATACCTCGATGATGCTCCGCTCGAAGAACGGCGTGCGCGCGCCGTCGAGATGCGTCGTACGTTGCCCGCTTCGGTGCTGGAGGAAGTTGGCGGACTGGAACCGTCCGCGATCGAACAAGTGCGAAACGAGGCGTGGCCCGATGTCCGTGATGCCGAAGAGTTGCACGATGCGTTGTTGACGCTAATCGCGGTGCCCGAAGATTGCGAGCAGGTCGCAAGTTCTTCGTCTGTATTTGGCGCGATCGGTTGGATAGATTTCTTCCAAACGCTTTGCGAGCAGCGTCGCGCTGCCCGAGCCCGAGTTGCAAGTCGATATTTCTGGGTTGCCGCTGAAAAACTCACCAGCTTCACAACTCTTTATCCGGACGCCGAATTCGAGAATGCAATCGAGTCGTTCGAATCCGAATCGCTGACCGCAGACGATGCCCGCTTGGCGCTCGTGAACGGATGGATGACGCACTCCGGTCCACTCACGGCCGAGCAGATGGCGACCAGCTTGGCGCAACGTGCGAATGAGATCGAAGTTGCGTTGCTGCGGCTCGAGGCCAAAGGCTCCGTTCTGCGTGGCAAGTTCGAGCGCCGCGATAGAATCACGGAATGGTGCGATCGCCGACTGCTGGCACGCATCCATCGCCTCACGCTGGGCACGCTGCGCAAGCAGATTGAGCCAACAACTCCGGCGCAATTTATGCGTTGGCTGCCGCGCTGGCAGCATGTGGTTCCGGGCACGCAACTCGCGGGAGAACGCGGACTGCTTGAAGTCTTGCGTCAACTGCAAGGCTTCGAAATTCCTGCCAATGCGTGGGAGCGCGACATCCTGCCGCGCCGCTTGAGAAACTACGATCCCGAGCATCTGAACCAGCTTTGCCTTACAGGCGCCATAGGTTGGGGCAGGTTGTCGCCGCATCCGGCGACGTTGGAAAGCGCTGGTGGCGCGGTTCGCCGCGTGGTGCCGACGAGCGTCGCTCCCGTCACGTTCTTCTCGCGCGATGACGCGGAATGGATGTCCTCGATCCGGCATCAGCCCGGCGAAGAACTTGCGCGCTGCTTGAGTCCGATTGCTACGGAAGTTTTCCACGTGCTCAACACGCGCGGAGCTTCCTTCTTCTCCGATATCGTGCGCGCAACCGGAAAATTGAAAGCTGAAATCGAGACTGGTCTGTGGGAGCTTGTGGCCGCGGGCCTTGTCACCGCCGACGGATTTGACAACCTGCGCTCGCTGATCGATCCCAAGCGCCGCCAGAGCACGAATGGACGCCGTGCTCGCGGACCGCGGCACAATGCCGGGCGTTGGTCAGTCCTTCATGCAGAACCGGCGCGCGATCAGGCTGCTGCGCTCGAGGCAACGTGCCGCATGTTGCTCAATCGTTACGGAGTAGTCTTCCGCGAGCTGCTGGCGAGAGAATCTGTGCTGCCGAAGTGGCGCGAGCTGCTGATCACCTTCCGCCGCTTGGAAGATCGCGGCGAAGTTCGCGGCGGACGCTTCGTATCCAGCTTCATCGGTGAACAATTCGCGTTGCCGGAAGCTGTCGAATCGCTGCGCGCGATGCGCAACACTCCAGCATCGGGCGAGACCATAATGCTCTCGGCTGCGGATCCATTGAACCTCGCCGGCATCATCGTGCCTGGCGAACGCGTGCCCGCAATTTCCGGCCATTCGGTTAGCTTTCGCGATGGAGTCTTGGTGGAACCAGAAGTGATCGAAATCAGCGGAGCGCTCAGAGAAGCGGCCACCGCGTATGGCGACTGATGACCGCAAATCCGTGGAGTCGGCGTCCGGCGATCGTCTGGACGAAGATGTCGATTACTACATCGAAAACGGACTGTATGTCTTCACCGAACGTTACCTGCTGAAACGGGGTTATTGCTGCCAGTCCGGCTGCCGCCATTGCCCGTACGGATATAAAGCAACTGTGAGTTAAGCGCGAGACTCGGGAAGAGATATTGGTGAGCGCGGCAGGATTCGAACCTGCGACCCACGCCTTAAAAGGGCGTTGCTCTACCAACTGAGCTACGCGCCCACACTTTGTCAATCTAACACATTCCAAAGGATATACGGCTGTATGGGTTGTTCTGGCTCAAAACTCCATCACCCACAATGCCACCCACAATCGCATCGAACACTTTCTGCATCTTGAGTTGTTCTAGCTTACGTGTCGCAAAGCGTCAGCAGCGGGTTTCAACATTGCCGCCAAGACCCGCTCCTGAGCCTTGAGCCTTTTGCCATCCACGCTCTTCGCATACAACTGAAGAGTAGTCGTGACATTTGCATGACGAAGCATTCCCTGAACCGTCTTCGGGTCGACATTATTCGACACGAGGAATGTCGCCAGCGAGTTGCAGCAGAAACTGCTAGCACTCATCGACTCTGAGCTTGCAGCGCCCGCACCGAAGCGGAATGAACCGATTCATGAAATTAGCGAAGCAGAACGGAAGCAGATTCTCTCTTGGATCGACCAAGCGACTAAGAATGTCCCGGCGAGGATTCATCATGAGGCAGCGGAGTTGGAGCGCTGCTATCGAGCACTTCACGAAATCGAAGCATCACTGCGCAAGATTCCTTCCGATGGCGTAATCGGACCTCTTGTTAAGGCTCTCCATGATCTTAATCACGTGTTAGCACAGTTAAGTTCGGAAGCGCTGCTGACGGATGAGCGAATCAGAACTGTTGAGACAACAGCGGCTCAGAAAGATCAAGAATATCGGCAATTGGCAGAAAAACTAGCCTCCGATGCAGCGCTTGGAGCACGGCTGCGCGTTCTGCCTTCTATTCAGAAAGTGCTCGATGAATATAAAGAAACACTTCTGATGAAGAAAATCGCTCAGCTTCAAGACGCCGTGTCTGATTGCTTTCACACGCTGTGCCGGAAAAAAGATTCGCTCACCAAGATTTGTATCGATCCTAAAACTTTTTCGATACAGTTACGCGGTCGCGACGAGCGGCCATTGAGCAAATCTCAATTGTCCGCTGGCGAAAAACAGATTTACGCGATTTCGATGTTGTGGGGGCTTGCGAAGACATCCGGCAAGCCGTTGCCTCTCATTATTGATACCCCTCTGGCGCGTCTTGACGGTGATCACCGCGCGCTGCTGGCGCAACATTACTTCCCCCATGCGAGTCACCAAGTCGTAATTCTCTCGACTGATACTGAAGTGGACAAAGCTTATTTCGACCAGCTTAGGCCCGCAGTGTCACATTTGTATCGGCTTGATTTTGATTTCAACGTCGGTGGAACTGTCGTCGAATCCGGGTATTTTTGGAGTGCGGCATCAAATGAAGCTCACGAAAATGAGGCTTACAACAGAAGCCTCGAACAGGTTGCGATTTCTGGCCGGTAAAACTGGCGTAACGCCGAATCTCTTGTGCAGGCTAAGTTTTTGTCTGTCACTCGCCGAACCGTCTATTCCAAATCCGGCAGAATACGTTGAAGAGGATCGAGAGTTTAATCGCTATACGCTTCTAGGCGAGTACGACCGGTTCTTCATCGCACTGTTGAGGCAACGCTGTCGTGCCGACGGAATCGAATCAACGGAACTCCCAAGCTACTTCCGAGCGCATATAAACCGTGGCGTCGTGCTGCTTCAGCAACGCGTCCGAAATGTCGCTGATCTGGCAAATCTAATTCCCACTGCACGTCCGAGTAGTAATACTGTGTTCCCGGCCAATAAATCCGATGATTGAAACCGTTCAATTCGTCTCAGGTTGGCAAGCGAGACGCAGTGAAACCCGGCAATGGTATCAGTTCACAGAAGACCTAATCGGAATTGATAAGCACCTGTGGAACTGCTATGCCTGCCATCGGACGTTTTCGCTTGAACAATTCAAACAGACCGATGTCATTGTCGAAGTGTTCCGCTGCAGGTGCGGAGAAGAAATCAGCGCGACTCCCAGCAACGAATGCGGCCCCCATGCGTACATGTGCTCATCTTGCGAGAGTATTGTGGCCGTGAGCTTTGAAGGAGTGTTGCGGCAGCCCGACGATATTCTCAGAATGCAATTGCACTCAGCGCTGTCGGAGCGTGCGGTTGCCATTGGTACGGAGTTGTTGGTGGCGGAAGCCGCTTCTGATCGCGACCTCGCGCCCGTACGGTTGATGCGTGATTTCGCGAGACAAGAGCGTGAGCCATTTCGGAGTCCGGAGCTGAGTGTTCACCGGTGCTTGATCCTCACTTGCAAGCAGCCAAATGTTATTGGCGGATATCTGCTCTGGACTGATGACGACGGAGAAGCGACATTGCGCCAAATTTACGTGATGCCCTCGCTCAGAAGGCGCGGCTTCGCGGCAGCACTGGTTCATCATTGGATTTCGGTGTATGCGGACAAAATTGGCGCGCGATTTGCAATCGAGGCACCCAATCATAAATCAAGAAATCTGCTCTTAAAGCTAGGCCTTCTTAATTTGAGCTCGCCCGATCTTAGCAAGTGCTACTCAGTAGTCGAAATGTAGAGGGTCACCTTGCAAAGGTCTCGGGTGGTAAGCCAGATTGCGGAGGTAAGTACGACGTGAATGGACACAGTGCACGACCGTACAGCGCGAACAATCCTGCCAACATGCCTCGCAAGTTGCCGATGCCGTCGCCGTCTCCCGGTACTCTCTTCGACCCTAGCCAACGAGAGCATCTATTTATCAGCTACGCCTGGGAAAATTGCGCATTGGCTGACTGGCTCGTCCGCCAGTTGACAGCACATGGTTACCGAGTGTGGTGCGACCGGTTTCAAATGTTGGGGGGCGAACCGTTCCCCAAAGTCATCGATGATGCTATTAAGACGCGCACCTTCCGCTTGATTGCACTGTTGTCGAAATTCTCTCTGCAGAAGCCGAGCCCGCGTAAGGAAAGAACCCTTGCTCTGAACCTTGGCCGCGAGTGGGAAATCGATTTCATGATTCCACTGAACGTTGATGCCCTAAAGCCTTCGGAATTGCCTTGGGATTATTCCGATTTGACCTACATCCCATTTCACGATTGGACAGCAGGACTCGATCAACTCTTGCGTGCTCTAGCAAAGGCTGGCACACCACGCCCATTAACCGAGGAAGAGGGAAGGAAGTTTGCGGCGGAATCATTTCTGCCACAACACATAATGGATGCGCGCACGGAGGTTCTGCGCACGAACTGTTTCATTTTTGAACGCATTCCCGAGCGTCTCTGCACGATCAAATGGAATGAGCACGAGAGGCGCCCCGATCTCGACCGTCTTCCTGTAGTTTGGCCGTATTATCAAATTGATGGCGGTGCCATTTCGTTCACTCCTCCTCCTTCAAAAGTGCCGCAGCAATGCTATGCACTCG
>CAZLIE010000162.1:0-533 GCA_964559345.1 uncultured Terriglobales bacterium
GAACTGCATGCCTTCGACGACCTCGAGCTGGGTCTCCATCGTCTTGGATTCTTCGACGGTGATGACGCCGTCCTTGCCGACCTTCTTCATGGCCTCGGCGATGATGCGGCCGATGGTGTCGTCGTTGTTGGCGGAGATGGTGCCGACCTGGGCAATCATGTCGCCGGTGACCGGCTTAGAGAACTGGTTGAGTGCGCCGCCCTTGCGATTTCCTTCTTCATCGGCGGTTCCGACGACGGCAGCAACGGCCTTTTCGATACCGCGCTTCAGTGCCATCGGGTTTGCGCCGGCAGCAACCGTCTTCACGCCTTCGCGGAAGATTGCCTGGGCGAGAACAGTCGCGGTGGTGGTGCCGTCGCCGGCAACGTCAGAAGTCTTGGAGGCGACTTCGCGAACCATCTGCGCGCCCATGTTCTCGTGCGCGTCCTTGAGTTCGATTTCCTTTGCAACGGTTACGCCGTCCTTGGTGATGGTCGGGGAACCGAATTTCTTTTCGATGACGACATTGCGGCCCTTGGGACCGAGCGTCACCT
>CAZLIE010000162.1:543-8337 GCA_964559345.1 uncultured Terriglobales bacterium
CACTGCGTCAGCGAGAATGTTGACGCCGCGGAGAATCGCCTGCCGCGACTCCTCGCCATGTACGATTTGCTTTGCCATGTTCTAAATCTCCTTGCCGCTCACTAGCGGCCGTGCTCTTGTCCCGGATTGGCTCCGGGTAAATTTCAAAACTACAAACCTGGACAGCCTGAGGCTTCTAACTAGCTGGCTTTTCTAACGGATTTGGCTGCGCCGGAGAGGATTCCGAGCACCTCCTCTTCGCGCATGATGACGTACTCTTCGCCGTCGATTTTGACTTCAGTTCCGGAGTACTTGCCGAAGAGAATGCGGTCGCCTTCCTTCACGTCGAGCGGGAAGACCTCGCCTTTATTGTTGCTCTTGCCCTTGCCTACGGCGATCACTTCGCCCTCCTGCGGCTTTTCCTTCGCAGAATCGGGAATAATGATGCCGCCGCGCACGGTTTCGCCCTCGTCAATGCGGCGGATGAGGATGCGGTCATGTAACGGGGTCAGCTTTGCTGCCATATCAGTGTCGACTCCTTTTGTCGGTGGTTAGTATCTTGAGAAATAAGTTGTAAACTACTGAATCCTGGGACGATGTCCGTTGTGTATTCATTGACGTCAAGTACTTGCTCGGTTTTCGATCCGCAAGGAAGTTGCTGGTCCGAGTGTCTGTTAGCACTTAGCCTCAACGAGTGCTAATTGTAGTCACGTTGTTTTGTGGATGTCAAGCCGCAGATGTAAAAGTTGAGTGAAAGTCACTCATGGCAGCCTTGTAGATCAGTCGAGACTGACAGTGCGCCAAACGGGGCTCGCGAACTACTCGATGCCCAGTTTCGTCCTAGCCGCTGGGCTGAGCCGCTCCGGCGTCCAGGCGGGCGTCCAGACGACGTTCACAGTGGCCGAATTTACGCCGGGAAGCTGCTCGATTCGATCTTTCACTTGCTGGCTAATCTGGGTATGAGCTGGACATCCGGGCGCGGTGAGGGTCATGTCAACTTCAATATCCTGTCGGCTATCTGGCTGGGAATCAGCAGCTTCAGGCTTTATCTTCACCTCGTAGATCAGGCCAAGATCCACGATGTTGACGGGGATTTCCGGGTCGTAGCAATCGTGAAGGGCAGTGAGAACGTCTTCCTGGGTTACTGGCATGGCTTTCCTTCTGGTGAACAGTTTAATTCAGAAGGCGATCAGTGCGCAGTTTCAGCTGTGACCACGGGGCTTGGCTGAATTGTGATCAGCTGCCGTTCAGCGCTGTCGATTTGGAGCGCGAACCTGGCGAAATCTGGGTATTTGGCTGGCGAGACGACCTGTACAGGGATGCGAAAATTGCGGACTATCTTGATGACATTCGGCTTCTCAAGCTGAAATTGTGTCCGGTAATCGCCAAATTCCGTGTGTAGATTGGCTGATTCCGGCATTCGAAGTGGTTCGATTCCAGGCGGCAAGTGTACGAGAAACTCTGAATTCTCGATCAGTGGTGTTTCAAGGAGCAAGTCTTGGCGACGCTCTGGGAGCGAGGCATACAAACGACTGAGTCCTAAAGGAGGAATTACCTGACCGATTTCGAGCTCGGAGCCGTTGAGATGTCCGACGGAGGCAGAACTCACCTTCAAATCAAGCTGCAGCGACTGCGAGATGTCTTCCTGATTCGACACCGAACCGGAAACCTCGTGCGGATTGGGCAGAATTCGCGAGGCAATTTGCTCAAAATACATCTGACGATCGTGGGCAGACATGCTGCGCAACGCCGTCCTCACCTGCCCGCCGCGGAAGCTGCCAAATCGGATATGAAGTGAGCCGTGAATCTTGCCTTCACTATCCAGTTCCAGATCGGCAGTGGCAACGCTCTTTTGATCGGTTGTGACAGGCACTGTTGCAAGCTGCGCGCCGACGGCATGGGTCCGACCGACGACGATTGAAGGTTGTCCTTCGATTTGGGGTGCAAGCGCTCCGGCAGCGGTGCCATCCATTTGCGGATCTAACAGCTGATGTGAGTGATCGGGGAGGGTGATCCGGACTATTGGATATCGAAAGCAGCCTTGCAGTGCGCAGCCTTCGGCCGGGTTGTAGCTACCTCGCTCGGCCGCGAGCTGCAGATCGGCGTCGAACCCCATTGCGGAGAGCAGTGCAATGAGGGCAGCGGCGCGATTGCCTTCGCCGTTTTGAAAGCTCTCGTCGGCAGAACTGACGCTGCCGCTCTGCCACGACTCCTCATTGTTTGCTATTGAAGAGGCGACCTTTTCATACGCCGCTGCAATGCGTTTGCCGGGATCGGTCTGATGGATGGCCCTGGCCACGCGCTGGACCGCCGGCGTGATCCTGGTGGCGGCGATCAGTTTGTCACGAAAACGCGCTGTGTCATTTGCTTGCTGGACTCTATCGACGGCCAGAAATCTGAATGCCGGACCGGCATCGAATTCGGGCGCTGCCGGCTCTTGCGTAGGAGCGGGCTGATTTGAGATTTCCCAAGTTGTGATGTGCTTGTGGTGGTCGTCAGTCTCGCGCCGGAGCCTTGCTGCGATGGAATTGATAAACACAGACTCGCGTCCACGATCGCGGATGAGAGTGAGTTGTGCCGACTCGGTCGGGGAATCGGGCGCAGTGTAAGCAAAGTCCAGCTCATGCGGTGAATTTTCGATCGTCTCGGCGGAGAAGTGCTGAAGATACGCCATTTCAACCGCATCACCGGGCTCGAGCGATGGCATCGAGACAGTGCTTTTCGCATCCGTAAGTTCGGGCTGAACGCGGATTCCGTTCTTCTTGACCGTCTGCAGCGTAAGCAACTCGGCCGGACGCGGTATCGCGACTTCCCCCTCATTTTCCATTCCTTGTTTGTCAAAGACCTGGACAACTGTGTGGCGATAAATCCAGGCATCTCCCAGGGAGCCGAGATCGATAACCTTGTCGTTGATGAGCAATCGTGCGTCGGCCGCTTCGTCGCTTTGGTTGGCCATCTGTGCCACAGGATCGCGATTGTAGGGAGCCCAAAAATCCGAGGGCTTACCTCGTACTGCCGCCGAGCGAGAATCCAAGATGGATTCAGGGGCGGAGACGAGCTGCTTAGCGAGCGTGAAGTTTGAGGCGATTCTTTCCATGATCGCGGCATACTGCCGCGCACGTGTGTTGCGTCCTGCGAGAACAGCTTCGCGGATACCTGTGTTGAGCGCCCGCCGGTCGAGTGGATGATGTCGCAGATATTGGTCTATATGCGACAAGGCTCGGGCGTGTTCGCCTCTCTCACTCAACTGCATCCAATAGACGTAGGGAGCGTCGGAGCACGTCCCTAGATGCTCAACCGCATTGCTGGCCTGCGCGAATTTTTCGTGGGCTGAGTAGAGCTTGTTTGCGTCTTGCCATGCACTGCAACTCGGATGCAACGCTAGCCGCCGTGCAATGGCGTGCTCTTGTTCGTCCTGCCATCCGAAATGAGAAGCGAGCTGATATCTCAATTCCTGAGCATGCCAATCTGACGGCATGTGTTCAAGCACGGGCCGCAAGTGATTCGCAGCATCCTCGAAATGATCTTCGCTGAATGCTTGCTGGGCGAGCTCAAGATGTGCGCGCAACGCGTGTCGATCTGAATCTGCGATTGCGGTGAAGGCCTCATTCGCGGGTTCCTCCTGACCATCCCGCAGAAGCTCTTCTGCATGCAAGAACTGGAACAGCGCATTGGCTCGCACATCTGTTGAAGAATCATCTGCTTTGACCGCGCCCTCTACTAGAGAGGCCGCCCGCTGCGTGTAGGCGAGCACCACAGTCGGAATGCGAGTGGCCGGAGACCCTTTCTTAAACGGCTCTTCGATCCAAAAGCGAATTGGCAGCGCGGACGGATGAAGCTTTAATACGAATCGATGCCGGCCGGGTGCGAGATCAAGCTTCACGTGCACCGTGGATGGCAGTTGGCGAAAGCGCGCATCGTGCGTCAGTACAGAGCGCTTATCGACGCTGAGCTTGAAAGTGCCTTCGCTCTCGATCGTGAGCCTGGACTGCCCTATGCGAGGGCTTCGGAAATCTGTCGCGGCATAGTACACGCCGGAGCGGGAGAAATAATCAGGCAGGTTGAGTCGCCCACTCTGAACTTCGATATCCTCACGCTGGCGATCGCCGAGTTGAGGCGATCGTAATTGGTCAAGCTCGGCTGGCCATGCGCGCTCGAAATCCACGTTTGAGTACTTCCCAAATGGGCCAGCGATCTGCCAATGCGTGATCGGCTTCGTCAGCGGAACCGTGGCCGGCACCCGCACCCCGTCTGCTTTGGCAGTGAGGAGCGCATCACTGAGCAATCGCGAGTAGGGCCCACGGGATCGCAGCAATCGAGCGATTCGCGGGACGGCCGAGCGGAATACCATTGTGTTTGCCGCGAGTTCGAGTACGCGTTCAGCAGCGAGTTGGCCGCGCGGATCGTCGCAGGTCCCCGTCGATTCCAACAATGCAAGCGCCGCACCCAATTCACGCCGCTCGTCTAGTGCGAGCCTGAAGGACTCCATCTGGACCGAGCGTGCATTCAGGTCATCTGGATGACGTCGAATTACTTCGGAACTTTCGTTGATCAGAGCGGCGACAGGCGCATTCCCGACCAGAAGATCGGAAGCGCTGTTCTGACCTTGTAGGTTGCAGGTCACCGTCAGCAGCAAGAGGATCGCTGCTGCAGAAATTCGATTCACCGCAACTCCACAGTGACGTTCCGGTGAAACGCGTCCTCGAGTTGCACTGTGAAGTCACGAAATGCGCTGTATCGAGCGACGGGTATGCGCGTTTGATCGAACTCGACGTGGCTGAAAATTGTGATTTCGCGATCTGTAGCCCGGTACGTGAGGCTCGCCTTGCCGAACTCGGTTTCGATTACCTGGTCGTGAGGTAATTGGCTGGCGTGAGTCCCTGGAGGAATCTGTATATGGATTTCTTCTTCAGTGGTCCACGGAGCATCGAGTAGTAGATCCTGAGAGCGTGTGACAGTCTCCGCAAGAGTCGAGACATAGTCACGGCGCATCCACGAAGATGGTAGGGTCGCAGAGCTCTTACCCTGGAAGCTGGAGAGATCGCCGCTGAAACTCAACGCCACTGCGTCGGAATACGCTTGTGGCAGCTCCACATGCCGCACCTCGACGGCGGGAAGAACCTGAGCAAGTCGTTCACGGATATAACTGATTTTCGCGTCGCGCGGATCAAGTTCTCGGCGTAGTTCGGGCGCGTCGTCGCCGCGAATATAAGTAGCTCCGCTAAAGTGGATCTGACCATCAGCTTCGATGGTGGCATCAATGGTGCGCCGTGAGAAGTTGTCAGCGGCATTGGAGACCGGGGTAGTGCGTATAGCGGCTTCATCTTTCTCGTCGATCGTGAGCGCCATTACCCCTTGGTCCTGTACCGGCAATTCCCGAAGCCGGGAAAACTCAGCGGTTCCATCCAGCCAAAGATTGAATTCCGGCACGTAAACGATGGCGTGATCGAAAATCGATATCGATGCCGGTTTTTCGAGGAAGCTGCCAAGACGTCGTGTGCGGACCAACGCTAGGTCAGCGTCAATTCCCGAACTGCGCAGGAGCGCGACCATCAAGCTGGCCTTGTCCTTGCAGTCTCCGAACTTGCGAGCGAACGTTTGCGAAACGGGATAGGGCTTAAGTCCATAGACTCCGAATTCGAGAGCCACGTAACGTGTGCTCTTGAGTACCAGCTCATCGATCGCGGCAATGCGGTCGAGACGATTTGCGTGCCGCGCCACCATCTCCGACGCAATCCCTGTGAGGCTCGGATCGAGTTTGAATTGCGGACGAATCAGATCGGCATACCAGTGGCCCAGCGTCTCCCATGAATCGAAGTTTGAGACGTGGATATAGGCGCCTTGCTCGCTCCATGGCGGCGCATGTGCTTCGAGCTCCAGACCTGCAATGCCTCTCTTTTCCCAGATAGAAACGGCTTCTTCCCCCTGGCGATGCCTCTCCGGAGCAGAGACCAGGTGCTCGGCGCTATTCAGGCGCAAATTGGCCGGCGCGCGAAGCACGTATCGCTGAAGATCGGTCGGCAGCGCACTGCCAAACGCTACGATCTGGGCGAAGTAGTTGCCGTATGGATTCTTTTTTCCAATCGGCGAGATTGTGTAGTCGAGTTCGATGACATCGCCGGCGCGCAGGTCAGGGAAGCGGTACTGACGGGCGCGCACGTCGTAATACATCGCGATTGAAGGGTCCGCAACGGAGGTCTCGCCCAAATCTTCAGCGTCCGTAGTGCGGCCATTTGGCCGATGTATTCGCGCTTTCAGAACGGTGAGTTGTTGAGAATCCGGCGAGTACTGGATCGATTTTTCGTTATAAGAGTTGGCGTCCGCCGCAGTGCCGACGGCAATCAGAAGCTGAAGGTGCTGGACGCTCTGATAGTCATCACTCAGTTTGTCGACTCTGACGTCCGCGAGCATGTGAGACTCGGCGCGCGATGAGATCGGAAGGGATCTCCACTTGGCCAATGTTTCGGTCACATTCACTAAATATTCAGAGTCGGGATCTTTCTCGGTGCTCAGACGTCCGCGAAGCAAGGCAAGAATCCGTTGTGACTGTGGATCGCGATCGCTTGAATCGTCAATCGCATCGGAAGATGTGAAGGCTGAAGAGGACGCTTGTGCCGTTGCTGAGGAATTCGAAGCGCTGGTCAGCAGGGCATAGTCTTCTTTGAGCTGGCGCGCATCCGCAGACTGTTTGTCGATACGCAGAATCAGTTCACGTTCTTCGATTCCGTCCCGGTGCGCTCTGAGCGAGCGATGAGCCAGATCGCGCGCGTTGTCGAGAAAACCTGTTTGCAAATAAATTTCAGCGACCTCGCGCGCAGCCGCAATCGGAAGACTTGCGGAGCTCAAGGGTTGTAGCCGCTTGAGGGAATCGGAAATGCGGCCGGCATTCGCATCGAGCTGCGCAAGCTGTGCCGAAATGAAAGGATCATTCGGGTTCTGCCCTAAAGATGCTTCGAGAATCTGGCGCGCGCGGGTCGGTTGACCCTGCGCGCTGTACCGACGCGCCATTTCGAGTTTGGCGGGAAGATAGCTCACATCAACGTCAATCGCGTGACGCAAAACGGTCGAGCGCTGAAAGTCGTCGGGAATGCTTTGCGCGAGACGGTACCAAGCTGCCGCGTTATCTGCCAATTTCGCCGCTGCTTCAAGCAGGCCGGGCCGGCTGCGGTGGTGGAAAAAAGCTATCTCAGCCGCCGCGTCCTGGACTTTTGCGTCCTGAGTCTGGCTTTCAGCCGAGGCGAGAAGTCCGTCAATCGCAGCATTCTCATTGAGCTCACTGGCTGTAGCTGCAGCTCGCTCGCCACGGTGTTTGGCAACCATCGAACTCAGATAGGCGGCTTCCGCCGAAATCTCAGGAACCACATTGGCGTCCGATGCTGCTGCTTTGATCACCTGATCGACTGCGTCTGGATCCTTCACCACCTCCCGCAGACTGTAAATGCGGTCGAGATATCCAACAGCAATGACGGCATCCCGCCGGTCGTGCGAGTGCAAATGCAGTTCCAAGGTACTTCGGTCGGAGTTGAGCTGCTGGTCGTACCAGCCTTGGGAAGGTCTTGTCTGGGGCGCGGAACGCGGAAACGCCGCGCCAGTCAGCACAGAGATAGTGCCGACGATCAGCGCTCGAATGGTGGTCGAACTCGCCATCGATCGTTCGCGCCTTCTCCCGCAGACGGTTGCTGAAACGAAACCCCCGGCAGCTGGTTAACTGTCGGGGGAGATTCGTAACCATTTGAGTTCGCGTCCGGCCAAGCGTCGAGTCCCCCAGGATTTTCGAAGCTCAACCTGACCGCGAACTCAATCGATTCGGGGTTT
>CAZLIE010000163.1:0-8292 GCA_964559345.1 uncultured Terriglobales bacterium
TTGGGTTATGAGCCCAACGAGCTACCAGGCTGCTCCACCCCGCAGATTCATATTATCAGCCGCGGGCGGAGTTTTCAAAGTGCGATGATCAGGTGCAATTTCCTGAAAAGGCGTGACCTGCAATTCACGAAATCAAAACTCAAAAATTTGCAATTTCTACAGCTTCTAGAAAAAAGGGTCGCCGGCAACAAACGCCTGCGACCCTTTTATAAACCTACTTCCGATTCCTTCTTTCGTCCTTGTGGAGGTCCTTGCGGTCATGTTTGGCATCGCGGAAATCGTGGCGCACGTCCGCGCGGTCGTGATGGATGTCTGCACGATCGCGGTTGATGTCGCGGCGATTGGCGGCGATTTGTCGATTGTCCTTGTGCGTTTCCTGACGATCACGCGCGATTCTCGCCCGGTCCTTTGCGAAATCGTCTTTGTCGTTGTGCTTGAGGTCGCTTCGGTACTTCGCCTGAGCGCGATCCAAGCGTGCTTCGTCGTGGTTGCGATCTCGGCGTTCGGCGTTCAGCTTGCGATCGTCCTGGCGGATGTCGCGCCGATCGGCGACAACATCTTTGTGGTCGTGGCGCAGATCGCGCCGGTCGTGCCGCAGGTCGCGTCGATCGTGGTTTACGTCGGTTGAGGTTGTCGCGGATTGTGCTATCGCACTGCCGCTAAGTACGAGCAGGCTGGCCACAAGTGCTGCACCCGCCGCTTCTAGCCTGAATTTACGCATTGTCTCTCCTCGACGAGCTCAATGTTTGTTGAACTCTACCTCGACTTGAACGCTGCCTATCCAACAAAGTTTCGGAGTGTCTGCACAAAGGTACATGGACCCTAGAAGAGAGTGGTGAATTTTGAGTTTTTAAATTTGTGAGTTGCAGGTCAACCATGAATTGTGATTTCTTGATTTATGACTTGTCCTTCGCTTGTCAACCTCAGGGTGCCGAATTCCTCCTCGGACCGGCTACTTCATGCTGCCAAAAACCCACTCTAACTGTCTGGAATCCAGACAGTTATGGCGCTCCGTCGTACTAGCACTCACGTTATGTGTCTTTCCTTGCTGGGGATGACTACCATCGATAGGTCGTTCTCCCCCGTGGATTAGTTCCGTTTTCTGGAAAAGATCCGCGCCTCCTTGGAGGGCGTAAATGAAAGCACTAGTCTATCTCGCGCTGGCATTGGCCAGTGTTGCCGCAGCTCAGACGCAAAATGCGTCTGCGGCTCCCGTTGGAAAAACGCAGACTGCGCCGGCCGCTTCCGTGTCGCACCAGATGAGGGCGATCAACTATCGCAACGCTTCATCTTCAAAAGTCGATATGCAGGGCACCCAAGTGATGCCTTCAGCCAGCGGCGAGGCGAAGGTGCAGAGCCGCACCGGACGTATCGAAATCGAGATCAAAGTGTCGGGCCTTGAACCGGCCAACAAGTTTGGCATGGAATATCTGACCTACGTTTTGTGGGCGGTGAGCCCGCAAGGCCGCGCCGTGAACCTAGGCGAAATGGTAGTCGAACACAATCAGGCGAAGCTCAAGGCGACCACCGAACTGCAGACGTTCGGGCTGATCGTTACCGCGGAGCCATATTTCGCCGTGACACAGCCGAGCAGCTTGGTGGTCTCCGAAAACCTGCTTCGTTCCGATACTGCGGGCCTCGAACAGCAGATCCAGTTCAGCTACGACTTGCTCGGACGCGATGCTTACTCTTCCAGCAACGCCCGGATCAATGACGCGATCTTCGGTATCGATCCGCGCACGCCGCTCGAGCTGTTTGAAGCGCGTAACGCGGTCAGAATCGCGCGCAACGCCAACGCCGAAAAATACGCCGCCAGCGCGCTCACAAACGCCGAGCACTCGCTTGCCACAGCCGAAAACGCATATCGGAACAAGGCCAAGTCCCAGGTAGTGACTTATGCGCGCGACGCTGCGCAGACGGCAGAGGACGCGCGCGTGATGTCGATCAAGAAGCAGCAGGAAGAGCTGCTATCGCGTGAAGCCGCGGAGCGCGAAGCTCAGGCCCGCGCCCAGGCAGACGCAGAAGCGCAGCGCCGCAAGCAGGCCGAGCAAGATCGCGCTCAGGCTGAAGCCGCGCGTGCCGAAGCCGAGCACATGCGCAAGGAAGCCGAAGAAGCTGCGCAGCAGGCCACAGAAGCCAAAGCCGAAGCCGAGGCAGCGCGTCAGGCCGCGCTTGCTCAACAGCAACAACTCGCAATGGAAGCGGACAAGGCTCGTGCTGCCGCACAAGAGGCAGATCGTCTTCGCCAGCAGGCCGAAAAAGAAAAGACAGAGCTGCGTGCGCGTCTTCTGCGGCAGCTCAATTCCGTGCTCGAAACGCATGACACCGCTCGCGGTCTGATCGCGAACATGGGCGACGTGCTATTTCAAACCGGTAAGTTCGAGCTCAAGCCGGAGGCACGCGAGCGTCTGGCAAAGGTGTCGGGAATCCTACTCGCCTATTCGAGTTTGAAGATTGCCATCGAAGGGCACACCGACGCAGTCGGCTCCGATGATTACAACCAGCACTTATCTGAGCAGCGCGCCGACGCGGTTCGCGAGTACTTCATCGGACAGGGCGTACCTCCGCCGTCGATCAGTGCACGCGGATTAGGCAAGATGCAGCCGATTGCATCCAATGACACTTCAGAAGGCCGCCAGCGCAACCGGCGCGTGGAGCTAGTGCTCTCAGGCGACGCGATTGGAACGACGGACGTAGCGGCTGTACAGGCTCCGCAGGGCAGTAATTAACAGCTCAGGTTCAAAGAGAGAGGTTTTGGTGACGGCGCAGTATGAATACCGAGGCTTCCACCTGATGGGGCTGCCACTTATTGATATTGGCCCGGCGGTAAATCGATCTTATCGCCATTTCTTGTAGCCGGACTGAATATGATGTCCATCGGGTGGACCGGCAGATCGACGTGGACAGAATACTGTGCCGCGATGGTGACGCCGTTACTGTCTTTGGTGACGAGCACTTTGTCGATGTTCAGCGGGACGCCTAAATCCACGATCTTTCTTCTGACCTCTTCGCGAATGGCGGGTTCAGTTGCATAGCCGAATTGGGTATTGCGAGCGATGCTTTGGATCTCTTGCTGAAACTGGTAATTCTGGATGTACGGCGGAAGCACCTTCACGCAGTAATAGAAAAAGGCAACTACCAGCGCAATTCCTAAGATTGCTTTCAGTCTTGGCATCTCTACGTCAATGAACGAACGGAATCATGCCTCGGCCTTCGCAATTTCCTGCAGCTTTGCCGGGATTTCCGCAATGCTAGCATCGAGAGATTCGCGAGTCGAGCGCCGAACGAGCTCCGCCTTGCCCTCGGAAACCTTCTTGCCAACATTGATGCGATAGGGAATGCCGACCAGGTCGGCATCCTTGAACTTCACTCCGGCGCGGTCGTCGCGGTCGTCGAGGAGCACGTCGAATCCTGCGAGAGTGAGGGTTTCGGCGAGCTCTGATGCGGTGCTGCTCAGGGTTGAGTCGCTCATGTTGGTTGGCGTCACGACGACATCAAACGGCGCAATGCTGCGGGGCAGCCAGAAGCCGTCCTTATCATTGCTCTGCTCAATCGAAGACGTGAGAATGCGCTCTACGCCGATTCCGTAGCTGCCCATAATCGGCGCCACTTCTTTGCCCGATTGATCGAGAACGCGCGCGCCCATAGACTCGGAATACTTGTAGCCGAGCTTGAAGATGTGCCCGATCTCGACGGCTTTGGCTACGACCATCGGGGTTCCACAGTTAGGACAGCCTTCGCCGGCTTCGACGTTACGCACGTCAGCATATTTCTGAACCTCAAAATCCCGGCCGGGAGTGACGTTGCGCAAATGGTAATCCTGTTTGTTGGCACCGGCGATCAGGTTTTGGCGGCCTTCCAACGCCTTATCAACCACGACCGCGTGGAACCCTGTAATTCCAATTGGACCGAGATAGCCGGCCGGAGATTTGAACAGCATCTCGATTTCTTCGGCGTGCATCGGACGCACCTCACGGGCGCCGACGGCAGCGAGCAGCTTGGCCTCATTGACCATGTGATCGCCGCGGACAAACACTGCAATAGGCCGCTCCACTGTTTTGCCCTTATCGCCATCAAAGCTGCCCATCAGGGCGAGCGTCTTGATCTTTTGCCGTGGCGAGACGCCGAGATATTCGGCGACCTCTTCAATCGTCTTTTTGCCGGGAGTGTGTGCGAGCTCAGGCTTGCCGTCGCCGCTGGCCTTCAAGTCTTCAACTGGATCGAGCTTCGAAGTCGCCTTCTCGAGGTTCGCCGCGTATCCACAATTTGGACAACTGGCGACCATGTCTTCGCCGGCATCGGTATAGACCATAAACTCGTGCGACTGCGAGCCGCCCATTGCGCCCGAGTGCGCTTCGACCACTACAAACTTCAGTCCACAACGTTTGAAGATTGCGGTGTACGTGTCGTAATGCCTGCGATAAGAGACGTCCAGTCCGTCGGCATCGATGTCGAAGGAGTACGCGTCCTTCATGATGAACTGGCGCACCCGAAGCAATCCCGACTTGGGACGGGGTTCATCGCGGAACTTCGTCTGAATCTGGTACCAGATTTGTGGGAGCTGCTTGTAGCTGCGCAGCTCTTTGCACGCAATGTCGGTCATGACTTCTTCGTGCGTAAAGCCAAGGGCGAGATCGCGGCCTCCACGGTCCTTGAGGCGGAACATGTTGTCGCCTATGACGGACCAGCGTCCACTCGCCTCCCACAACTCGCGCGGATGTAGCGCAGGCAGAAGAAATTCCTGTCCGATCTTGTCCATCTCGTCACGAATGATGCCGACGATCTTGTTTACCGAGCGCTGTCCGAGGAACAGATACGAGTAGATTCCCGCGGCAAGCTGGCGCACATAACCGGCGCGAACCAGGAATTTGTGGCTTGCCACTTCAGCGTCGGCAGGCGCTTCGCGCAACGTGGGAATAAAAAGTTGGGACCAGCGATGCATGACTCTCCCTGTGATTGAGGTAAAAGAGTCAATTGTAACGGGAAGGCACTATCGGCTTTCGGCTGTCGGCGTTCGGCCATTGGAGGGTACTCCTACATGCGGCAACTCACCGCTTACGCGGTGTGTGGATGGCGCGCGTTGGAGGGCGGCCGCTTCCATTCAAGACTCCGATTTCCTAATCAATCTCGGCGCGCGATGTAGCCTGTCCGGTAGTGAACCTGCAATGGAAGTAGCATGGCTGAGCGCGTCACGCGCACTGTGATTTTTCTCCACTTGCCGTCCTGCTTATTGTCGGCGGGATGGTAGCCAAGGACGTACTGATTGCGGAGCTCGAGGCTGGCGCGGGCCGCCGCCTCGGGGATGTGGTTGGGATCATCGACGACCAGAGTGCGTCCTCCGGTCGATTCGGTGACTTGCGTCAGCCATTGTCTTCCAAAGCGCTCTTCGAGCTTTTTCGTCAGCAGTAAAGTGGGAGCATCGCAAACGTCAATGGCATAGATCTGGGCGTCCGACTCGCGAGCCATGTTCTTCACCTGCCGCAGCGAATGGCGGCTGTTGTTGTCGCCTCCGTCCGAAATGATGACCAGCGCCTTGCGCGAGTACTTGGCGTGGCGAAGCTTCGAGACGCCCATGTAAATGGCGTCCGCAAGGGCGGTATTGCCTTTGGGCTTGGCTTGGGCGAGGTTGCTTTCAATCGTTTCAATTGATTGAGTGGTGTCGGCCAGCAGTTTTGGACGGTCGGCGAAGGTGATCACAAAGTAGTCGTCGGCAGGGTTGGCGTTTTTGAAGAACTGGATCGCAGCTTCGCGGACGGCCTCGATCTTGTCGGCCATGCTGCTGCTGAGATCGACCAACAATCCGACCGACATGGGCGCGTCCTCGGCTGACATGTATTGGATTTTCTGCTGGTTCGCTGCTTCGAAAAGGCTGAAGTTTTCCTTGGCTAGATCGAGGATCGGGTGGTTCTTCGTATCAGTAACAGTGACCGGCACGAGCACGAGATCTACATCGATGCGCATCAGCTTTGTTCCGCCGGCGAGACCAGCACTGGCTGCGCGGGCGAGCGTGGCCGCGGGATCGATGCGCGGAATGATATGGACGTCGTCCGACTGTGGACATGCGACTCCCGAAAAGAGAAATAAGCTGAGCCCCGCGAGCAAGTAAGGCCAGGGAGATATCCTGAAGTTGAATTGTGGCATGGCCAAGTGCTCGGCATTATTAGCCGAATTCAGAAAATACGGAAGGAATTTCTCTGTGGAAAGGCAGGGAATTCCGTTCGGAGCATCATCCACTGTCGGCAGAGGCGTGCCCCGCGGACTTCATGTACTCTCCGTAATCCTCTGTAACCTTCCTGTTAACCCACCGCGGGTTTCGCTGGAATTCTACGCGGAGACGGCGCGCTGAATGGCGAGCAACTGCTGGAGCGTGGATTTGAGGCTGTCGAGCCGAAGGGCGTTGGCGCCGTCGGACTTAGCCCGCTCAGGATTGTCATGTACCTCGACGAAGAGTCCATCGATGCCGGCCGCTACCGCAGCCCGGGAGAGCAAGGGGATGAACTCCGGCTGGCCTCCGCTTTGCTGCGGCTTACCATCATCGCTGGCGCCGGCGCTCGGCAGTTGGACAGAGTGACTGGCATCGAAGACGACCGGTGCGAGCCGTCGCATGATGGCGAGCGCCCGCATATCCACGACCAAATTGTTGTAGCCGAAGGTGGATCCACGCTCAGTCAGAAACACTCGGTCGTTGCCACTCTCGCGGATTTTCGCAACCGCGTGGCGCATGTCCCAGGGCGCAACGAACTGTCCCTTCTTGATGTTGATGGCCCGTCCTGTCTTCGCCGCTGCAACTAGGAGATCGGTCTGGCGGCAGAGGAAGGCCGGAATCTGCAGGACGTCGGCGGCATCGGCGAGCGCGTTTGCATGACTGGGTTCATGGATGTCAGTCAGCACCGGCACGCGACACGCTTCCGCAATGTTGCGCAGGATGCGTGCGCCTTCTTTCAGCCCTGGTCCGCGGAAGCTCTTTATAGAAGTGCGGTTGGCCTTGTCGTATGAGGCCTTGAAGATGTATGGAATCTTGAGCTCGCGGGTGATCCTGCTGATGGCCTCGGCCATCTTCATGGCGTGGCCCTCATTCTCGATGACACACGGACCAGCGATGAGGAAGAGTTCGCCTGCGCCGATGTGTACATTGCCAACTTCGAATTCGAGTGGTGGTGTGATCATTTCCGGATCGCAGACGAAGAATCTCTATTTATTCCAGAAATAACCGCTGCAGGCAAACGGAAGCCGAGTTATCGGCTCAACGCCTTCCGACTTTTTCCGGTCGGAGAAAGAGCTCTTCTTCCACATCGCTCTGCTCGGCATGACGCGAACGCCGGTTCTCGTACGATGCCTTCACGAATTCGCGGAAGAGTGGATGCGGCTCAAGCGGCTTCGATTTGAATTCCGGATGGAACTGGCATCCGAGGAAGAACGGATGGTCGGGAATCTCGACGATCTCGACGTAGGTTCCGTCCGGAGTCGAACCGGTGAGACGAAGCCCCGCGCCGGTCAACAGGGACTCGTATTCGCGGTTGAATTCGTATCGATGACGATGGCGCTCGCTGATTTCGGACTTGCCATAGGCGCGAGCTGCGATGGTATCTGGCTCGAGCCTGCATTCCCATGCTCCCAACCGCATAGTACCGCCTAGCTCATCGATTCCTTTGAGTTCGCGTAGTTTGTAAATGATGCGATGAGGCGTGCTCGGATCGAACTCGCTGGAATCGGCGTCATGCAGTCCGCAGACATTGCGCGCGTATTCAATGCAGGCGGTTTGCATTCCTAAACAAATTCCAAAATAGGGAATTCGATTTTTACGCGCGTAGCGGATTCCGTTCAACATGCCGGCAATCCCGCGTTTGCCAAATCCTCCGGGTACAAGAATTCCGTCAAAACCCTGAAGTTGCGCTTCATACGAGCGATCTTCCGGGTCGCGCGATTCCAAGCCTTCAGCTTCAACCCACGTCACGTTCAGCTTTAGATTTTGTGATACTGCGGCATGGACCAGCGCTTCCTTTAACGACTTGTAAGAATCCTCGTATTCGACGTACTTGCCGACGATCGCGATTGAAACTTCGTCCTCGGGGTTATAGACGCGATGGACGAGCTCTTCCCACGCCGCCAAGTCACGCGCGGGAGCATCCAGGTGCAGATAGCGGAGTGCGAGCGTGTCCACTTCCTCGCGTGCGAAGACGAGTGGTACCTCGTAGATGGATGCTACGTCTTTTGCCGTGATCACCGCATCCTCTTCGACGTTGCAGAACAGCGCGATTTTGCTCTTGATGTCTTTGGACAGGAACCGATCGG
>CAZLIE010000164.1:0-8214 GCA_964559345.1 uncultured Terriglobales bacterium
GCGCGCCGGAGACATCGTGTGTTTCCTCTTGACAAAGACTTACATGGATGTCGGCAAATCCGCTGCTTCCAAGCTTGCTTCGTCCGGCTGTAATCCTGAATCCTTCATTGTGCTGACGGCCCTCTCAAATGCATCCGCGAGCGCGGTTGTGAGCTTGGAGGCGCCGAAAACGTGCCCATCCAGCAAAATTGGCTTCTCGTAATATTCGCGAACGATTGAGAGCGTCCCGTAATCCAGGCCGTTGCTGGTTACCAATTGTAGGCTCAGCCGCCATGGACAGGTCGTCGGGTCGGCATCTGTCCACGAATAGACGAGTTCTCCATCTTTGTTCTGGACCATCGGGATCAGCAGCGAGCTGTCATGACGATTGAGCTCGTGGCAGTTGAGCAGAATTGCGTCAAATCCAACGGGTTCCAACGCCTCGGTAACTGCCATGCATATTTCGCTGATGGACGTACACACTGCAATCGCCTCGACTGCATGGATCAGCCGCAGGTTGTTGCCGATCGTCTGCCTCTGTCGGAAAAGCCTGCGGAAGAGATGTTGAATTTCGGCAAACTCGTGGTAACGCAATTCATGCAGCCCGATGAACGCTCCCGCGGCTCCGACGATGGCAACAACTCCCCATTTGTATCCAAATGGAGAAAGCAGCAAGAGACTAAGCAGGGCAAAAGAGGCGCTCACTCCGTAAAGAACCAGCACGGAACTGCGGTGCGATAGTCCGCGCTTGAGCAACTTGTGGTGGATGTGATCGGCATCCGGTTCGAACAGCGGACGCCCACGGAGAAAGCGCCGCGCCACCGCGAGGACAACATCCAAAAGAGGCAGTCCGAAGGCGAGCACCGGGATCGCGACTGCAATCAGCGTAGGCGCTTTTTGCGAGCCGGCCAGCGCGACTGCGCTGAGCACAAACCCAATGAACAGGCTTCCAGAATCGCCGAGGAAGATGCTTGCGGGATTGAAATTGAAACGCAGAAAGCCGAGGATCGCTCCAGCCAGCGCAGCCGTGATCAAAGCGCACACGGCGTTCCCAAGCGCAACAGAGACGATGAAGACGACCGCAGTCGAGAACAGCGCCGAACCGGCCGCAAGTCCGTCCATACCATCAATCAGGTTGAAGGCATTCGTGATCCACAGCACCCACAAAATCGTCAGTGCGAATGAAATCACCGGGTAGAGCGGATTATTTCCGGCAACTAGGTAGAGATAGTCAACGCGATATCCTTCTGCGTACAGAAGAGCTGCGGCGAGCGCCTGCACGCCAAATTTCCAGCGCGCATTGACCGAGTTGATGTCGTCGCAAAGTCCCAGCAGGAACACCAGGGTAACCGGCCAAAAAAGTCCAAAAATGTTCCAACCGGAAGAGACGCCCTTTTGCAGAGGAGGAGCTATGGCTAGGGCAGCGGCGAGACCGATGAGTACTGCCAGGTAGATCGCGACGCCTCCGAGGCGCGGAATAGGCCGACGATGGATATGGCGGCGCGAAGTCGCATCGGCGACCCAGCCTTGACTGATTGCGGTGTCACGCACCCAACGAGTGAAAACTAAACTGAGTGCCAGGCAGACGAGAAAGATTGGGGTATAGATAAAAGACATTGTGGCGTCCTGATCAGTGAGAGCAGCTTATGTGGTTACCACAAAACTGGACAGAAAAATCGAGGAAAAACGTACACCCTAGTCACTTGGCCGCGAAAGTACCTTACTAGTAAATCATCGCTAACAAAACGGGAAGCCAGCGAACACCTTAGTGGGATGCTGAGACGGGACTGAGCGCCTATCTGCCCCAAGCTTCAGTCGTTCCACACAAATTACGCTCTATACTATGTGGCTTAGATTCCGCTTCCGACCCCTGCACGGAATAGTGAACTTTCGGCTGACTCAACGCTTTTTGATTAATCAAGTCTCTCTCCCTATCGAAAAACCATCCCCACTTCGAAAAATACTTGCAGGCCGAGCGCACGTGATGCATGAGAAGTGACCTATTCTTGTATGAGCCCTTCGCATACTCGTGAAAGACGGAAACCTGTGGATAATAGACAACGTCGTACTCTCGGTGAATACGACGGCAGAGGTCCACGTCCTCCAAGTACATGAAATAGCGCTCGTCAAAAAGTCCTATGGTACTGAACACGTTCGTCCGCAGGAACATGAAACAACCCGATAAAGTCGGGACTGTCAGAGTACGCATAGGATCAAAGTTTCTGAACTCGTATACGTCAGCCCTGCGTTCAAGCAGTCTTTTCAAAGGTCCAGGGGAAAAACGTCGAAAGAAGAGATCAACCGGAGTAGGCAGCAGCTTCGAAAGATGCTGCAGGCGGCCATCCGGATAGAACACTCTGGGTATTACCACGCCAATCTGCGGATTGGCGTCCATATATTCCACCAAGCTATCCAAGGCCCCGGGATCAAAGTAAACATCCGGATTCAGGACCAAATGGTACTTGTGCAATCCCAGATAGCGTCTAATTGCAAGATTATGGCCGGCACCGAAACCCACGTTCGTGCGTGGCCGCAGGTATTCGGCACCGGTCCCAGTTACCAGGGCCTTCAGGCGTTCTGTTTCGGAATTATCAATGACAACTACGTTTGGCTGAGCCTGCGGACTAAGCGCGCTCAACAAACAATTCTGCAACTGAACCGCATCGGAGTTGTATACGACGATCGAAATGACAAGGTCGCGAATCATCAACAGTCACCTGCTCTACACTACGTAATCAGCGCTTGTAGGTATGCTCGGTTTCCTTTGCTCCCTTCTTGAACAGCTTGCGAATACCCATCCTCGCTGCTCCGTCAGCCTGAAGCACGACGTCCCGGATCATTTGTTCGGGGCGGCCGCGAAAGGAAGTCACATGGAAGTATTCATGAGACTCAAGCGGCTTGGGGCTAAAATAGTAGTTAGATACGCAACAGCGCGAGCCATCAACCTTGACCTGGTTTACGGAATGCCAAGACTTTTCGTGCGTTGCCATCATCACCAGCCGATTGAATCCGCTGTGAATTTCCCGAGGTTTCCCCTTCGGCCCCTCGTCCCACAGTTCAAGATTACCGCCGAATGACTGCTGCCAATGAGGTGTTACATAGTACAGAAGATTCAATACTCGATAATTCTGCCTTTCCTTGTCGTGTGAATTGTCAAGGTGCGGATTCAGAAAGTTCCCCTTTGCCATCAGACTGATCCCGCCAGCATACAACTGGTTGTCCGGAAGTAGACCCTGAATGCCTGTTATTTCGTGCACGGCCCCAACGATTCGAGGGTCCTGAAAAGCGAACACAGCCTCTTCCAGAAGAGGATTGTATTTGTTCATCTGCGCCGCAACATGTTTGTGTTCGCGGATCGTTTTTCGGACCATCATCTCTTCTGGTTTCGGAAAGGCCCGATATATCTGCTCAGCAACGTCTTCAGGCAAAAGTCTCTCTAAAGTGCATGTTTGAATTCTCCCCGGAACGCGGAATTCTTCCGAAAGACGGTTGTGCTCTTCGTTGAGGCGGGCAAGAATTAAGGTCGATAACTCTCTGCGGTTCACTTTGTCTCCTTAGGGATAAACTAGGCTGCAACTATGCTCCAACAACGGCCTCCCTGCTCTAACGTCGCTGTGTGCTGTATCCAGAACTCACTCGCTCACCGCTACGAATGCAATGAAGCGGCACGAGGAGCAAACTGCTCGTACATTTCACGAGTTTGAATTGCGGTGTTGGACCAGCTAAATTTTTGCGACTGTGCTAAAGCTTTCTGAGTCAGGCCTTCGCGTAATAGACTGCTCTCAACGAGACAACGCATAGCTTCATACAGTTGCGACACGCTCTGAGGATCAACAAGTAACGCCGCTGCGCCCGCCACTTCAGGTAATGAAGACAAATTGCTCGTAATCGTAGGCACGCCGAACGATAGCGACTCTAAAACCGGAATGCCAAAACCCTCGTAGAGGGAAGGGTAGACGAATATCAAAGCTCTACGGAGAAATGCGAACTTTTCCTCGTCAGTGATGTACCCCGTTAAAATGATCTTATCGTCAGGCGCTCTCTGACCAAGGATCCTGTCTAGCTCCTCACAATGCCATCCGCGGTGACCTGCAATTACGAGGTGACCATTGAAGCCGTTTGCGACCAACATATCAAATGCAGCGACGAGCCGAACCAAGTTTTTTCTAGGCTCAATCGTACCAACGAATAGCAAATATTCGCTCCTGATCCCAAACTTGTTTAGAACGATATTGCAGTCACGCTCAGCTATGTTGCACCAACTTTCCCGATTCACCCCGAGGTAAACGACTGAAGTCTTTCCCTTTGGCCCACCAACAACCCTCATACAGTCATTCAACGTCGCCTGCGAATCGAAAATCAATCCATCAGCATGCCGAACTGCCAGCCGCGTAAAACAGCGATAGTAGACCGCCTTCGCCCAAACGTGCAATTCCGGAAACAAAAATGATGTCAGATCGTGAATGGTCACAACGCGTTTAGCGCGCGCAAGTAATGGAAACGAGTAGTGGAGCGAATGTACTAAGTCTATTCTGTGCTTCAGGACCAGATATGGGATGTATATCTGCTCTAAGGCAAGTCTCAGAGGCATCCAACGAAACAAGCGGGCATTCACTCGGATAATCCGCCCACAGACTCCCGAATCCACGATAGCATCATCGTCATTCTGCACTAGAAGTACATAGTCGTTTTCACGGTCCAGCTTCAGTAGGGCTTCCACCAAGCTTTGGGCGTACACGCCCACACCCGCCTTTTGAAGTCGTATTTGAGTAAGATCTATTAGGATACGCATTAAAGGCAACCGGCTTCAATCACATTAGCTGCGAATTCGAAAGGTCGTTCGCTACTGCTAGCCAGAGTCTTAGCTTTTCTAAACACAAGCACAAAGGTCCAGATGAAGAAATACATTTCCGGCGAAAACCAGTGGCCTTCGCGAAGTAGTTTCAAAAATAAATAGACCATTACGGCGGCGCTGATATCTGCCAATCGCGAGCGGCCGCTCAGGGTGCATCTGACTAAGAATACAGCGGTTAAAAGCAATCCAACCAAGCCCAGCTCAGACGCTATACGGAAGAGCAGCGAATTCGCGTCTTTCGCATTAATGTCCATGTACTCCTTCGGCACAGTCGCCATACCAGGCAACTCAGGCAAATAGATATGATGGGCAATTTGGTGAGCGCCTATCCCATACCCGAATATTGGACGATCATGTAGTGCGGACCACGAGACAAACGCATTTGAAAGCAACGCATAGGTACTGAGATTCACATCTTCGACGTTCGCCTCCCGCAGAACTCGTACAGAATCGTCGAGTCGTACCCGGAAATGATCATTAACGGTATAAAGAACACTCATCAAAGCAACGACAAAAATGGACATCCCCACTATCAATAACTTGCGCCCACGTGCTAACAGAATGAGTGACGCAAAAAGGCCCAAGAAGCCTACAGCGGAGTTGGAGAATACGACCGCAAGCAACATGACAAGCGATTTCTTCAGCGCGTTGTTTCCGTCTCCGCGACCATGTAAATGCGAAGCCAAATAGTAGTAGAACCCAGGAAGAACAGTTGCGGCAAATTGGGCCGGTTCGGTCATAATGCTTTGGACCGGCACAAATTCTCGTCGCCACAACGACGCAACGGCTGATATGCCGAGGCCCAAACCACAAATGTAGTAGGCGACATTCGCGTACTCGTCAAAGATATCTGCAACGTCTAATCGCTGCTGACGAAAAAATAGATAAAAATAAAATGCGCATACTGTGATCCCCAGTGCCTCTTGCAGGAACAAACGGGCACTATTCGTACCGGACACAACGCTTATTGCTCCGGCAATCCACAAGTACAACAACGAAAGAAAAAGCCCGCGATCTACCTCAAATTTCCATTTAAAAAGGAGCAACACGAGGTTGAACACAATTACGAAGTAAAAAAACCTCAGGTCCACATACCAATGAATGACAAGGGCCGCCGAAAATAGTGCCCACACAGTGGAGCGCAAACTGTATGTCTCTAGACGCATTGGCCCCGAGGGCATTCCGAAGTTCAATGCAGGGCGGGACTGAATAGGCAGGGACATCGACTCGCCATCCATTAACAGCTGCGTATAGCTATTTTGCGTTCTGAAACGGCGCTGCAGAGCGCCCCAAAGGCGCGACACACTTCTCGCGCATGGCCCCAGCGACCATGAATGGCGCGATGAGCAGCGCTGATCAGTAGTGCGAGCGCTACCGTCGGAACGGCAAAGGGGCAGTGGAGTATCGTATATGTCAGCCGATTCCTACTGCCGTAATACTCCGCCAATAAGCTTTGATCCACTCTCTTGATTGCCGTGCCGATCGATTGACCTTCTTTATGATAGACGATACTTTTTGGAGCGTAGGCAAGCTGGTACTTGCCACGGGCACGGGTTGCCCAATCAATCTCCTCGAAGTAAAGAAAATAGTTTTCATTCATCAGACCGATGTCGTTCAGAAACGACCTCGATACAACCATAGATGCCCCTACTACATATGCCATCCTTCTCTCGATAGATTCGGCTTGTGGCAACGTCGCAAGCGACTGCGATTGCCCAATGTGCCCCCCTCGGGCGACCCAGCGGTTGTAAACCGAGCCACCGTGTGCCTGCACACAGCCCGGTTGATGGTAACGAACAAGGGTGGATCCACACATTCCCGCCTGCGGCTTGTGCGCCATCCGCTCCACAGCTGCACTGAGCGAGTCTCTGTCCACGACCGTGTCATTGTTTAACAACCAGACATAATCGAATTGTCGTCGTTCGAGCAGGAATCGAAGAGCCACGTTGTTGCCGCCGGCAAACCCTCGATTTCGGCCTGTTTGAATCAAGAGTAGCTTTGCATCAGGGATTTCTCGCCCGGCATCGATCTCGTCGGCCGTAGTACTGATGCAGGCTAGAGGCTTCGGCACTGGTGGGTAACTCAGATGTGCTAATTGCGAACTCGCGCAGGAGGATAACAGCTTGCCCTCGGCCCAGCTCTGGAGTTTTTCCAGCGAACCGTCGGTTGACGCATTGTCGCAAACGACTATTCCATAGTTAGGGTAATTTAACCGAAGCACTGACTCGAGGCACTCAAGTGTGTCTTTCCAGCCATTCCAATTGAGAATGACTATGTAGACTCTAGGTTTGAATGAAGTTGACATTGTGAGTTGAGTTTGCGGTTGACCTATCTAGACGTGACCCAATACCCCTCGCCGGTACGCCAGCAACAATTGCATATGGAGGAACATCGCGAGTGACAACGGCACCTGCAGCAATGACTGCGCCCCTTCCGATATTTACCCCGTCCAGGACCACGGCGTGTGCGGCTATCCATACATCTGATTCGATCGTGATGCCGACTCCAAGTTCCGGAAGCCGTTTCATGGGCGTACTAACGTCGTCGACGTTGTGATTGGACGCCATCACCGTTACGGTATCGGCTATCATCACGTCGTTGCCTATTCTGATGAATGAGCCTGCAACCGCCTGTATTGTGGCATTTTTTCCGACAAAGCAATCATTGCCAATTCTGACCTCGCCGCCTCTGGGAGAAATTGTCACATTGGCTTCGGCTATAAAGTTCTTACCAATCGTGAGCCTACCCGGTGAGCCCGGGTCGTCGAAAGTGATGTAGAGCGTGCCCAAGATGCGGGCATCCGATCCGATGCTGGCGGCTCCATTAGCTCCGCGGACCACCGGCAAGGCGCGCAAGATCGGTATACTCGCTACGCTCAGAAGCTTTCGGTGTAGAACCTTAGTGAGCGCCCACAAGTAAAACGACTTAAGCACAAACAAAATATCGAGCGAGTTGCGGTTTTTTGTTATAGGTCGTTGAGAGGTGGTCATTACTTCTTCTTACGTAGACGAATGCTTCAACAACCTGAAAGCGAGAGTCCCTGCCTCAACTGTCGCATGCGTAAAACGTCGGCAAGGGACGAGAGGCCTTTCAATGCAACTCGAGGACTACAAGACTTCCGCCAACTTCTTCCAGCTGCTCGTCTGCCTTCTGCGCCCAGTGACGCAACGTGGAACCAACTCAAGGGATTCCACCAGCCGAAGTCATCAAGCAATCGGAGAAATTCCGTTACCACGCGTTCGGGAACACAGTTGGTTTGCGAGTCGGAACTAGCATGCCTTCGATACAGGTAGCCAGGAGTGTCGATGTTGACGTAAGCGCCTCGTTCAAGCAACTGCAGCCCAAACTTCAGGTCGGCGAGCCATTGATAACCTGCGTCA
>CAZLIE010000165.1:0-8065 GCA_964559345.1 uncultured Terriglobales bacterium
CGGCTCGGGTGCTTCAAATCCATCCTGCGCCTGCGGTACACTGCGATAGGCATCTGAGCGCCAACTCGCGCCTTGATCCACCAGGATGTAAACCCTTCCATGGCACGTCCTTCCGTTGACAAGCCCGCTTACTTCATCAACCGCGAACTTTCATGGCTCAAGTTCAACTACCGGGTCTTGGAGGAGGCTGAGGACGAGACCAATCCGCTGCTGGAACGGCTGAAATTCCTAAGCATCACGGCCAGCAATCTCGACGAGTTCTTCGAGGTGAAACTCTCTTCCCTTTTGCAGCGCATTGAGGATGGCTACACCACCGCCGGCCCTGATGGGCTCACGCCAGAGGACGAGCTAGAGCGCGTCAACAAAGAGACGCACGAGTTCGTGAACTCACAATATGCCTCGTGGAACGAGCGCTTGCGTCCGTCGCTTGCCGAGCACGGCATTCGCATTCTGGAATTGAACGAACTCGACAATTATGCCTCCGACTTTCTTGACGACTACTGCGAGCGCGAAGTCGATCCCTTGCTCACTCCTATTACTATCGATCCGGCGCATCCCTTTCCACGAGTCGCCAATAAGGCACTTTGTCTTGGATTCCTTCTGCGACGGCGTCGGAGATCCTCCGCGATCTATATGGGAGTGATTACGGTGCCACGCTCCCTTCCCCGTGTTTTGCGCGTGCCATCGCAAAGCGGGACCTTCGATTATGTCTTTCTCGCTGACCTGGTGGCTTCACACGCGGCGAAGATGTATCGTGGATACGAGATCATCTCGGCTGCCGCATTCCGTGTCACCCGCAATAGCAATCTCTATCTGCAGGAAGAGGAGTCGCGAAACCTTCTCGAGTCGGTTCGCACGGAGCTTCACAACCGGCGCAAAGGAGATGCGGTCCGGCTTGAGATCGAGGCCCAGGCTGCTCCGGAAATTGTCGAACGGCTGCGCGGAAATTTTGCTCTTGAAGAGTGGCAGGTCTTCCGCACCGATGGACCCGTTAACCTTTCGCGCGTCTCGAGCATTTACGATCAGACTCAGCGAGCCGATCTCAAGTTCAAACCGTTCGTTGCCCGCGAGCTGCACCTCACCGGCAAGTCACGGGACATCTTTGAGGAGATTCGCAAGCACGACATCCTGCTTCATCATCCCTTCGACTCCTTCAATGCCGTGGTCGGATTGGTCGAGAACGCCGCGAGCGACCCGAAGGTCATCTCGATTCGGCAGACTCTGTATCGGACGAGCGAAGATTCTCCAATCATCCAGGCGCTGATTGAAGCGGCCGCCAAGAAAGAAGTAACAGTCGTAGTTGAATTGAAGGCTCGCTTCGACGAAGCTTCGAATATCCGCTGGGCGCGCAGTCTGGAAGATGCCGGCGTGCAGGTCTTCCACGGACTGGTGGGACTCAAGACCCACTGCAAATTGCTGCTGATCGTCCGGCGCGATCCTGACGGGGTGACGCGCCGGTATGCTCACCTCGGTACCGGCAACTACAACTCAGTCACCTCGCGCTTCTACACCGACCTGAGCCTTTTCACCTCCGACAAAGAGATTACCGAATCGGTACAGGAAGTCTTCAATTTTCTAACGGCATACGCGGACCAGCCTCACTATGATCCGTTGCTGGTTGCTCCTGTAGATTGCGCCGAGCGCATACTTGCATTGATTGCTCGTGAGGCCGAGCATGCGGCCGCCAAGCGGCCGGCCCGCATCATCGCGAAGATGAATGCGCTGCTCGACAAACCTGTAATCGAGGCTTTGTATCGCGCTTCCCAGGCGGGAGTTGACATCGATTTGATTGTGCGCGGCATGTGCGCCTTGCGGCCTGGAATTCGTGGAGTGAGCGACCGCATCCGCGTGCGCAGCATCGTGGGACGTTTGCTGGAACACTCGCGCATCTACTCCTTCGCCAACGGAGGCGAGGAAGAGCTTTACATGGGCAGTCCCGATTGGATGCCCCGCAACTTCTACGAACGCGTGGAAGTTGTGTTCCCTGTGCGGGATGCATTGCTACGGCAACGCGTTCAGCAGGAGATTCTGGCTGCATATCTGGCCGACACGGCAAAGGCCCGAATTTTGCATCCTGACGGAGAATATGTGCGTGCAGGCCTGGTAGTAAACGGGCGCGGTCGTGCCGGCCGAGTGCGCTTCAACACGCAAGAATTCCTGATAGCATTAGCGGAGGGGAAAGAGTCCTTGGCTGCTGTACCCGCGCTAACGACGCGCATTCCGCGTTCGCGGCAACGCGAGAGAGTTGAGCAATTATGACGATTTACTTTCTGCGCCATGCCAGCGCAGGCCAAAAGAAACTCAGCCCGAAAAAAGATGAGAAGCGCCCGCTGGATAATGAAGGCGTGCGCCAATGCACTCAGATGGGAAGCATCCTATCTGCGCTCCAAGTCAATGTGGATGCCGTGATCACGAGTCCGCTTAAGCGGGCTACGCAGACCGCGGCTCTCGTTGCAAACGAGATCGGCTACGATGGCAAGCTGCACGTCGAACCTGGGTTGCGCCCGGAAGCAAAATACGAGCAGTTCCGCGAAATGCTGCGCAAATATTCTCAAGCCGAAGCGGTGATGGTGGTTGGTCACAATCCGAACTTCAGCGAGTTCCTCGGTCAGATGATTTCAGGCGCTGGCTCCCGCGCCTTTGTCAGCATCAAAAAGGGCGCAGTCGCGAAGCTAGAGAGCGAACAAAAGCGGATGGTGCTCCAGTGGATGCTCACGCCCCGAGTCGCTCGGGCTAGCGCCGAGGCTGGTGCATTTCAGGCGACGCCATCAGCGGCTGCATCGACGAATGGTTCCGCGCCATCAACGTCTTCGAACGGGGCGTCTGCCGGCAAGGCGCACAAGAAGCCGGCAAAGAATGAGCAGGGTCAGGCTGCAGCTTCGACGACGAGGTTGCGCCCGAAGACGTCACGGAAGTAGGCCCGCTCTTTCTCCGCGGCCCATACTTCCAGATCCATTCCGGCTTTGCCGCGTAGTTCCAACACAACGTCGGCTTCTTTTTCCCGCGCACGGACCCGTTGGACAATGCCTCGGCGGCCCTGATTGAGCGCGCGGGCAATGCGCAACAAAAGCACCGCGCGATCGAGCATGGCGCGCTCCACTGGTCGCAAGTTCCGAACCTCGCGGTCACGCTCACTGGGTCGGGACTTGCCAATGTACCGCGCAATGGCAGCGATGAGCAGCCGCTGGTCCTGCGAATATCCGAACAATTCTGAGTTGGCGATCAGGTAATACGTATGCCGGTGGCGTCCCATGCGATTTACAAACGATCCCAACTCGTGCAGCATCGCCGCGGCAGCGAGCCATACTTCGTAATCTTCAGGCAGCCCATGAATGTCGCGCAGCGACCTATAGACTTGGAGCACTACATCGCGCACTTGCGCAGCATGTCGCGCGTCAACGTTATAGCGACGTCCGAGTGAAATTAGAGCATCTTCGCGCTCCGCTTCGAGGCGGCGATGTTCGCGGGTGGCGATGTCCGCATCGGCTGCCATTTGCGCGAGCAGACCATCGCGCAGGCCTAGCGGTGAATACTGGAATGATCGCAAACCGTAATGCGTCATCAATTCGGCAAAAACCAGCGCGCCGCCCACAATGATCTCCGCTCGCCGCGGTCCAATGCCGGAATACTGTGCTCGTTCGGCGACGTTCAGTCTTGCCAAGTCGCGAGCGAGCTTTATGGTGGCTGCTCGCGAAACCGTGTGGGCGTATTTGGAACGCCCTTCGACCGCACGCGCGGCGCCAGCAAGCGCTGCAGCAGTGCCCGACGTAGCAATCGTGAGGTTCACCCGATATTTTCGGATGGCAGGAGCAATACGATTCACCTGCTCGGCGATGTATTCGCGCATGCGCTCAAGCTCTCGCTGTTTGGGCGGATCGTGAAGCAGGAATTCCTGCGTCAGTCGCACTGCGCCTAGCGGCAGACTGAACATTTCGCGAATGTGTCCGTGCTCGGAGATCGTGAGTTCGCAGCTCCCGCCACCGAGGTCGAACATCAGCACGTCTCTGTTCTCGATGCGTGTGTTGGAGAGCACACCGAGATGGATCAGACGCCCTTCTTCGAGGCCGGAAATGATGTCGATTCGCCAACCCAGGGCCGACTTCACCCATTCGATGAAAGCGCGAGCATTCTTCGAATCGCGAAGTGGGCTCGTGCTGACGACTCGCACCTGCTCGACGCGAAACTTCTGCGCGCTGCGGTAGAACCGCGTGAGCACCTTGACCGTGTGGGACATCGCGTCGGGCGAGAGCGTGTTGTTGCGAAACACGGATTCGCCGAGGCGTGTAACTTCGCGATCTTCGTGGATGACTTTGAGCCTGCGTCGCGTGAGCTCGGCAATCTTGAGCCTCACAGAGTTTGCGCCGATATCAACCGCCGCGAAGATGGGCATTGGAGAACGGAGGCTCTTTTAGAAAATATTCATGGAGAGGATGTTTATGCGACCTTGGCAGCGCGTTGCGAGGAACGGGCACGCTGCGGAGACTTTCGATGAGAAGCTGCGTCAAAGTTCACGCGAGCGTGGGACAGCAGTTTGCGTTCCGCCTCTTTCACCACCCGCTCTGATTCCGCGTACTTCTGATTCCTCTGATCGAGCAAGGTCGAGTGGGTCGTCGTTCCTTCTCCGAGGACATCCGCGGCTATGTCGGTAAGCGTCAGGTAATCGTGCCACTCGCCGATGATGTCTTGGACGTGCTTCCACGTCTCGACGAGCTCTTTTGTGCCGGCAGTTTCGCCCGCCAGCTCTGCCGTGTACCGGAACTGCTTGGCCTTCAAACGATACTCGTGAAGGTTCTCCAGCGAAAGCTTGGGACGATGTTGCACGAAATCGTGAAATTCCTTGAAGGCGAGCGCCGTCATGGCTTCACTTGAGTCGACACTCGCAGCTTCTGGGCTGTGGGGAGGCTGCTCTCGAAACAGCCACAACGTGCGCCAGAGACTGGCAACTGTCGGATCATCGAGCCGGGATCTCAGCTTCTTTTGAAAACGTTTGCAGCGCGACTTCAACTCGCCTGCGAGCTTCTTCTTTTCCTTAGCATCCACGTTCTTGAGATCTTTCACGATTTCCAGGTGGACTTCACTGTCCCTCAGCTTGCCGGTGGCTTTGCGCAACTTGTCCAGGTACTGCAACGCTGCCTGCTGCTCAGCGCCGATTTGCGGATGAAAGACTTCACTCCAGGCCTGAAAACGCCGCAAACTCGTGCGATAGAAATGTGCGCCCTTTGACGTAGGTTGCTCTTCGAGCGTAGCGATGGAGGCTAAGAGGCGCTCGACTGGGGAGTGAAATTCCTGTTTGGGGTTCTTTCTCAGAAGGCCCATCGACATTTGAAGATAGAACAGCGGAAGGGGATGTGCAATATGTGATGGCGGCGGATATCGCTGTCAGAAACTCAAAAAAGAGGGCTAGTCTACGCTGGCCAGATCGTAGCGTCGGAACTGCATGGCGATTCCGGACGTGGCTCGCGCCTCGAAGTTTTCACGACGCAGCACTTCCCCTTCACAACTGATCCGGATTTGCCGTCCCACAACAGGTACTACGAAGTGGATGGCCAGCGAGTCGCCAGCCTGAACGTCAAGATCAGCATAGAAGAAAGCGCCAGCCGCGCTGATATCTCGGAGCAATGCGACATTGCCAGTCTCGGTGACACCGGCTCCGGTCACATTCACGGCGACCGGAAGATGCACTCGCAATGCACTACGCTGAACGGGCCAATCACCCGGGAGCTTTTGAGAAGACGGAGAGGATGCAAGTGCTTGCTCGGCCATATCGGATTAGTGCTGCAGCCTTAGTTCCAAAGTCTAAGTAGCTGATTAGCAAGCGTGAATACCTGAATGTCACTCAGACGCCGGGCAGAAACTGCATTTCGCAGGTAAAAACTTGCCGGACAGGGGTGGACGGTCTAGCGCCAAGCGGCTGCAGCATGGATTCCAGTTGTCAGATTCGGCACACGTTACCGGTCAGAGGGTGTTACGGAGATCGCCTGTGTTATTCTATTCATGGCTTTAGATTCCGGCTGGTGCCGGTTGGTTCTTCCGATCCAGATCTGATCTTAGAATCCCTCCTCGGGCGCTTCCGTTGCCCGGTTTGTCTACAGCACACCTGAGAAAAGGTCCAAACCAGAGATCGCTGTGTGCAACACGACACGGGCTGTGTGTCTGGACAACAAGAGAATTGAATACTTTCAACGATTTCAACGTTACTGAACGTTTACACAAGCAATTGACCGTCTGCGGCTTTAAAACGCCGACGGCGATCCAAGCCGCGGCAATCCCACACGCATTGCTCGGCAAGGACATTTTCGCGACCGCTCAAACCGGAACTGGCAAGACTTTGGCCTTCCTCGTTCCGATGATCGATAAACTGTTCCAACAAAAATCCGCTTCACTGGCTGCCCTCGTGCTTGTACCGACTCGCGAACTGGCCATCCAGGTAGCCGAACAATTTAACCAGCTTGCAGGAAAGCTCCTGCCGCCTGCAGCGCTGATCATCGGCGGAGCTCCTGAAAAGACTCAACTTAAGCAGTTGCGGGCCGGAGCGAAATTGGTGATCGCCACTCCTGGGCGCCTCGAAGACCTCCTGCGACGTGGACTCGTCCGGCTCAACAACGTGCAAACCTTGGTTTTGGACGAAGCCGATCGCATGCTGGACATGGGCTTTATTCCTGCCATTCGACGTATCACGCAGTTGCTGCCGCAAAAGCGCCAAACAATGTGCTTCTCCGCCACTGCCGAACCATCGGTGGTTTCCGCAGTCGAAGAAATGCTGCGCCAACCGGTCCGCGTGGCTGTCGGATCCACGCTCAGAGCAGCCGATAAGGTAAAGCTCAAGGCTTACGAGGTGGACGCCAATCAGAAATCATCGTTGCTCGCCCGTGTAGTTGCTGAAGAGCGAGGACAATCGCTGGTTTTTGTCGCGACCAAACGGTCTAGCGAACGCGTTGCGGGACGACTCGAAAAGGCTGGAGTCAAAGTTGCCGTAATTCACGGTGACCGCTCGCAATCTCAGCGCAATTCCGCACTATCTGCGTTTCAAACGCGCCAGGTCCAAGCGCTTGTCGCAACCGACGTGGCATCGCGTGGAATTCACGTGGACGGCATTGCCCAGGTGATCAACTACGATCTGCCCAATATTCCGGAAGACTTCGTTCACCGCGTTGGAAGAACGGGCCGTGCCGGCGCAAGCGGGCTTGCGACAACGTTCTTCACTCCTCTGGAACGGCGAGATTTCGCCAGCCTGGAACGAGCGCTGAATCTGCGCATGGAAAGGGCCCAGGCCGGAACTGACCTGGACCGCGAAGAGCGCGGACGACCGGTGGACACTCGAAGATTGAAGCTGGTTTCCGCAGGTGCTGATGCAGGGCGCTTCTGCCTTGAGGGCGAAGTGATGCGTAGATACGCACCGCGATAGATTACTAACCTGCTGGGCATTTGCAAAAAGCAGCCGGCCAGCAAACGCAACCTATTTTTTGTAATTTGACCGATTTCGGCTGAATTTTCTGGATCGATTACGGCCGCGCAAGAAATAGAAATCCTGACATTCTGAACAGCCAAGCAGAATCAGGAGAAAACGGCCGAATGGGTTTAGAATTAGGTTAAAGGAGATCTTTTGGCAGGACGCTCACGTACAACATTCACAAAACTCCAAAAGGAACGGGCGCGCCGCGAAAAACAGCAGGAAAAAGCGGCCCGTAAGCAACAACGCAAACTGGATAACGCGACCAGAGATCCAAACGAGATCGCTGAATTCCCGCCTTCTTTAACAGTCGATGATGAGGGCTCGGAACTTCCCGCGGACGTGGACCGCTAAGGGGCGAAGAAGGCGGTCGCGACCAGACCTTCTTCCGCCTGTTGCACCCGCAAAAAACTCGCCTAGAAGGTAAAGGCAAGACCGCCGCGGACGGCGCGAGCCGACTGCACAAGGTAAAGTGTCCGTCCGTCCGGGCTTAAGAATGGCCTGTAACCCTGCGCCAGCAGATTACGAATATCCACCAAAGCTTCGACGTGTCCGGGAAGGAATGAAGCGCCGGGCAGCTTCTGTCGAATCACCACACTCAAATACGGGTCTGCT
>CAZLIE010000166.1:0-7913 GCA_964559345.1 uncultured Terriglobales bacterium
CCTACCCTGGCGGGCCGGATCGCCGACACCGTCTTCTACAGCGGTGTGGCAGCCCCGGTCTCCTGGTGGCTGCTGACCCGCCCTGCCTACATGGCCAACGGCCCGGCGACCACGCTGGCCGCCCTCATCGGCCTTGCCACGGCTGCCCGGGTGTGGCTGTACGGGCCACCGGCCTGGTGGTTGCGGGTGGCCTCGGCCGACAACTGGCGTCTGGTGCGCCGGCACGGAGGCGCAAGTGAAGACCACTCCTGAGGCCACCCAGACCCACGCCGTGCCGGAAGAACCGGAAGAAGAAGGAGTACCGCAGCAGGCCGCCCCCGCCCCCCAGGCGGAAGTGCCAGCACCGATGCCGATGAACCCCATCACCACAGACGACGCCGACGAGGACGACGACGAGCGCGGCGGGCCACCGCTCGGCCAGCTCCTGATCGCCGCGGCCTGTCTGCTGGGCATCGGTGGCGTGCTCATCTATGAGTTCTTCGGCCTGATCGGGCTGCTGCTCGGAGTGGGCGTAGGCGGGTACGGCGCAGTCGCCATCGCCCGCCGCGCCCGCACCCGACGCAGCAACGGCTCAGCGGACAACTGGACCACCACCCGCACCCGCACCGTCCGTACCGGCGGCGCAGGTGTGCTGGGCGGCGGAAGTGGCGGGCGCCGGGGCGGCGGGGGTGGTGGGCCCCGCTCGGTGCTGGGCAGCCCCGGCCGCGGCAGCACAGGTCGTGGCGGATCGGGCGGCAGGTCGCCCATCCTCGGCGGCGGCCACCGCTCCGGCACGGGCCGCTCCGGAGCGGGCCGTGGCGGGATCCTGACCGGCGGTCCGAGCGGTCGCGGAGGCCGTGCCGGCCGCGGATCAGGCGGCTCCTGGGACGGCTCGGCCGGGACAGGACAGCCCGGCCAGCCGGTCGGACGGCTGCGCAGAGCGGCCGGGCGCATCCCCGGCATCCGCCGCCTCCCCGGCCTGGCCCCCCGCACCGCCGACGGCCGACGCGGAACCAGCACAGGACGTAGTGGCCGAGCGGGGAGCGCCGCGGGCCGTCGCGGCAAGGGCGGTCCCGCCAGCGCGGCGGGGCGCCGCGGCGCAGCCACCGGCAACCGGCCGGGCAACAGCAGTGCCAACCGCCGTGATGGCGGCGCGGCGCCGGCAGGAGAGACCGCCCCGACGACGCGTCGTGGCCGGGCCGCCGCCGCAGCTCGGCGCCGGTGGCGGGCCTGGAGTGCCGAGCGCGACATCGCATGGCCGGTGGTGGCGATGGCCATGCGCAGGTACCGGCGCTGGCGCGGCCTGCCCGATGAACCACCGGCCCAGGCCCAGCCTGCTGCCGGGTCCGGCCCCAAGGGCCCGGCGCCCAAGCAGGCCGCCCCCGACCCGCTGGACCCGGCAGCCTACGGCCCCGACCGGCGCCGCCGCAGGCAGCGGCCCGAGCAGCACACAACCACCACCACTAGGAGGAACAGGACGATGTCCACAACCTTCCCGCTGGCCGCTGTCGCGGCCGAAATGAACGCGGCCGCGGCCGCGCACGCTCCCGTCGACATGTTCCAGGTCGCCCGCGAGCTGGACCAGCTGCGCGAGGTGCCCGTGGGCGTCGGCATGGCGGTGCGCACCTACACCCAGCGGCTGCAGGCCGAGTACCCCATCCACCCGGCCGTCGTCGACCGGATCTTCCAGCTGTACAAGCAGGTCGCCGATTTGGTCCCGATCGCCGAGGAGATCTCGGTGCTGTTCCGCCAGGTCCACGCCAAGGATCTCCAGCGGGAACAGGCCCCGCGGACCAACGAGCATGCCTGGAATGTCTGACCCCCACCGACCTGGCATCCGCACACAGTTCTCGCACCAAAGGAGCACCGACGGTGGGCACCACCAGGAGCAAGCGCAACACCAAGACCGTGGACTGGTCCCTGGTCCCCCGCGGCCCGGTCTCGGCGACCGTTCAGGCGGGACTGGGGCTGGCCACCGCCTCCGCCATCGGTAACGCCGTGCACCTGAGCCCCATCTGGGGCGTGGCCGCGGCCGCCGTCGGCGCGTTGGGCACTGCCTTGGTGAGCGCCCACCGCCACGCCACCCCGACCGCCCTGATCTACCGGATGAGCTGCTGGGCCGGCGCGGGCGGCTGGCTCACCTGGACCCTGGTCGTCTCCCCGTTCCAGCGCGACACCCTGGTCGCCCTGGCCGTCGAGATGGTCGCGTTCGGGATCACCGCACCGTTCGCCAACCACACCCGCCCGGCCGGCCAGCACACCGGTAGTTCGGTGGTGCTGGCCGGCGGGGGAAAGGTCGGCCGCAGCTGGGCCGAGCGGATTTACCGGGTCTGCCGCATCCACGTCACCGTCACCGACATCCGGCACTGGCAGACCGGCACCGGCTACGACGTCCACGTCGACCTGCCCACCGGCGGCGCAACCAAAGCCAACCTGGAACGGGGCGCTGCAGGCCTGGCCGCCGACGCTCGCTTGCCGATCGGCTGCGGCGTCGAAGTCGCCGACGGCTACCACTACGGCTCGGCGATCCTGCGGGTCTCCACCGTCAACCGGCTGTATGAGGACATCCCCCAGCCCGACGACCTCGGCGAGCAGCGAACCATTCTGGAGCCCGTCCCGCTGGGCGAATACCACGACGGGTCGGTCGTGTCCGCCCCGCTGCGGGAACTGTCGGGCCTGGTCGTGGGGCAGAAGGGCTCAGGCAAGACCAACCTTCTGGACCTGTTCACCCTCGGCGTCGGGCTGTGCCGCGACGCGCTGGTGTGGCACATCGACCTCAACGGCGGCGGCATGAGCCAGCAGTGGCTCCACCCGTGGCTGGAAGACGAGTGCGACCGGCCCTCCCTCGACTGGGCCGCCTGTACCCCCGGCGAGGCGCTGCTGATGGTGGAGGCCGCCCTGGCGATCGCCAAGGACCGCAAGAAGTCCTACCGCAAACTCAAGATCGCTGCCAACAGCCGGTTGCTGCCGATCTCCCGCAGACTCCCCGAGATCGTCATCATCGTCGACGAAGGCAAGACCGTTCTCGCCCCCACCGCACGTGGCAAGATCGGCCAGATCCGTGACGGGCTACACGAGATCCAGGAGATCGCCCGGGACGCCGGCGTCAACGTGGTCGCCTCCGCGCTGCGCGGCGTGAGCACCACCATCAACCCCGACTTCAAGGCCCAGTCCGGTCTGAAGATCTGCACCTTCGTCGACACCGACGCGGAGCTGGCCTACGTCTTCGACTGGAACAGGGGCATCACCACCAAGGACCTGCCCACCCCCGGATGCGCCTTCATCCAGTACGGCGCCGGTGGCACCGCGCCTCGCGCTTTCAAAGCCCGGCTGATCAAACCGCTTCAGATCGTCAACGCCGCCCTGCAGATCGCCGAGCAGCGACCCGAACTCGACGAGGCCGGAATCGCCGCCGCCGGTGAGGCCTACCTGCACCGCTACGCCCGGATGCGTGAGCACTTCACCGGCGACCTAGACGATGAGGAGGACGACGACACCGTCTACGCCGCCCTGCCCAGCACGCTGCCCCCAGCCTTCGACGACAACGTCAAGCAAGGCGTGCCAGTCCCGCGTTCCACCAGGCCGGCGCCGAGCGCGGCCGACTGGCCCACGATGGGCTCCCCCGCAACGACGGTGCCCACCGTGACCAGCGCCGCCGACTGGGCCGACCCTGCCGATCTGGTGACCGCCGAAGCCCGGCGGCCTGTCCTGGTCGGTGCCGCTTCCGAATGGCCGGACCTGTTCACCGCCAGCCCCGCGGCCGCCACCCAGCCGGCACCCGCGGCCCCTCCCGCCAGCCCCGCGCACGCCTCCCCGGCGGCTCCGGCCGACACACGCGGCCGCGTCCGAGCCGCCAAGTCGCAGACCGCCGGCCTGGGCCCGCGACCGGTCCCGCAGATTCTCACCGACCTTGAGAGCGTGTATGCCGCGCACCGGACCGACCGGCTCCACACCCACGTCATCCTTGCGCTGCTTGGCCAGCTGGATCCGGAGCTGACGGCCAAGAAGTTCTCCGTGCTGATGGAGAGCTGCGGCATCGCCCCCGCCAAGGAAGCCTTCGGCCCCGAACGGCGCCGCGGCTACCTGCTGGCCGACGTCCAGGCCGCCATCCAGGCCATCCGCGACGGTTCTCACATTCCGCCGCGCGACATCTACGCCTGGCCGCCGACCAACTGATCCGCCCACTTCCTGATGAGGAAGGAACCAAACAGATGACCACCTACTACACCCTCGTGTTGACGGGCGATTCTGTCGGCTGGCAGATCGGGACCGACGACGCCATGGCGGTCAACAGCGACCCGCGCCGCCTCCCAGCCGCCAACATCACCGACGGCTACCCCGGCGCCGACTCGATCGCCGACCTCGCTAAGCACTGGCAGGTCGCTGCCGTGGAACCGATCGGCACCATCACCGACCTCGGCGACGGCTACTTCGAAGCCGACGACTGGACGGTTATCCGTAATGAGCCAATCGGCCTGTTCCTAGGCCCACAGGCCGAGCTTGTCCCCGCCGCCATCGAGACCGGCGAGAAGGAATTGAACGTCAAGACCACCCCGGGCAGCCCGCAGGAGATCTTCCACAAGGAGACCGACGCCCAATACGAACTCGACCTCGACGGCCGTGTCCACGCCTATCTCACTGCCGTCGAGGACGCCCTAGGCGACGCCGGGTACTGGTGGGTCACCGCTGCAGGAGTCGACCACGGCAACCCGATCCTCGCGCTGGCCGCCCGCGACCTGATCGGCACCACCGAAACGTGGACGTGGGAGGCATACGACTTTCTGACCGACCCGTGGGTGGCTGCTCTCGGTCCCATCCATCCCGACGACGCCCAGCGTCTCGCCGAAACCAAAACCACACCCGGGACGGAGCCGCGGCCATGAGCGCCGACCGGGGCCACCTGCGGGCCGGCACCAGTCCACCCGATTCAGCCGCACTCGGCGGTCACGATCTTGCAAGGGGGGTTCTTCTTCCCTTCGACCCCAACAAGACGGCGACTGCGCATGTGCATCGCCTGGGCCGACGTGTTGAAAGCCGCCTCACCATGACCGCCGCCGAAAGACTCCCGGCCGAGCGCCGCCGCCGCGCCCCCGAGGACTGACCAGCCTTGGCCACACCGGTCCGGGTTCATTCCGGACCGCTTAGTCTCACCAGCCCCAGAAGGGGGGACCCTCGCCGTGACCAGCACAGACACCGTCAGCGTCAGCAGGGCTGTGCCTGGCCGCGAGTTGGGCAGGGTGAGCTGTGCAGAAGAGTGCCCTGATTCGCCTGATCAGTTCTTGCGTGTCACACGGGCCAGCGCGGCCACTTCGCGTGTACGGTTCCACGCAGGACGTCGCGTTACGCGAGGTCTGGCCAGAAAATGCGGCGACGACGACTCGTCCGCCCCGGAGCGCCAACTCCGATCCGGGCGAGAAGCCGCCGCCGCCGTCTTCTGGCGGAGTCGGAATCCCGTGGCGGGGAGACCGGCCCCTTTGCCCCATCGGTCATTCGAACCCTTTAACCGAGGAGCACCCCTTGAGGGTACAACCCCATGCGTGCCGTCTTGTAGACGACACCCCGAGATTTGCGTTGGTTACGCCCCCCACTGCGGCGAAACCATGCGTTTGTCCCCCGCGCCGGCACGCCCGGCCCACCAGCTCCCCCAGCAGCGTCCTCAACCCGCCCGGCACGCCTTCGCGTCCCGGGCTGTCCGTGCTGCCACCCGGGGGTCATCCTGCGGACTTTGGAGTGGTCATGACGTAGCAGAAGGGGCGCCCCTCAGAGAGGTGACGCCCCAACTTGGTGTCGTATTCAACGGCCCGGTGCCACATCGTCCGGATGAACGGCCAAATCCTTCTGGACGACAAGCGCCGAGCCGGTAGATCCGCACGCCCTTATGCGTGCTGGAAGCTCGGAGGCTGACGATAGCAGATTTGCGTCGTCAAGTCGGCTCTGAGCGCCCTGAGTTCGAGGGCGGTCAGGCCGCTCTTGAACTCGTTACCGCGGAGGTCCTACCCCGCAGCGCGTATCAATCGCGTAGTGACCAGGCAAAAGCTGAGTGGGGGTTGGCGCATGCCATCGCTCAGGTGCCGGTCGTGCGTGAGTCCTACGACGGCGGGGTGAACTTCAGCCGGTACTGGAAGGGCCGCTGCTACGAGCGGCCGCTGACCGGCAAGCTCCCGCTGCGTCCTGCCGCCGTCCCCACCTACGACTGGAACACCGAAGCCGGCCGGCTCCTGGTCGCGGACTTCGACGTCTCGCTGGCGCGGCAGCTGAACATCCCCGACCCGCTCGGCTGGGTCCGGGACGAAGCGCGCTCGTTCGCCGCGCTGATCCGGTCGCTGGGCGGGTCGTGCATCGTCGACTGCTCGCCGACCGGCGGTTATCACGTCTACGTCCTGTTCTCCCGCGCGCTGCCCTTCGAGGACCTCAAGGCCGCGGCGCAGGCGCTTGGGGTCCGCTACAAGTCGCTGGACCCCAAGCCGATGCAGAACAAGTTCGGCTTCATCGCCCCGCCCGGTGCACCGCACAAGCTCGACAAGGGCACTGGCCGGTTGACCGGCTGGCGGACGCTCGTGACGCCGCTGGAGCAGGCCCAGCGCGCCGCCGCCTTCCCCAACGGCGCCGAGGTGTGGTCGGCGCTGGTCCAGGAACTCACCGCCGAAGCCCAGCAGGTGCGGCCGACCGCACAGACCACGGTCGCCGGCACCAAACCACGCCCCACCGACCTGCAGGCGGTGCTGGAGCAGCTCCCCCACGACGACGCCGGGATGCCGTGGCAGCCGCTGGTCGGCGGCCACCGGCCCCTCGCCGCCGAGCTGGCGGCCATCGCCGCCACCGGTCACTTCGACGGCTACGGCGGCGACCCCAGCCGCGCCCGCCAGGCCGTCCTCACCGCGGCCGCCGCCCGCGGCTGGCGCTACGACCAGGTCCTAGACCAGATCCGCAGCGGTGCCTGGAGCGGCCTAGCCGACCTGTACGCCCGCAACCCCAAGCAGGGCCGGATGACCCGCCTGCTGCCCTTCGAGTGGCAAAAAGCCGTGGCCTTCTGCGCCACGGCGAAGCCTGCCTCCAACTCTGACATAAAGGGGAGAGACCCACACCCCCCCCCCCCCCCCCGCTCTCCTGCAGTGCTTGGGGAGAGCGTCGGTGCGGACGGTCCCAGCCACGGGCCTGTACATTGTAAAGATCTTGGGTTGGGTGGGCCTGTCTCTCTGACCTGCTACAAGTTCATCCGGGTGTGGCAGAACGCCGTCCATGTCGCAGAGCACGACCCCGTACAGAGAGGTGCGTGGGGACCCAAGGCGACCCTGTCGGTGCGAGCCGTGCTACGCGCGCTGGGCCGAGCCGCCCAATCCCAGGGCCAGATCGTGATCGAACACGGCTGCCGAAGCCTGGCCGAGAGTACGGCCGGCCTGTCGCACGAGGCCGTCGCCAAGGCCCTCAAACGGCTCCGTGAAGACCCCGATCCATTCATCGTGCTCGAACGCGAGCACCACCTGGCCGACGCCGACGTCTACTCCTTGCGCATCCCCGACCGCTACCGCGACGCAGCGATGTGGCGACGCTGGCGACGCGGCACCTTCGACGCTATCCACCGCGTCTTTCACGACATGCGGCCCGCCGCTTTCCTCTATGAGGTGCTATCCACGTGCGAGGCGAACGCGGGCGAGCTGGCCACTGCGGCCGCGCTCAGTGACGCCGCGACCGGCAAGGCCCTCAAGACGATGGCCGCGCTCGGGCTGGCCGAACGCGGCGACGACGGCTGGCGGCTCGGCCCCGTCGACCTGGACACTGCCGCCGCCCACACCGGTGCCGACACCGAAGCCGCCCAGGTCCACGCCCGACATGTCGACCAGCGCCGCGACTGGCACGCCTGGCTGGAACAGATCGCCCAGCTGCGCACCGCCGGCCGGCCTTGGTGGGAGGTCCCTGACGACTGGATTGAGACC
>CAZLIE010000167.1:0-7801 GCA_964559345.1 uncultured Terriglobales bacterium
CGAACGAGCTCTCGTTCAAGATGGCGGGGCGGCTTGCTTTCCGGCAAGGCATGGAGCAGGCGAAGGCAACACTGCTCGAGCCGATCATGCACGTCGAGATCACAATTCCCGACGAGTTTGCCGGCAGCATCATGGGCGACCTGAACTCCCGGCGCGGACGTATTCAGGGCATGGACAATAAGGGCGGAAACACCGTAGTCAAAGCCGAAGTGCCAATGGCAGAGATGCTGACGTATGGCGTCGATCTCACTTCCATGACGCAGGGTCGCGGCAGTTTCTCGATGGAAATGGCGCACTACGATATCGTTCCCGGCGCGCTGCAGGAAAAGATCATCGCTGCCGCAAAGGCCGAACGCGGCGAGCTGGTAGAAGTGGAAGAATAATCCCCTCACGATGGGCCTCGCAGAAGTCGGGGTTGCTCTCGGGCTGGTCGCGGTCTCTACAGCGGGGCGGCTGGTCTCCTTCCCAACTCAGGACGGCGAGATTGTTTATGCCATTCTTCGCGGATCGGTGGCCGTGGGGTCGTGTTGGCGCACGGAAGCCAGTTCAACAAAGAGAGCTGGGGGCCGCAGGCGGAAACATTAGCAAAGGCTGGCTTTCGGGTTCTTGCATTTGACTTCCGCGGATACGGCCAGTCCCGCGGACCGCAAACCAGCCATCCTGATCAAGGCCGCAAGTTTGACGTGCTCGCCGCTTGTACGTACTTACGAAAGACGGGCGCGAAGAGCGTGTCTGTGGTTGGTGCGAGTATGAGCGGCGACTACGCTGCCGAGGCGGCAGAAACGGATCCAGACTTGATCGATCACATTGTGCTATTGGCGTCGGGCGCATACACGCCGCTGAAACGCATGAAGGGACCAAAACTTTTCATCATCAGCCGCAATGATGTGATGGGAGAAAACAAGACACTGCGGCTTCCCGCTATCCGCGATCAGGTTTGAAAAGGCGCTTGGCCCGAAGAAATTCGTCGTCCTGGAGGGTTCCGCTCACGCACAACGAATCTTCGCAACCGATCGAGGCGAGCGACTCACACGGGAGAGTGCAATTTCTATTAGCCCCGGCAGCTTCATTGTCCGGCTCTCATTGAATCCTTTGCCGTGAGCCGGGCAATCTGGCGCACTCCTTTTCCGCGCAAAGTGCTTGACACTCAGCGTGCCTCTCAAGCATGCTGCCTTGGAGATGCAGCAGTGCCGCAATGTTCGTGGCCGTTCCTCGCCGGTGGTCAGAGCTGAATCCAGACAGGCCGCCGACCCTCCAGCGCATGACGCGTTGAACCAGCTCCAGTTCATCCGCCAGACGATGGAAGGCGCCACATCTTTCACAGCGGTTCCCGGATGGGGCATGGTGCTGGTGGGGGCAACAGCGATTGCCGCCGCATTGATTGCGCGCACAGTGGAATCGCGGCTGATCTGGGTGCTGCTGTGGTGGGGAGAAGCTGCTGTTGCCGCCGTGACTTCAGTGGTCACAATGGTGCACAAAGCTGGAGGACTGGCGCGATTAGCGACGTCAATCCCGGCGCGGAAGTGCGCGTTGAGCCTCGTGCCGCCGATGGCAGCAGGCGGAGTGCTCACGATCGTGATGATCCAGCATCAGCTCTATCAGATACTTTCCGGCATGTGGCTCTTGCTGTACGGAGTCGCCGTTATTACGGGCGGCGCCTTCTCGGTTCGCATCATTCCAGTAATGGGAATATGTTTTGCGATCTTCGGCGCCGCGGCTCTCGCTGCGCCGCTTGCCTGGGAGAATGCCATCATGGCTGCCGGATTCGGCGGCTTGCACATTCTTTTCGGCATGATTATCGCCAGGAAGCACGGAGGCTAAAGTAGTTGTCGCAACCAAAGTCCAGGTCCAAAGCAGTTGCCCGGGAGAACACACGGCCCGCTTCCAGCGTCCACGAATCGCCCAAAGAAACTTCCGCTTTTCAGCTCGACCCCGTCATCCACGAACGCATGCGGCTCGGCATCATCAGCGCGCTCGCGGTCAGGCGCTCGGTTACATTTTCCGAACTCAAGCGGCTCCTCGAAGCTACGGACGGCAACTTGAGCGTGCACGCTCGCAAGCTCGAAGAAGCAAATTATGTAACATGCGAAAAAAGTTTCGAGGGACGCATACCCAGGACGGAATATCGCATCACGGCAACTGGCCGCCGCGCGTTGGAGCGATACCTCGACCAGATGGAACAGATCATCCGGCAAACGCGACGAGACTAGCGGTTGTCGGAGTCAAATTTGTGAGTCGCAACGGTTGCGACTCAGCTGCATGTGACCGGCTACTGCGTTCTGCTAATCGGCATTACTTTTTCCCGTGCTTGCTGTCCGGCGTCCACGGTTTTGCTCCGCAGTTTTGCCGCGTGTTCCGTCAGTCCGCGCTTCGCGCTGTCGAAGGTATTGCGGACAGCCTCGCGTGTCTCGGGACCGGAGCGCGGGGCCAGCAGCAATGAAAGCAGCGCTCCCACACCTGCTCCGATCGCCAGGAAGGTTAACGCAATCTTCAAGCTTTCCGGTTGCTCGTTCTGCCTGCTGTAATCGCCATACATTGCGTAATCAGTCATGCTGCTGGTCCCTCCCTCTTCTCCGATCTTTTCCGATCTTTGATGTTTGATCTTCACCCGGTCTTGCGCGTGCGTGACCGGGCAGGCTGACCTTCTTCGCGGATGGACACGACGCGCTTCTGACGCGCGTCCTCCTGAGGTTTCTTGGTAGTGATGCCTTGCGCATTCTTGCCGGCACGGCTGCTACTCGCGCCCTGCGCCTGGCCTTCGGAGATTGGTTGCGGCTGAGCCTGCGCCACCTTCGATCTTTTCGCGATCTTCGGAGTGGTATGGTGGCGATTCGTATGTCGCTCGCGCGGAGCCGAACGGGCCGCCATGTCCTTCTCGTCGGAGAACTCCAGGTCGAAATCTTCGTCGTCACTGAAATCCGCGGGTAAGGCGTGCGGGGCTCGCGAGCCTCCCTCGTGCGAGCGCTCGGCTAAGCGGCTGCTGCCCACGGGAGCAGCATCGCTATCGCCTTTTACTCCGTGGGAAATATGGCGCAGCGCCTCGGCTGACGCATCCATCCGAGGAGTCTTTACGGCAAGATCGCCGATTGAAAGCATTCCGACCAGCTCGCCATCCTGACAGACAGGCAGGCGACGAATCTGCTTATCCGCCATAAGACGGGCAGCTTCTTCTATTTCGGCGTCCGGTTCTATGGTTTCGAGTTGGTGACTGAGAATGTCCTCGACATTGGTCTCAGCCGGATCTTTACCTTCGGCAACGCAGCGCACCACGATGTCACGATCGGTGATGATGCCGACCAGATCCTCGTCTTCATCCACTACCGGCACCGCTCCTACGTCACCAACCTTCATGATCGACGCAACTTCTTCCAGCGTGCTGTCGAGCTGAACAGTCTCCAGCTCAGTCGTCATTACTTCACTGACCTTCATTGACGAACTCTCCTCGATTTCGTGATTGATTCGATTTGTTGTTAGAAAACTGCGGGAGGATCAGCGTTGTCCTGCGCGGGACGAAAAGCCGGAGCTGCGGAAGTGAGCGGGACAGACTAGCGGGCGCTCGCGCTGTAGTCGATTTTGGAATCCACGTGAGTATGCTGAAAGCCGGAGTTCCGGAGCGAAACCGACAAATCTCGATTGATGAAGAAAACGGCGCGGAGCCGGAACTCGGTCCCAAAACTCACCGGAAACCAGACTCCATCCGGCTGCCGGGCATAGGTCACGCTGAAGCCGACTCCGGGCAAATCCGTTCCCAGCACCGTGCGCACAAGGAACGGAATCTTCCGCGAGAGCTTGGTATAGACGCTCACAGGCTCGAGGTCTTCCTTGTCGATCAGCGCCTCGCCGGCCCAATCGATGTCGCTATTATCTTTTGGTGTGAAGCCAACGCGGTACACGGCCCGGCCGTTTGCGGTCTGCTCGCCGAGAAGGCGGAACTGGTAATGACCCTGTTGCTCAGTAGTAAGCGGGAACAGGTCCTTGGCCATTCCGTCCTTCGACTTGTCGTTTGTTAGGTCTTCCCGAAAATCGTGGACGAGCTCGCCATCGAGGCTGTCGGGCTCGGGAGCAGGTTCGGTTGAATAACTGAGGTACTTACCTTTAAACAGATATTTTCCGGCAACCTGCTTCAACTGCCGCTGCGTCCCTTGCGGCTGTGGGACCACATCGAAGTCGGTGGTTTCATCGCGCATCAGTTTGCCATTCGTTTTTCTGCTGATCACGCGGATCTGTTGCTTGTAAACGTACTCAGTGCGTAGCTTTTCGGCGCGATCCTGATTGGCAGCCACACGCGCCATAATGCCGTCGGCCGTGAGCGACTGAGGAGCAGCAGAGAGTGGCAGCAGAAGGCTGACAGCGGCAACGATAAAGGAAAATTCAAGGCGCATAGGAACGATCCTGTTACTCCTTACGCCTAGACGTGCGAAAACGGCTGAGATTAGCGGATCAGCAATCAGAATTTCTCATCAATGCGGCGACCGGATCCCGATTGGTTGACGCGAGTTGCAGCCACTCAGGTAACGCTGTCGGGCCAGGAAAAGGTCCTGAAGCTGGCCACTGTTCAATAGTCGGGGCTCTCCGATTTGTCGCGCGGCGAAGGTGACCTTCGCGAAATGCTCCACCGCTTCCATCTTCCAATAGGCTTCCCTCAAAGTGGCAGCACAGGTAACTACTCCGTGATTGGCGAGCAGAATGGCGTTATGGTTCCTGAGGTACGGCTTAAGACTTTCGCTAAGTTCAGGCGTACCAGTGGTCGCATATGGAGCCAGCGGCACACTACCGAGCGCCATCACAACTTCGGCGCAGATTGGCTGATCGAGCGCCAGTCCACAGCACGCAAATGCAGTAGCTGTGCAAGGATGGGCGTGTACAACAGCCTGCACGTCGGGGCGCTCGCGATAGATGGTCAAATGCATCGCTACTTCGCTTGAAGCATTGTGATGGCCATCGAGAACTTGTCCCTCGAAGTCAATGATCACCATGTCTTCAGCATCCATCATGCCCTTGCCGAAGCCGGTGGGGGTGATCATCACCCGCTCAGAGTCGAGCCGGACAGAGAGATTTCCATCCGTAGCGGCGACAAAGCCGTCCGCATGAAGCATGCCTCCGAAGCGCACCAGATCCTGCCGGACGCGATCCTCCATGGTGAAAGGTCCACGCAAGGTGACGACCTGCTGAAGGGGAATCAGCGCGCTGCGCAAAATAAAGTCTTTCAGGTGTCCCATTCAAAACTCCCATGATCGACATCGGCCGGATTCGTTTCTCCGGCTTCACTCAACCATCTGCCTATCTGCAATACCTAAAACAAAGAAAAGACCGATTTGGGGGAGTGGAGGATTGCGCTTTTAGCACAGTCGCGCGCAATTTCTATTCAGAATGTCAGAGCATTCGTGCCAGCAGGGGAGTTGCCGCGCGAGATGCAATCGAGTATGAGCCAGATCCGGGGTCAGCAGCAATATGAATATGAACAGGAAAAACAGGGGGAAAATGTCTAATTTCAATGAACTTGTGGCCGCCAGTTCGGGAAGGGGCGATATCAAGACGTAAAGAATCGCCGTAATCACGACACCTAGCATGACCAGTCTTGCCCTACGGTTCACGGCGGCTAGTGTAATCCGGTTTCAGCTTTCCGTCACCCCCGGCAGGAGCTGGTGTCGTTAGCACATGATATGTCCGGTTGAAGGGAGGGGGAGCTGCCCCCTTGCCTTGCGAACCCATCCCCAAAAGCAACGGCAACAGCAACACCGAAATCAAAACTCAACTGGAAACCAGAAACTAACATTGTTGCTGGTACAGCCAGCGGGGGCACTTCAGATGGATAACGTTCAAAGAGTGGCTGGCTTGTCCGGACGATCGATCCGCCGCTCCTAGTAGCGCTATTACGAAGGCGTTCTCCCGCCCTATCACTGCGCCGCGAAGCCGAACACAATGGAGAATCGAATTTCGGATCAACTAGTCCACTGATCGGGTTGGTCTCATCCTCCGCGTTCGGCACCCACTTCAGGTATGCCAAAGAAAATGAATAGCGGTTGTACCAAATCGGGCACCGATGCGACCGCAAGGTTTCTCTGATACGGCCTATCCGCATTTTTTGTCTTGACTTCGTTTGTTAAGAAAGCATAAAAATTGCAATCGCCTGCGGGACGAAACTACGTCTATCGCAGGCGAACGACTCTTTAACGTTGTCCCGGCCTCAAAAATCTGCTTCGTCCGGCAACACCGGCTAGTTCGCAAATTTCAACCGAGAGGTGATTATGCGACGCATATTTTTGGCTTCAATCGTGGTTGTATCCCTCGCATTAGCAACAACCGCGCAAACCTTCCGTGGTGCAATCAACGGCAGCGTTACCGATCCTACCGGAGCATATGTTCCGAACGCACAGGTAAAGGCAACGGAAGTTGCGACTGGAGTTGAACACACTACCGTTACCACGCCTGAAGGTCAGTTTGCCTTTCAGGATATTCCCCTTGGCCTGTATAGGGTTACGGTTAAAGCTTCTGGTTTCGCAGGCCGTACCTTCGACAGAGTCGAGGTCGTCGCCGGCACTATCTACACTCTGCCAGTCAAACTCGCGGTGGGGCAGGAGACCTCGATCGTAGAAGTGTCAGCGGCTGCGCTAGCACTCGATACGACGACTCCGACACAAAACATGACTATCTCCTCGGATGTCGTTCAGGATGCCCCGCTGAACGGGCGCGACTTTACGCAGTTGATCGCTGTTGCGCCCGGGTATGGGGGATATTCAGTCGGGGGATTCGGATCGTTAAATGGGACCCGTCCCAATCAGATGAACTGGCAAATCGACGGCGTAGACAACAACGATTTCTGGCACAACATCCCTGCGGTGAACCAAGGTGGCGTATCCGGTATTGCGGGAGTCGTTCTGCCGGTCGATTCGATCGACGAATTTTCATCGCAGACGCAGTCGGGCGCAGAGGCGGGACGCAACGCCGGCGGCACTGTCAACCTGGTGCTCAAGTCCGGCACTAACAGCCTGCATGGCTCCGTTTACTACTACGATAGAAATGAATTCTGGAGCGCCTCGTCGCCGTTTTTCATTCCAAGTGCAACGGTGCCAAAACCACCAAGGCTTCGCAACGAAAACTACGGCCTCACCGTGGGCGGTCCGGTCATCAAGAACAGAACATTTTTCTTTGTCGCTTATGAAAAGCAGCAGTACATCATCGGTTTGTCGGGTCTGGCCACAGAGCCATCAGACGCATATGTGAACAATGCGCTTGCGGAACTTAAGAAGTTTGGTGTTACTCCGAGCCCGCTCTCCACAAAACTCATCGGACCAAATGGTTTTTGGCCGCGTAATCTGATCGGGGGTTTGCCGGCCAAGCAGAACAATTTCTTCAGCCCAATTGCGTCGACTGGTTACAGTTACAACGGCGTAATCAAGGTAGATCACAATTTTAACGAGAGGAACCACCTCTCTGCCCGCTGGTTCGGTGGTCAAGGCAGTCAGACAGCGCCGCTCGGTAGTAGCACGGCGCTAGGAACAGCGAGCTCAAACCTACAGTACTACTTCGAAGTTGCTCCCATTCATGTCTACAATTATTCGCTGACGCTGAACTCCGTATTGACGTCACACCTCACGAATCAGGTTCTCTTCGGAGTTAACTACTTCAATCAGCTATTCCACGATTTCAACAATAGCTTCAATACGAAGGCGCTTGGTCTATTTCTGAGTCCGGACGCAACGAATAATGGCCAACCCATTTTGGGAGCGCCGAATATTGCAATCTCTGGATTTGAACAGATTGGTCTTACTCCTCCTGAAGGACGCAGCGACCAGACCGG
>CAZLIE010000168.1:0-821 GCA_964559345.1 uncultured Terriglobales bacterium
CTGCCGACCTCAGCCTTACCAAGGATGCGCTCTACCACTGAGCTACGGCGGCGAAGAGGGCGGGGTAATAGCGAATGCCGATCGGAAGGTGAAGCCCTAATTCACCGCGGGACGGCTTGACGCGGATCGGCGGCGGACGCACGACAAAGCCGCCATGAAGACGTCGGACCCCAGGGACGGAGCGACGCCGCAGCCTCAATCGCGTGAGGCGCGCCTGGCCAAGGCGCTGCGCGACAATCTGAGGCGCAGGAAGGCTTCCCAGCCGCCGCCCGAGCCGCCCGAGAAGGGGCGCGACTGAGGCCAAGCGCCGGCGAGCTTTGCGCGGGGCCTTGCGTCCTATAGAACCCCGCCTCCACATATGCGCACCGGGGGACCCGTCCGCCGGTCGCAGGAGCCCGTCAGGCAAAAGCGGGTGCCGGTTTTGCCGGCCGACGTGCTCCACCTACCTGGATCTAGCCTGTGCGGTCTGAACCGCACAGGCGGGCGGCTCGGCGCGAGGACTGTATGGATCGCATCGCCATCATCGGCGGAGCGCGGCTGAAGGGCGAAATCCCGATCAGCGGCGCCAAGAATTCGGCGATCAAGCTGATGGCGGCGAGCCTTCTGAGCGATCAGCCCCTGCGCCTGACCAATATGCCGCGCCTGGCCGACACCCGCTTCCTCGGCCGGCTGCTGCGGCGCCTGGGGGTCGACGTGCAGGAGATCGACGGGCCCGACGGGCCCGAGACCCTGCTGCGCACGGCCGAGATCGTCAGCGCCATCGCGCCCTATGATCTGGTGCGCCAGATGCGCGCCTCGTTCAACGTGCTGGGGCCGCTGGT
>CAZLIE010000168.1:831-7712 GCA_964559345.1 uncultured Terriglobales bacterium
TCTGCACCTGAAGGCGCTGGAGGCCCTGTGCGCCTCGATCGCCCTGCACGAGGGCTTTGTCTACGCCCAGGCCGCGCGAGGGCTGAAGGGCGCGCCGATCGAATTCCCGTTCGTCTCGGTGGGCGCCACGGAGCACGCCCTGCTGGCGGCGGTGCTCGCCGACGGCGACACCGAGATCCGCAACGCGGCGCGCGAGCCGGAGATCGGCGACCTAGCCGAATGCCTGATCGCCATGGGCGCCAAGATCGAGGGCGTCGGAACCTCGGTCATCCGCATCCAGGGCGTGCCGCGCCTCGGCGGCGCGACCCACGCGGTGATCCCCGACCGGATCGAGACGGGCACCTATGCGGTCGCCGCGGCCATGGCCGGCGGGGAGGTGTGCCTGACCCGCACCCGCAGCGACTTCATCGAGGCCTTGCTGGTCAAGATGGAGGAGGCCGGGGTCGAGATCGAGCGCGCCGACGACGGCGTGACCGTGCGCCGGAACGGCCACAGGCTGCGCGCCGTGGACGTCGACACCCAGCCCTATCCCGCCTTCGCCACCGACCTGCAGGCCCAGTTCATGGCCCTGATGACCCTGGCCGACGGCGAAAGCGTGATCCGCGAGACCATCTTCGAGAACCGCTTCATGCACGCCCCGGAACTGTCGCGCCTGGGAGCCGAGATCTCCGTTCATGGCGGCGAGGCGCGGGTGCAGGGCGTGGAACAGCTCAACGGCGCCCAGGTGATGGCGACGGACCTGCGCGCCTCGGTGAGCCTGGTCGTGGCGGGCCTGGCCGCGCGCGGCGAGACGGTGGTCAACCGCGTCTATCACCTGGACCGCGGCTTCGAGCGGCTGGAGGAGAAGCTCGGCGCCTGCGGGGCCGAGATCCGCCGCATCCGCGACAGCGAGGAGGAGCTGTGATGACGGAAACCAAGCCGTCCTCCCTGCATCTGCTCGCCACCGACGCCGAGGGCCTCGAGGTCATCTCGGCGGCTTTGCAGGATGCGGTCGCCGCCCTGGGCGACATCCGCTATGAGAAGGGTCCCCGCCGGCTGACCCTCGCCTTCAACCGCTTCCGCTGGGAGGCGGCGGCGAAGAAGGGCGGCGAGCGCGTGCGCTCCGCCCTTCAGCTCGGCGGCGTGCTCGAGGTCAAGGCGAAGAAGCTGCGGCGGGACGCGCCCAAGGCGGTGGTGTCGCTCATGGCGATCACCTTCGAGCCGGGCGAGGCGCCGGGCGGCGCGGTGGTGTTTTCCTTCGCCGGCGGCGGCGAGCTGCGCGCCACCGTCGAATGCGTCGACGCGGTGCTGGCCGACCTCTCGCGTCCCTGGCCGACCCCCAACCGGCCGGCCCACGATCTGTCTTCCTAGGACCCCATGCGCCAGTTCGATTTCAACGCCCCCGATTTCGCCGCCGCGTTCCAGGCCTTCCTGGACGAGCGGCGCGGCTCGCCGCCCGACGTCGACGCGGCCGTGGCGGCGATCCTCGAGGGCGTGCGGGCGAGGGGCCTGGACGCGGTGCTCGAGTTCGCCGAGCGCTTCGACAAGGTCAAGCTCGACGCCCACAGCCTGCGCGTGACTCCGGACGAGATCGCCCAGGGCGCGGCCGAAACCGCGCCCGAGGTGCGCGAGGCGATCGCTTTCGCCGCCGCGCGCATCCGCGCCTATCACGAGCGCCAGCGTCCGGCCGACCAGCGCTTCACCGACGAGGCGGGCGTGCAGCTCGGCTGGCGCTGGACCGCCCTGGAATCGGTGGGCATCTACGTCCCCGGCGGCCGCGCCGCCTATCCCTCCTCGGTGCTGATGAACGCCGTGCCCGCGGCGGTCGCCGGCGTCGACCGCATCGCCATGATCACCCCGCCCGGCCGGATGGAGCCGGCGGTGCTGGCGGCGGCCTCGGCGGCGGGCGTCTCCGAGATCTGGCGCGTCGGCGGCGCGCACGGCGTGGCGGCCCTGGCCTATGGCGCCGGGCCGATCAAGCCGGTGGACAAGATCGTCGGCCCTGGCAACGCCTATGTGACCGCGGCCAAGCGCCGGCTCTACGGCGTCGTCGGCATCGACGCCCTGGCCGGGCCGTCCGAGATCGTGGTCGTGGCGGACGCGGCCAACGATCCCGACTGGATCGCCGCCGACCTCCTGTCCCAGGCCGAGCACGACCCGCAGGCGCAGTCGATCCTGATCACGGACGACGCCCGCTTCGCCCGCGCCGTGGCGGAGTCGGTCGAGCGGCAGATCGGGACCCTGTCCACCGGCGAGTCCGCGCGCCGCTCATGGGACGACCACGGCGCGGTGGTGATCGCGCCGCTCGACCGTTCGCCGGCCCTGGTCGATCTGATCGCGCCCGAGCACGTCGAGTTCGCGCTGGACCAGCCGGAGGCCCTGGCCGACCGCGTCCGGCACGCCGGGGCCATCTTCCTCGGCCGTTATGCGCCGGAGGCGGTGGGCGACTATGTGGCGGGCTCCAACCATGTGCTGCCCACCAGCCGCGCGGCGCGCTTCTCGTCGGGCCTGTCGATTTACGACTTCCTCAAGCGCAGCTCGATCATCCGCTGCGACGCGGACTCGTTCCGTCGCCTGGCTGGGCCGACCATCGTCCTGGCGGAGGCCGAGGGGCTGCCGGCCCACGCCCGCTCCGCTTCTATCCGGCTGAACCGATGAGCCAGACCTCCGGCGGCCGGCTGACGACCATTGAGCTCGACGAGGGCTCGCTGGCGCCGCTGTCGCCGGAGCAGGACGACGAACGCCGCGTGGCCATCGTCGACCTTCTGAAGGCCAACGTCTTCCGGCCTGCCGAGGCTCCGGCCGGATCCTATGGCCTGAAGCTGTCCGTGGCCGACAGCCGGCTGGTGCTGGACATCGCCGGGGCCGATTTCGAACGCCGCCTGATCCTGTCGCTCACGCCCCTGCGCGGCCTGATCAAGGACTACTTCATGCTGTGCGACAGCTATTACGACGCCATTCGCAGCGCCAAGACCGCCGGCCAGATCGAGGCCCTCGATATGGGCCGGCGCGGGGTGCACAACGAAGCGGCCGGTCTCCTGCGTGAGCGGCTCAAGGGCAAGGTGGAGATGGACGAGGACACCGCGCGGCGCCTGTTCACCCTGATCTGCGCCCTGAGGTGGAGAGGCTAGTGTGGCGATTCAGAAATTCGCCCACCGGATGATGGAGATCGCGATGCGAATTTCTGAATCCATAGCCACACTAGGAAAATTCTCTTTCTCTAGTGTCCTTGTCGAACCAGAAGTCCGCCCTGTGTTCGATCCCATCCGCTGGCGAACTTCTGGTTCGGGACACTAGCCCGTGTCCCGGCTGCCGGCCTCGGTGCTCTACGTCTGCTCCATGAACAAGGTGCGCTCGCCCATGGCCGCCGCCCTGACCCGCCGGCTCTATGGGGAGGCCTTCCGGGTGGACAGCAGCGGCCTTCGCGCCTCCGAGGAGATCGATCCCCTGGCCGCGGTGGTGATGCAGGAGGTGGACGTCGACCTGTTCGATCACCGGCCGCGTCCGATGGACGAGATCGATCCCAAGGCGTTCAGCGTGGTGGTGGCGCTGAGCGATGACGCCTGGGCGGCCGTGCAGCCGCTGGCGCAAGACGGGATCGAGGTCGACCATTGGCCGGTGTCGGACCCGACGCTGGAGGAAGGCTCGCGCGAACAGAGGCTCGAGGCCTATCGCCAGACCCGCCGGGAGCTGGAATCCAGGATCACGGCGCGTTTCGGCCCGCCGCCCGAGTGGGAATAGGAATGGCGTTGCAACAGCCGCTCGTCCTGGCCAGCGCCAGCCCCCGGCGCCTCGATCTGCTGCGCCAGGTGGGGCTCGATCCCAACCAGGTCCTCCCCGCCGATGTCGACGAGACGCCGCATAAGGGCGAGACGCCGCGCCAGCTGGCCCTGCGCCTGGCCATGGCCAAGGCCGAGGCCGCCGCGGCGGGCGCGCCGGACGCCTATGTCATCGGCGCGGACACCGTCGTGGCGCTCGGCGCGCGCATCTTCGGCAAGCCGCAGGACGAGGCCGACGCCCGCCGCATGCTGGGCAAGCTCTCCGGCCGCTCCCACCGCGTGCTGACGGGTGTCGCCGTCAGGGCGCCGAACGGCCGCGCGGCGTCGCGGCTGTCGGAAACCCGCCTGAAGTGGAAGCGCCTGACCTCGGCCGACCTGGATCGCCTGGTCAGAACGGGCGAATGGCGCGGCGTCGCCGGCGGCTACCGCATCCAGGGGATGGCGGCCGCCGTGACGCTCGAGCTGCAGGGGTCCTACTCCGGCGTGGTCGGCCTGCCGCTCTACGAAACCCTGGCGCTGCTGGAAGGTCTGGGCTACCGGGGCCGCTGATGGCCGATCGGCGCATATATATAGACAGGTCTTATGGCGAGGCCCGCGGCGTGGTCGCCGTGGGCGGACGGGCCGAACGGCTGCTCGTCGACAGGGAAGGGGACTCCTATCCGCGCCTGGGGACCAGAAGCCGCGCCCGCGTGGCCCTGGTCGACCGCAGCCTGGGCCTGGCCATGCTCGACCTGGGGGAGGGGCGGGAAGCCTCCCTGCGGCTCAAGGCGGACCGGCCGCCGCCCGTCCAGGGCCAGTCGTTGGACATCGAGATCGCCATAGAGCCGCAAGGCGGCAAGCCCGCGCTGGCGCGGGTCCTGCCGGAAACCGGGCCCGCCGCGGAGGTTTCGCTGGAGGCGCGGCTGGCGGCTCTGGCGCCGGGCGCTCCGGTGATCGAGGGCGCGCGCGCCAGGAGCTTCATCGATGCGGCCGAGGACGAGGCCCTCGCGGTCGAGCACGCCCTGCCGGGCGCAGGCTCGCTCGCCATCGAGCCGACGCGGGCGCTGGTCGCGGTCGACATCGATCTGGGGTCCGGCGGCGGACGCGACGCCAAACGCGCGGCGCGGCAGGCGAACCTGACGGCGCTGGCGGAACTCGGGCGGCTGCTGCGGCTGAAAGCGCTCGGCGGGCTGGTGGTGGTGGATCTCGTCGGCCGCGGCCACGACGGGCCGGCGCTGGCGCGGGCGGCCCAGGCCGCTTTCGCCGCCGACCAGCCCGGCGTGGTGGTGGGGCCGGTGACCCGTTTCGGCACCCTCGAGCTGGCTCTGCCCCGGCGCTATCGTCCGGTTCGGGAAATCCTGTGCGGGCCGGACGGCCAGCCGACCGATCAGACCCTGGCGCTGCGGCTGGTCCGGGCGATCGAGCGCCAGGCGCTCGCCGATCCGGGCGCGCGGCTCAAGGCGCTCTGCGCGCCGGCGATCGCCGTCGCCGCGGCCGCGCCGGCCGCCGTCCTGGCCGGGATCATCGGCGCCCGGTTCGAGGTTGTTGCTGATCCCGGAAAGTCTCCCGACCAATGGGACATCGCGCCCTGAATGACCGCCGCCTCATCGCCCTCGCGCTCCTGCCCGATCTGCCGCAAGCCGGCCCAGGCGGGCTACAGCCCGTTCTGCTCCAAGCGGTGCGCCGACGTCGATCTGCAGCGCTGGCTGACAGGGCGTTATGTCATCCCCGGCGAGGCGGCGGGGGAGGCCGAGGAGGACCCGCGGGGGGGCGATGACGAAGGCTGACGCCGGGCGCTGGACAGGCCATGCCGCCTCCCGTATAGACGCACCTCCGCTGCGGTCGCCCCTGGCGCCGACGGCGACGGCTTCGGGCCTGGGTAGCTCAGTTGGTAGAGCAGCGGATTGAAAATCCGCGTGTCGGTGGTTCGATTCCGCCCCCAGGCACCACCTCCCCAAGAACCGAGCAGGTCAGGCCGATCATCGCCCGCCGCCGCGACTTGACGCCTCAAGTATGCATTGAATTCAACCGAAATATTTCCTGGACCTCTTGAGAGACCAGGGTTCGCGCACCATGGCGCCAACATCGCACCAGATCGGGCCGCGTTCGATTATCGGTAAAAGTCGCCGGAAATGCTGCGTTGCCGCATAGAAAAGCATCATCAACCGGTGATTATTTCTCGGACTTGCGGTGGATTTTGTGCAGCGCACAATAACTGCCGTGGATGAAACTGAATGCGAATGCATAATTGCTCTCGACGCCCCTTGACGTTGCGGTATGGGGTTGTCAAAGGTCCGCAGCCGCAGATTTTTTCGACGGTGTGACTTTGCCCTCACAGGCAAGTCGACGGACGCCTTCGGGAGTCTCCAAACGCCGCAAGGCAGGGGGCCGTGGGGTCGGCCGTAGCGTGAGCGGATCCAGGGCGCCCTCAACGGGCTCAGGATTTGATGAGTTAGTAGGGTGGAGACGCTCGTGCGCGACGACCCTAGCCACACAGGTGCTAGACCAACCAGGAACTGGCGAAAGATGCTCGATATTAAACGAACCAATTCTCTTGCGGCTCTTGTCGGCGCTGTGGCGCTGATGACGGGCGCTCCGGCTCTGGCGCAAGCTCCGGCCGCTGCTCCCGCCGCTGCGGCTTCCGACGCCGCCCCGGCCTCCGACGCCGCTGCTCCGGCGGTCTCCGGCGCCGTGAACAACGGCGGCTCCCAAGCCGCCCCGACCCAGATCAAAAACGCCGGCCGCCTGACGCCGATCCAGATGTTCCTGGACGCCGAACCGGTGGTGAAGGTGGTGATGATCGGTCTTCTGCTCTGCTCGGTCTTCTCGTGGACCATGCTGGTGACCAAGCTTCTCGAGTTCCGCTCGCTGAACAAGACCTCGGACAGCTTCCTGGAAGCCTTCCGCGGCGCCCGTTCGGTCAGCGACATGGCTCGCATCGCCACCTCCGAAGAGTTCGAAGGCAACCCGATGGCCGACATGGCCGCCGCGGCCGCCCAAGAAGTCGAGCTGTCCCGTCAGGCGGGCCTGCAGGTCGGCGGCGAACACCGCGACTCCACCATCATCCGCGCTCAATCTGCGGTGGCGGCGGTCCAGTCCGGCCTGGCCAAGCGCCTGTCGGCCGGCATGACCTTCCTCGCCTCG
>CAZLIE010000169.1:0-7503 GCA_964559345.1 uncultured Terriglobales bacterium
CAGCAGTGGCACCGAGCAATCCCGTGTTTTGTACATCGACAAGGGATCCCATGACGGAATCAAGCTGGACATGGCTGTGATCACGCCTAAGGGAATCTTGGGAAAAATCTTCAAGGTGTTTGCCAACAGTGCTCAGGTTTTGGAGTTGAATGACGCTACGGCGGGCGCCGGAGTGATGCTCGAGCGCTCTCGTCTGCGCGGGGTCCTGCATGGGACAGCGAGCGGGATTCCCGAAATTCTGCACGTGATGGCGGATGAGAAAATCGAGCCTGGCGATCCTGTCGTCTCTTCCGGTGGCGACCAGATATTTCCTCCCGGCTTACCAGTAGGCACAGTGTCCCAGGTCGTTCCAGATCCGGAAGGCGGCCCTTTCATGGTTGTCCGCGTCAGGCCCGCGGCAGATTTGGACAAAGTGGAAGAAGTGCTTGTGATCCTCAAGATAGCGGAAAAGGAACCCGAGGTTCTGCAGAGCGGAACCTCTCTGCGCGCCGCGGATATTCTGGCCCAGCGATTGCCTACCGTGGTCCCCAAGGCGGTGCCCAAGGGTGGAGACGAGCCTCCGCCTACGAGCGTTCTTTATTCGAAACGGGCAGCCGCTTCCACAAATCCGAATGCTTCTCCTGGGGTGGCGGGCAGTAAACCCGTGAAGCCAGCGGCCCCGAAAGCTGTAGAGCCAGCCAGTCCTATACCGCAATTGGGCGTTCCGACGGTGAATGGAAATGCGGCTACAGCCTCAACGAGCCAGAAACCGAATTCGGAGGCTGTCGCAAAGCCCGTAACCCCTGATTCCCAGCCCACGGCAGATAAGAACATCGCCGCACCTTCAACGAGTCATAAGGCGCCAGTTTTAGATACAGGCGCGGACAAGAGCCGCAGTCAAACGCCGTCGGAAGCGCCTCAGTAATGGCTACCATCACTTACAGTTCGCGAGAAGAGATCGAGGTCCACAAATTTAGTGCCCTCGCGACCATTGGCGTCCCTCTGCTCGCAATCTTTATCCAGGCATATGTCTCGTTACATCTGACGTTTTTGCGCATCTTCGATATTCCGCTGGTGGTGACGGTGTTCTTTGCGGTTTCGCGCCGAAACCAGGTTGCCGGACTGCTCACGGGATGCGTGATCGGACTCACTCAGGATGCGCTCACTCATCTGCCAATCGGTATCTACGGGATATCGAAGACGATCGTCGGATACGCCGCATCTTCAATCGGCGTCAAGGTTGACGTCGATAATCCCGGATCTCGCTTCCTGATGGTGTTTCTTTTCACCTTCGTCCACGACGCGATCTACTTTTTGGTGCGGCGACACCTGTTGGTGTTGGCCGCAGACTTTCGCTTCATGCACGTGCTTACGGCTGCGTTCGCAAATTCGATCCTTGCAGTGGCTCTTTTCAATTTGATGGATCGTATGAAGAAATGAGATCTCTAACACTTAGCTACTCCCGTTTAAACACGCCTGAGGGCAGACCAGAGCTGATGTAAATCCGGGACATAACGTTCCATCAGAGAAGTTGAATGTACGACCGCGACGACAAAATTCCTTCAACCAAAGTGGCTGCGGTGCAGTACGTCATTCTGCTGATCATCGCCGTCCTCGTTGTGCGGCTCTGGAATCTGCAAGTACGCGGCAGCGAGAAATACGAGAACCTGGCGGAGCAAAACCGTATCCGCAAGGTGCCGATCCTTGCGCCGCGTGGAAAGATCTACGACCGCGAGGGTCGCATCATTGTCGATAACTATCCGTCCGTGTCTGCGCTTCTGATTCGCGAGCAGATACCCAAGGACTTCTCCGCGGACCTGGCGCGCATTGCGGCCGGTTTGCACATGACGCAGACGGAAATCCGCGAACGCATGAGACGCACCTCCACCGAGGGACAGAACAATCCGTTTCTGCTGAAAGATGACATCACGCCCGACGAGCAAGCCTTTATCGAAGCCCATCGCGACGAGTTGCCGGAACTTGAAACCATCATCATCCATCGGCGGCTCTATCCGAAGAATGGCTTTCTCGCTCACTTGATCGGCTATGTCGGAGAGGTGAGTGAGGAAGACTTGAACTCTCCGCAATATGAATTGTATGAGCCCGGAGCCGTGGTGGGTAAGAGCGGCATCGAGCAGGAATACAACGATATTCTCATCGGCAGAGACGGTTCTCGCCGGAGCCTCGTCAACAGCAAGGGAAAAGAAGTCGGACGGCTGAGCACCGATCCCGCACAGCCAGGCCAGCCGCTGAAGCTGACAATAGATCTCGATATCCAGATGGCTGCCGAAGAAGCGCTCAACGGCAGGAATGGAGCCGTCGTCGCAATGGATCCGCACACCGGCGAGATTCTGGCGATGGTCAGCCGGCCGACGTTCGATCCCAACCAGTTCTCGGTGCGCATTTCCAACGAGCAATGGGCGCGGCTCATCAACGATCCCGCAAAGCCTCTACTGAATAAAGCAATTCAAGCGCAGCTCGCTCCAGGTTCGGTATTCAAGATCATCATGGCAGTGGCCGGCGTGCAGGAGGGCATCGCGCAAAAGATGCAGGTGCATTGCAGCGGCGGAGCCACCTTCTACGGTCACTATTTCGGTTGCTGGGTAAAGACCGGCCACGGCGAGGTCGAGCTCCCGAAGGCCATCTATCAGTCCTGTGACGTCTTCTTCTACACGCTCGCGGAGAAGCTCGGAATCGGACGCATTGCGAAGTACGCGCATGAGTTCGGACTGGGTCAGAAAACGGGCATCGATCTCCCTCAGGAAGCAAGCGGCGTGATGCCGTCGGAGGAGTGGAAGGCAAAGCTCTTCAAGCAAAAGTGGTTCGCCGGAGAAACAATTTCCGTCGGCATCGGACAAGGCGCGGTGACAACTACTCCCGTCCAACTGGCACGGGCAATCGGCGGTATTACCAGTGACGGCCGGCTGGTGCGTCCACACGTCGCATTCCCGGAAGAGCTACCTCATCAATACGAGCAGATCGCGGAACGCGATCGCCAGGTTGAGCACGTCAAGATCGACACGCAAGGCTGGATCACCATCACCGATGCGATGTCGCGCGTCGTGAATCCCGAAGGAAGCGCCGGCAGCGCTCACCTCGATGGCGTCGATTTTGCAGGAAAGACCGGCAGCGCTCAGCTCGTCAGCCTGAGTAATCGAAAAGCCCTCGGCGCGAAGGGCGACCAGTTCAAGCAGAACGGATGGTTTGTAGGCGTATCGCCGCGGCGTAATCCCGACATCGTCGTGGCCGTCTTCTTTGAGGGTGGCGAGCACGGCAAGCTTGCCGCGCGTCTGGCTGCGCCGATCATAAAGACGTTCGTCGATAAGCAGCGAAAGATCCGAGGCAACAACTATGCGGCAGTGGACAAGGAAGGGCATCCCATAGAAGTCTCCGGCCTCTGGAGCGATGGAAAGGCGGAAGACGGTGTCTCTGACCGGATGCAGGCTGGGAACTTCAGCTTGGATCCGATCACAAAGTCCGTAACGCCGCTCGACTCCAAGACTCTACTAATGCTGCCGCCCCCACCGATCGCCCTTTCAACCGGCAAGCAACTGAGTGAGGCCAGTCACTGATGCGCCGCTTCGTATCATTCCGCGATTTCGACTGGATGCTGCTCGGCTTCGTGCTGCTCATTTGCGGCATCGGAGTGTTCGAGATCTACAGCGCGACACGCCACACAAAATTCATCGGCTTTGAAGTGAAGCAGGTCTATTGGATCATCGGTGGAATGGTGCTGATGTTCCTTATGAGCATCGTCAATTATCAGGCGCTGCTGGAGAACGTTCACTGGTTCTACATCGCATCGATACTCGCATTGCTGGCCGTGGCCGTCGCCGGAAAGAAAGTGCTTGGCGCTAGGCGCTGGATTCCGCTGCCCGGAGGTCAGCATTTCCAGCCTTCGGAATGGATCAAGCTTGTGCTCATACTCGCGCTGGCCAAGTATTTTTCCGACTTGGCCGGACGAGAAGTGACGGCCAAAGACATCTTCAAGTCCGCCCTGATCGCCGGCGTGCCCATGTTGATGGTACTCAAACAACCGGACTTGGGGACGGCTCTGACCTATGTCCCCGTCCTCGTTTGTGCGTTGTTCCTGGGCGGAATCAAGTTCAAGCACGCCCTGGTCATCATGCTTCTTGGGACGGTGATGATTTATCCGGTGTGGCGCTGGGGATTGAAGCCCTATCAGAAGCAGCGTTTGACCAGCTTTAGCGAGCCGGAAGCCGATCCGCGCGGATCAGGCTACCAGATTCAGCAGTCTCTCATTGCGGTCGGATCGGGCGGGTTGGTCGGGAAGGGAATCCTGAAGGGCAGTCAGACTCAGGGAGCGTTCATCCCGATTCCTTACACGGACTTCATCTTTGCCGCTTTTGCCGAAGAACACGGCTTTGTGGGTGCATTGATAATGCTGCTGCTATACTTCATTGTGTTGATGCGTTTGATTCAAAACGCTCAAACAGCACCCGATCGGGCCGGAACCCTGATAATAATGGGGGTAGTAGCGGTCCTGGTGTTTCATATCCTCGTCAATGTGGGTATGGTGGTTGGCTTTATGCCGGTCACGGGAATACCTTTGCCGTTGATGAGCTACGGCGGATCGTCGGTTTTGTTCACGTTCTTGTCCCTCGGCATCGTGAACAACATCCGGATGCGCAGATTCGTTAACTGAATCTGCAGTTGTAAGCGCGTCAGAACGCGATGCACCAAGTTTAGGTATTACCCGGCCAATTTGGCTGGTGTTAGCGCCTTTCGGCGCCAACGAAGATTACGTAAGCCCTCTACGAAGTTGAGGGCACCGGCACTCGAGAGAGCCCGGAGCAAAAATCGAGAAAGATAGAGCTGCAAGCAGGACGGGTAACGGCCCGACCGGGCTATAAGAGCCGGGTACAGTGGCCACAAGTCCAAAGCGCAGCCCAGGCCGCGAGCATGATCGCGATAGGTTTACAGGTTCGAAGTCTTACTGAGTCCGATATCTTCGACTCCTCTACCTACCTCGTCTCTAAAAACCAAGCACCGACCGCGGTCTGGCACTCGAATTCTGCTCAAAGCGAGGCTTCCGCCTCGTAACGTTTCTCTCCTCGCATGCCGTTGCGTCCCCTGAAGCGGGGACGCCGGAGTAAGCATGGCCAAGGAGCTCTTTATCTCCTCAACCCCGCACGAAACCAAAGTGGCGGTGGTTGAAGACGAACAACTCTCAGAAATTTATTTTGAGCGTGAAAATGAATACACGCTCGCAGGATCTATCTACAAAGGTCGCGTAACTCGCGTTCTTCCCGGAATGCAATCTGCTTTCGTGGACATCGGACTCGAACGCGATGCCTTCCTTTACGTCACTGACTTCCTGGAAGAGCAAGAGGATCAGGAAGAGTTTGAAAGTGTCGTTTCTCGTGCGCACAACGACGCGCGTCAGCAGCATCCACAGTCGCAGCAGCAGGCGCCGGCATCACTAGACAGCCCACCCGCCGAGGGCGAACAGCCTGAACGCGCTACGCCTCAGCCAGAACAGCAATCCGGAGCACAGCCCGGAGAGCGTGGGACCCGCCGCTGGCGTGGACGTCGAGGCCGCGGACGCGGTCGCAACCAATTCCAGGAGCAAGCGCCAGTTGCGGCTCCCCACTCAGAGATTGAATCGCGGCCGGAAGAGTCTCCCGAGGCTTCGCCTATCGTGTTGCCCGGTGAGTCGCTCTCCAAATATCGAAGCGGAAGCGCGCAGCCGACTTCGCCAGCCGCAGAGCAGGTCAACGCCGGTCGAGAGCAGGAGCGTGAACCGGAGAGGCCACGCCGCGCATTCATTCCGCAGCCGCAATTCACGGAGCCAGCAAGCACCCCATCCGTCTCTGTGCTGCCCGGAGAATCGCTTTCAAAGTATCGGCAGCGACGCGAGCCGACCGAGCAACCTGCTCAATCCGCTCCTGTCGCTGAGTGTCAACACGCGCCCAATGAGAGTCGCTACGAGCGCAGTAGCCGTCCATCGCCTTCGTTCGAGCAGCCGACCGGTGCGCCGGTCGTGACTCTCCCGGGAGAATCTATCTCGAAGTATCGCGGCAGTTCGCAAGCGTCCGCCACCACGGAGTCGTCCGAGCATATTGCTTCAACGCCAACGCCTCTGCCGCACGCGACAGAACGTTTTCACGAAGTCGAGCCGCATGTTGCTCCTAGCGGCTACGAATCCAAGGAGAGCGCCAGTGCCGCCGCGGAGCGGATGAGCCCGATCGCGACCGAGCAGGGTTCGCCTGAGATATCTACTGCTCCCGTTGCCGAGTCAGCCGCCGACATCGAAGAGGAACACAAGATTCGCAACGCATCCGCCGATTCTGACGTCGAGCAAGGCCGAGACGGAGAGCCGGTTCCGCATGATTACGGCGCTGGCATTCTCGAAGAGGAAGTTCTCGATGGCGAGGAGAGCGACGTTCCTGCTATCGGCGAGCACCTCGACGAAGAGATGTACGAGGAGCTGGAAGAAGAGACGCTCGACGTGGACAACGCCGAGCAGCTCGTCGAGGCTGTTCGCGAGGCGCACGTCAACCAGCGGCTTGGGTTGAGAGAAGGCGAATCTCCAGACCTCGAAGATCATACCGCTGGAGAGTTGGTGGACGCGTGTGCTACCGAGCCAGATTCCCAATCTCTCGGCGAGAGTTCACATGCGCAGACCGTGGAAGATTCCGAAGACGAATACCGGTTCGAGGCAGAACAGGGAGGTCCTGATCAGGAAGAGACCGACCAGGAGGAAGCTGAGGGAGAAGAAGAGGAGGGACGGGCCGAACTGCGCGCGCCCGCCAATACTGCCGGATTCCAGCAGCGCACCGAGCGTGTCGATCGCGCGGTTCCGGACCGGTTCCGCCGCGGACGTCGTGGACGTCCAATGCGTGGACGCCGCAACATGCAGCGCGAATCCCAGCCAACTATCAGCGACTTGCTGAAAGAAGGTCAGGAGATTCTTGTTCAAATCGCCAAGGAGCCGATGGCGAAGAAGGGCGCGCGCATCACCAGCCACATCGCGCTCCCCGGGCGCTTCCTGGTGTATATGCCGACGGTCAACCATGTCGGAGTCTCCCGAAAAATTGGTTCCGACGAAGAGCGACAACGTCTGAAACAAGTATTGATCAGCGAAAAGGGAAGCGCTCATGGTGGGTTCATTGTGCGCACGGCGGCTGCGGGTGCGAGCGAAGAAGACCTCCGCTCCGATCTTCGCTTCCTGATTAACCTGTGGAATGACATCAAAGCGCGCTCCGAGAACAGCAAGGCGCCGGCGCTGATCTACCACGATCTGAATCTGGTCGAACGCATTCTTCGCGACCAGGTGACGAGCAACTTCAGCAGCGTGTGGGTCGATACCGAGCAGGAATACGAACGCATCGTCCGCTTCCTCGGTCGCTTCCAGTCGAGCATGGTGAAACGCGCCAAGCTCTACACCAAGGACACGCCGCTCTTCGAGCTGTTCGGAATCCAGGAAGAGATCAACAACGCGATCAAGTCGAAAGTGTGGTTAAAGAGCGGCGGCTACATCGTGATCAATCAGACCGAAGC
>CAZLIE010000170.1:0-7387 GCA_964559345.1 uncultured Terriglobales bacterium
CCAGGACAAAGTCCAAAGTCAATATCCTGATGGAGGGCTTATCGAGTAACCCATACCGTCCAACCTTGCGATTTCGGGAATTCTCTTTTCCAATCGCGGCATAGAGGCTGTGTGAAAACAGGTGGTACATCTTCCGCGACCCATTCTCAGCGCGGTATTCTCGGGCGTGTTCTTTCTGGAGAGTTTTTGTGATCAGATCTGTGATTGGGCCTCTACCATTGATCCCGAGATAGCTCGCAAACTGGCGTTGCACAAAGAATCCAGAGAATGTTGCAACCATGCATAGGAATTCGGCTTCACGTTCTGTATATCCGAACGTATTGAGGGCATTGATTCGGTCGATGGGAATGTTCATAAAGAAATGACCCCTCCAACCAAATCTTCTCCGCGCTCGGCAGACCTGCCGCGATAGTCCTGGTTGTAGAGCTTGAATCCGGCGGCAGTTTTGACTGCAATCTGGCGGGCTTTGTAGTGGCCGGTCACACACTCCAAATCAACTTTGGACAGTTCTTGGTCCCGCGATTCATATTCGACGCGGAGATCTGGAATGTGGATTTTGCCTTCTATGATCTTCAGGCCATGCGCATCGGCAATCTCGTGGCGCCTGCGTTCGTATTCCGCGGGAGACAAATCTCGAAGCTTGGAGACTTGGCGATTGATGCTCTTTTTCAATTCAAAGTCGAGTACGACTCGCTTTGGTGTGCCGCCTGCCGTAGCAATATGCTGCGCTTCCTTGTGGTACAGCTCATAGATGGCGGCGTCGTGCCGCAGTTCCCGTTTCTTAACGAGTCCCGAATAGATCGCCTGGGCGTGGTTTGCGTGGAGGTGTACTTCGGTGACGGCTTTGCCAGTTCGAGTAAGGGAGACGTAGCGGCTTTTTCCTGCCGAATCTGGGTGGATTTCTACGAGGCGTTGGTCTGCGAGATTGCGGAGGTCTTTTCGGAAGCAGTCGTTATCGCCCCGGTAAATGTGTTTCTGCAGGGATTCGGCGGTGATTGTGCGGAACGCTCCAACATCCCGTAGCACGGCTGACTGTGAGGAATTCAGGTAATATTCGCGCCCACGCAGGTCATAGGCAGTCCGACTTTCCTCCGACGGGCGGGTTTCGTGGGTCAGTTGCGGAACGCGGGTTTCGCCTTCCCTGGGTGTTCGATCGGCCCGCAATCCATCGTCATCGCGTGAGCGACCCATGTTTACTCCTCGGACCGCTCACGGATTTCGGCGGAGAGATCGTCATCGCCGATTCTGAGTTGTTTGTCTACGTAAACCAGCTTCTGGCCTGTGTGCTTGAGGAAGAAACGGCGGGCGAGCAGGAAGAAAGTCGCGAACAAATTACTGAACAGCAGAATCGAATACAGAGCGATTGCCCATCCGTAATTGTGGAAGATTGTTTGTCTATAGGGAATCAGGAATTTCAGTCGATCCATTAGGAGAAAGCAGAAGGCCATAAAAAGAACCAGCGCGAGAAGTAGTGCGTTGGCGATCATTGCTGCGCCTCTTGGTACTCAGACGCGGCAATGGGTCCACCTGATTCGGAGCAGTTGAAAGGAAATAATGCTATTGAAATTATTGAATGGCTGGCCTGCGAGCGGAGTCGAGAGACTACAACTCATCTCATAAGACACGCGCCGAGAGGTTAATGGGCGATGTTTCGACAACTACCCCACAGTTTCCGGATTGGCGACAATCCGGGAGTTCGTGGTGATAAGCGCGTCTATCGATACAAAGCAAACGACGCAGGAGGACCGACGTTCAATCGGACAGTCGAAGCATGTCAATCAGGGCGGACAGAGCAGCGGGCTGATTGCGACGGCTTGGGTAGTAAAGAAAATACCCTTGGAATGTCGGACACCAATCTTTCAAGACTTGAATCAACCGCCCCTCTGAAATCAGGCCTTTGAGAGTTTCTTCCATCGCCGTTCCGATTCCAACGCCCTTCAACACCGCTTGGATCACCAGGTCCGGATCGTCGAAAGACGCGGGCCCCTGGGGGCTGACTGTAAGTGCCTTACGGCCTTTCTCGAACTCCCACCGATAGAGACCGTTGGTAAAGCGAAAACCTATGCAGGAGTGATCTTTGAGGTCTTGAGGTCTTCGGGGAACATTGTGTGACTTGAAATACTGCGGCGATCCAACGACCGCAAGACGCATCTCTTGGGTGACTCGGACGGCAATCATGTCGCGCTGGATGAACTCGCCAAGCTGAACGCCGGCATCGTACTCCCCAGCGACAAGATCGACGGGATCATTCGAAGACGTGACCTCCAAGACAATTTCTGGGTAAGTGCGTGCGAACTGAGCCAGCTTCGGCAGAATTACCATTTGCGTTGCTGTTCGCGGGATGATGAGCCGAATTCGGCCTGCTGGACTCTCTCTTTGCTTTCTGGTTTCAGCTACAGCTCGCTCGATCCGCTCTAGTGCGGGCGCGAGATCCTGGAGAAGTGCGGTTCCGGCGGCTGTGGGGGACACGCTTCGCGTTGTCCGCGCGAGCAACTGAAGACCTAGCCTCTTTTCGAGACCCCGCATGGAATGGCTGAGTGCAGATTGCGAGACGCCAAGCCGCGCGGCGGCGCGGGTAAAGCTACGCTCTTCCGCGACGATGGCGAAGGCTGAAAGTTCGCCTAAATCGTTCCTCATGATTCATGAATGCTACTCATAACTCCTTGCGATCGCAACCGGCTTGTGTCATGAACGATAGAAGCCTAGTCTTTCCTCAGATTAGGAGAATGGCAATGCAAAAACGAAAATTGGGAACAAGTGGACTGGAAGTGTCAGAGCTAGGGTTTGGCTGCATGGGGATGAGCTTCTCTTATGGACCTCCGAAAGACACGAAGGAAATGACGGCCTTGTTGCATGCTGCGGTGGAGCGTGGCGTTACGTTCTTCGACACGGCTGAAGTCTATGGCCCACTTATCAATGAGAATCTCGTCGGTGAAGCGCTTGCTCCGTTTTGCGGCCGGGTTGTGATCGCGACAAAGTTTGGCTGGGAAGCGAACCCAGAGGATGGCGGCAAGTGGAGCGCGCTGAATAGTCGGCCCGAACACATCAAGAAGGTCGCTGAAGAATCACTCAAACGTCTCAAAGTGGATGCTATTGATCTCTACTATCAACATCGAGTCGATCTCAATGTTCCGATTGAAGATGTAGCGGGGGCGGTAAAGGATCTTATACAAGAGGGCAAGGTAAAGCACTTCGGCCTTTCAGAAGCGAGCGCGAAGACGATTCGCCGCGCCCACGCGGTGCAGCCCGTAGCCGCTCTGCAGAGCGAATATTCTCTTTTCTTCCGCGAACCGGAGGAGAGTGTGATTCCGACGCTAGAAGAGCTCGGAATCGGGTTCGTTCCCTTCAGCCCGCTTGGCAAGGGCTTCTTGACGGGCAAGATCGACGCTGAGACCAAGTTCGACAGCACTGACTTCCGCAATACGGTTCCGCGATTCAGCGCCGCGAACCGCAAAACAAACCAGGCACTCGTGGATGTAATCACTGCCTTCGCGCAGAAGAAGAAGGCTACGCCCGCGCAAATCGCGCTTGCGTGGCTGCTCGCGAAGAAGCCCTGGATTGTTCCCATTCCCGGCACGACGAAGCTATCGCGTCTCGAAGAGAACCTCGGCGGAGCAAGCATTAAGCTGACGGCGGAAGATGTGCGGGCTCTCGAAGAATCTTCTTCGAAGGTCAAGGTTGAAGGAGCTCGCTATTCACCCTTTCATGAGCAGCTGGTGGGCCGATGAGCGGCACACTAAGAATGTCCTCTTGTCGCTTCATCGTCGTCATTGCCGCCATGGCCTTCACTCTCTTCACGCACGCCCAATCTGCGGTGAAGGTCAGTAGCGGCGGAGCCAAGGAGAAACTCATTGGCGCTTGGCATCTTGTGCACATCGATGCGCCGGGTCCCGATGGGAAGTCCGTCCCTGTCCCACAACCGAAAGGCATTCTGATCTATACGCGGGATGGGCACATGTCCGTGCAGTTGATGTATCCAGAGTCAGCGAACACTCTATCGAACGAGTATGTGCTGAATGGGTATGAGGCCTCGTTTGGCGGTTATGACGTCGACGAGTCCGCGCACACGGTGACGCACCACGTGCTGGGATCGAACACACGCGACTTGCTCGTCGGCAAAGACCTGCCTCGCAAGATCGAATTCGCGGCGGATGGACACCTCATCATCCGATCCGCTCGGACAGATGAACACTGGTCGGTCACATGGGAGCATTACTAATGTCGCAGCGCTGCAGGAATCACCGGCTGTCCTAGCCCAGGAGAGCAAGATGATAGAGACACAAAAATCGAACACAAGGCCTTCGGTATTGAACTATGACGATGTGAGAGCGGTATCGCCCGCGTTGGAGAGCTACACGAAAGGGCCGCTCCTCGACGGTCTATGGAAGCGTCCGGAATTAGCCCCGCGAGACCGCAGCATTGTGACTGTGGCCGCTCTCATTGCGCGCATCCAGACGATTGAGATGCCTTTTCACTTTGCGCTCGCACTCGAAAATGGAGTGAAACCCAGCGAACTCTCAGAAATCATTACTCACCTTGCGTTCTACTCGGGATGGGCAAATGCTATGTCCGCCGTTGCCGTGGCGAAGGACATCTTTCAGCAGCGCAGAATTGGAATCGGTCAACTTCCGCCCGTGAAGGACAAACTGATGCCGCTAAACGAAGAGGCTGAGGCGCAGCGAGCGACCCAGGTTAATAACAATTTCGGGCATGTGACACCTGGCCTTGTCCAGAACACCACCGACCTGCTCTTCCGCGATTTGTGGCTGCGGCCTGCTCTGGCACCTCGTGACCGCAGCCTTGTTACGGTGAGCGCACTAATTGCTTCGGGCCAGGTCGCGCAAATCACGTATCACTTGAACCGTGCCATGGACAACGGCCTGACACAGCCACAGGCCTCGGAAGCTGTGACGCACATCGCTTTCTACGCAGGCTGGCCGAACGCGTTCTCTGCTCTTCCTGTCGTAAAGGAAGTCTTTGAGAAGCGGCAGAAGTAGCGCATCGCACGTCTCCGACCGATCGACTCCCGGATAATGGGCAACCCGGAAACTGAAGTCGGTTGCGAAGAGATACTAGTCCGAGTAGGCCGTCGGGAATCAGGCCGGATGACGCCAGCGACCGTCGTCGTATGCCTGTGCCCAGTGGGTGGCAGACTCTCCAAAGTTCTTCCAGTCCTCATTGCTGATCAGAGTTGATCGCACGATTTCCAGGTTCCGACATCCCGGAATGGACCAAAGACTCCTCTTCACGTGTTTCCATAATCGTTGATTTAGCCACGGGCTCAGTGTGATTCTGTCGATACTGGAAAGGGGAATAGGAATATCAATGGTCTTCACCTTCTCGCGTGATTCGTAAATTATTCGAAACTCCCTTTCATGCTCAAACGGATAACGTTTCCAAAATGGAAGGTCGCGAATTGCCAGTCTTGTGCGCCTCATTTCGGCCAATGTCAGGTACTTGACGGCTCCGCTTCGGATGCCGTTTTGTTTCCCGACTGCATTAAGAAGTTGGTCGCGCTTAAAACTAATGCAGACGCCGCTTGAGCCGTTGGCGAATACTCGCCAGTGGTGGTATGTCTCGCTGGTTCGGGTGAAGCAGAGGGCCAAAACGGATTGGAAACGATTCTTTTCTTGATAGAGCTTAAGAAAGTGCGAGTCGTTCTTATCGTCCCAGCTCTCTGGATCTAGGAGTGTGATTCGCTGCTCGCTCAGGAGGCAGACGAGGGCTGGGATATTGGTATAGCGCCGGAGACAATTTTTTAGCGTCGTCAAGAGTAGAGCCCCAGAGTGAGATTTATGTGCCGTGCTTCAAAATGTTTCCTTTACCGTTTAGATTTCTCTCCCGCTCGGCCCGCTCCAGTTCTCCCCTGATCCACTCGGCAAGCTCAGAGGGCCAAAATCTGATTGCGCCCTTGACGTGAAAGCATGGAATCAGGCCAGCTGCTGCCATTTTGTAGATGTGCTGTGGAGTCACGCCCAAAATTCTTGCCACCTCAGAAACTTTCAGAGCCTCGTTCCGCTTCTCCAGCATTTCGATGAGTTTCATGGTCACCCAGCTTTTGAAGAGCCCGTTCGCTCATTGCAAAAGCACCTCCGTTGCAAAAGTTCACGTTTTTTAAGAAGAAATCTGTACGCCAATACAAACGCACGTATTCAGACACAGTTGCAGCGTGATTGTCGTGTGGGTGGTCTAGCGACCCAAGGGGAGAGTGACCGGGCGGAGAAATATAAACCCGTCACCACGCAAAGCGTTGCGCTGATTCTCATATAAGTGCCCAACCGGTATCACTCGCGGTTGGATACCTATTACAGACCTGGGAGTCTGCACTTTGAGCACCTGCATTGTTAGTACGTGAGAAATCCCATAATGGATTGCGTCCAGCTTGTGGTCGAGGCCGTGATTCGAGCGGATGTTGTGGGGGTGATTACTTCCGAGTTCCCGACTACTCGGGGACTTGATGTTGACAAAAGAGGTTGCTCGAAAGAATCGAGGAACAACCATATTGAGTGTTCTATTCTGAAGTCCGTCAAGGCTCAGAGTTCAAGCTTAATGATTCGCAAACGCAGCGGAGGGGCCAGAAGATGAGCCTGCCTCTTCTCCTTTGAGATCCATGCTCTTGATCAGCCCATCCTTGACGGAAAAAACATGCCGAACCTCGCTATCGGAGAGAACGTCGCCTTGAAGGTTCTTCACAAGCTGGTGCACTCGAACCTCTAGCTTGTCTCCTCCCAGATCGATGGTCTCTAGCGGCTCTACGTGGGGATCGAACGCAGCCCACTGGCGAGTCCAGTAGGCGCGGATCTCTTCCTTTCCAACAACTCTGCCGCCCTCCGAAGCCTTGGGCCAGCTCACATCTTGCGTCATCAGCGCCAATGCACGGTCGATGTCCCGCTTGTTGAATGCGGAGTACGCTTGCTCGATAAGGGTCTTAGCATTCTTGATCATGCTTCACTTTTAGATGGTATTGAGGTTGTGGACAAACATTGGACATGGATTTGATTCCCCATCGCTATTGCTGCACGGCTGGATCGGAAGACTAGGGAATCGCAGCTATCCGCCAGGCGCGGTACCCAGGGCCATCTAGTGTGCCTCACATTGATGCGCAGTCCTTCATTCGCATGCATCCCTTTCGTCGATATTCAGTCATGGCTAGCGACACTGGCGCATCTGCGAGGCGAACGGGTGCGCGCTCAGTTCGCAGTAGCAGCCGGAATGCGTGATGTGCGTCCAGAAGAGTGCTGGCACATACAGCACGAGGATGGCGTAACCGGCCCCGAGGTGCCCGGCAACCGACGGCAGCTTCACGGTGACCGCCCGCGCAGTGTCGACAACCCTTCATTTGTGTGCCGCATAGTCGCTAGCACCGAGAAGATGTATGGACACATAT
>CAZLIE010000171.1:0-7363 GCA_964559345.1 uncultured Terriglobales bacterium
CCTTAATGTCTCGATAGCTACAGCCAAAGTTACATTCTTAAATGGCTTGACGCGGGGGCGTAGATTCGCCCCTTCGCTTACCGAATTAAGCCTCAGTGACTCACTGCGTCTGGCGAGGCGATCTGATCGAACTGCACATTGGCGGGAATGTTGTATCGCGCCATGATGTCTTGCATCTTGCGGGCATTTTCATTCATGTCTTCGGGATGTTTCTTCCGGCGCGCCTCTACCCACTTCTTGTACGCCTTGTCAAAGGCATGCTGATCGTCGGATGAGAGCCTCTGCCCTGCGGTGTAGGCATTTGCGTAAGCGGGATTCGGGTATGCCGCAGGCGCGGCCGCCGCTGAGCCTCCACTCGCGACCTCAGCAAACGGAACGCTGGCAGGAATGCTGTATCGAGCCATAATGTCCTGCATTTTTCGCGCGCTGCTGGAGACGTCGTCTTGATCGTTTTTGCGCGTCGCGTTCACCCATTTGGAGTATTGCTTGTCGAACTCCTTTTGGTCGTCAGCCGAAAGTCGTGCCTGCCACGAACCTGCTGGATAGGCCGCGGTGACCGGCGCCGGATAAGGCGTGGAAGATGCGATCTGATCAAACGAGACGCTCACCGGGATGTTGTAGCGCGTCATCAGATCCTGCATTTTCCGAGCATTATCGGAGATGGCGTCCCGATCATTTCTACGCGTGGCATCGATCCAGTTTGCATAGTATCTGTTGAACTGTGCTTGATCGTCGACTGACATTACGCCATGCCAGCCTTGTGGCTGGCTGTAAGCGGATTGAGGCAGAGGCTGGGCTAGAAGAGTGCCCATTCCAAAGCCAACTAACAGAGCTAATAGCACCAAGAATCTTTTCATTGAGTCCCTCCAGGAAACGCCATCAGAAGGCACGGATCGTGAGCCGTTCGTCTTCATCTTTGGGCTTTTTCAGTTAGATGATGGCGTTTCTGTTTTGGGATTCCACGCCGCAGAGGTACTAGTCTGGAAGGGAGAGCTGTGGAAGAGCCGCTCTCGTGTTGGTCGATGGCATTCGGGGACGCGCGGCTCTCGTTTCTCGATGAGTTGCTCTAGTCTTCTGCAGTCAACACGGCGAAGACCAGACGCGCACTGTGGTTTGTAACTGTAGTACGTCCCTAGTCGAACCGCATTTGCGGTCCTGCAACGTCTCGTCAATCATCTGATTCACTTCGTCTCCATAATCCTTAAATGGATCGACTTCCGCTGTGTTCTCCATTGAAGGGAGTTTCCATTTGTACTTCGAGAGATATGCTTCCAGCTTCTGAACGAACTCCTCTTGTGACGAAGCCCACATACTGATGCGCATGAATCCCACGGTATCCGCTGAAAGCATGTCGCTTGGCTGCACCTGAATCTCAGCCGTCGTGATCCAAATGTTTTTCATTGTCTTCTTCGCGCACAATCGACTGCTCGGGTTTGCCTGGCCGAGTACGCACTACGAAGCGACTCCCTGGCGCAAAGCGATTCGCGTACTCCTCTGCTGAATCGCCTGAGATGAAAGGCATTTCGTCGGTGTCTCCATAGATGCTGCCCTCCACATCGTAGGTGTAGACCACCTGGGAGACGGAACATCCAAATACGCCGTGTGTCCGGCCCGCACTTGATACAGTCGCCATGGCAACGGGCCACTGATTGCTGCCTCGCGTTCGCAGGAAGCGGATGAAACTCTTAAACGCGTACGCAATGTACACATCCAGAAACCAGCCACAACCCATCCCCTCGTCCTTCCTCCAGCTGTCCTACTGAACCCTATTTCGAACTTCCGGCTACTTCGCGGGACAGGAATACCTTGAAGGCGATTACCTTTAAGTCGGCTTCATGGAGAACTTCACGCGCGTAGAGACTTTCGGCGACAATCAAGGAAATGGCAACAACGACGTCCACTGGCTAAAAGTGGGTGTGGATAGCCGCAGCCGCGACGTTTTCACCTATCAGCCGCAGATTGTTCCCGCCAACCGCACTGCCGTACCCGCTCCGTAGCTGATCATTGTTTCACCAACAAGTCCTGGCAGGATCTCATTCCGTCAGGACTTGTTGCATGCGGCCTGAGTCGCTCGAATTCCCCGTGATCCCAAGCCCCGGAGTAAAGTTTCAATAGGAAATTAGGTGTGCTTGGGGAGCGATCTCATGAAGGAGTCGGCCGACCGATCACTTGCGCCCATTGTTGACGAGCCTTGGCCTGCACTACCGCTCGACTCATGGAAGGACACTTACGCGACGCTGCACATGTGGGCGCAGATCGTCGGCAAGATCCGTCTTACATTAACGCCCCTTGTGAACCACTGGTGGAACGTACCGCTATACGTGACTGCGCGCGGCCTCACCACGTCCCCGATTCCTTACGGCAATCGGCACTTTGAGTTGACCTTCGATTTCATCGATCAGCAGCTTGTGTTGCTGACAAGTGATGGTTCACGCCGCACGCTTCCACTCGTGCCACGTACGGTGGCCGACTTCTACCAGGAAGTTATGGTTATACTCCGTTCCGAAAATATCGAAGTGAACATCTGGCGGATCCCGGTCGAGATTCCTGATCCAGTCGCTTTTGACGAGGATCGCGTGCACGCGTCTTACGATGGGAACGCTGCGCGGACCTTCTGGACGATTCTGCTTACTGTACATGCGGTCTTCGAGGAATTCAGATCAAGGTTTATCGGCAAAGTCAGCCCGGTTCATTTCTTCTGGGGCAGCTTTGATCTGGCCGTCACGCGGTTTTCCGGACGCAAAGCGCCGCCTCGTGCGGGTGCTGACCGGATGACACAGGAGGCGTATTCACATGAGGTAAGCAGCGTGGGCTTTTGGCCCGGCGGCGGCACGATCACAGGTCCAGCATTCTATTCGTATGCGGCTCCGCAACCGGCGGGATTCGCCGACTCGCCGGTTCAGCCTGCAGCAGCGCGATACGATTCGCAACTCGGCGAATTCATTCTGATGTATGACGACGTGCGGACTTCGCCCTCGCCGGCTACAGCGCTGCTGGACTTTTGCCAAAGCACCTACGATGCGGGAGCAACGCTCGGCAAGTGGGATCGCAACGCGCTCGAGCGCTGATAGTCAGCCCGCCCGCTCGCCCGCCAACCTCTTACTTGCGTAGTCCACAAATTCCCGTGTTACGTTGATTCCATGCAGGTACGATCTGATCCGGTTCTAGTGGTGCATGGTGGGGCATGGGCGATGCCTGCCGATGTTGTCGAAGATCATCGTCGTGGCGTGGCGCGAGCACTCGATGCTGGCTGGAAGGCCCTTGCCAGTGGAGGTTCTGCGCTCCAGGCTGTCGAGGAAGCTGTAGTCGTCATGGAAGATGACGAGACCTTCGACGCAGCGCGCGGCAGCTTTCTCACGCGAGACGGTCGCGTGCAGATGGACGCCCTCATCATGGATGGCAACAGCCTGCGGGCAGGCGGTGTGGGCTGCGTCGAGCGAATCCGCAATCCCATCCGTGCGGCTCGCCTGATCCTCAGTGAAAGTCCGCACGTTTATTTCGTGGCAGAAGGCGCCGAGCAATTTGTCCATGAACTCGGCATGGAGCTGATCGACAACAACGAGTTAGTGATCGAGCGCGAGCGCCGCCGTCTGATTGAGGCGCAGAAGCGTGCCGCCACCGGAGAAATGGACCTGACATTCGCTGGTTCGAGTCACGATACGGTCGGCGCCACGGCGCTCGATCGCAACGGACACCTCGCCGCAGCCACCTCGACCGGTGGCACGGTGAACAAGGCTCCCGGACGAGTAGGGGACTCCTCGCTGATCGGCTGCGGCTGTTACGCCGACGATCAAAGCGCCGCGGTCTCCTGCACCGGATGGGGCGAGCCCATCATGAAGCTGGTGCTGGGGAAGTGGGCTGCTGATCGCGTGCAGTCGGGCGCCGCGCCGGAGATGGCAGCACGCGAGGCGATCGGATATCTCAGTTCACGCCTTGATGGACACGGCGGCATGATCCTGCTCGACGCGCGCGGCCGCTATGGCATCGCTCACAATACGCCGCGGATGGCATGGGGCGTGCATACGAAGTCGGGCGCGCAAGTCGGTTGCGAAATCTAAACGTGGCGCAAGGCGGTTATTGACGGTCTTCATTTCTACTGAATCTCTACTGAATCGCCGGGTTCAGAGCATTGCCTCTCTTACAATGATTTAAGTGGTCACGGATCGCGAGATCGTCTCCCGCATTGCCCGGCAGCCCAACCATTCGGCTGGGTTCAAGCAACTCGTTCGCGAGCTAGGGTTGCGCGGAGGCGAGGAACGGCGCGATCTTGAGGATCGCCTGCAAAGGCTGGTCTCTCGCGGCGAGCTTGTCGCGACCGACCGTGACCGTTTCGCGCTGCCGAAAGCTGCTGCCAAACACAACCTCATAGCCGGTGAATTGTCGGTGCATCGCGACGGATTTGGTTTCGTCACACCGCGCGATCCTTCTGTCCGCGACAAAATTGAAGGCGACATCTACATCTCGCCGCGGGACATTGATGCCGCCATGGACGGCGATGGTGTCCTGGTCGAGCTTGGACCGGGACGAGGGGACGGTCGTGCTGAAGGACGGATCGTAAAAGTACTCGGCCGAGCACATCCAACCGTCGTCGGCATTTTTCATTACAGCGACCGCTACAACTACATCCAGCCAATCGACGACAAGCTGACCGACATAGTCATCATTCCGCCCGGAATGGAAAACCCTTCGCCGCCGGATGGCGGGACTACGCAGGCTGTTCCATCGGCAAAAGCTCCGGCGCGAGAGTCACGGCATCGCGTGATTGGAAAAGAGGCCCGGCGCAGTTCTCAACTGGAGCTGGAGGGCATGGTGGTTGACGTCGAGATCATGCAATGGCCTTCAGGTACGCAGAATGCGCGTGGCAAGATCATCGAGATCCTCGGCTATGAAGACGACTTCGGAGTGGACGTCGAAATCATTATTCGGAAACACCACATCCCGCACGTTTTCCCGGTCGAGGTGCTCAAGGAAGCGGAATCTTTTAGCCCAGTGCTGCACCGCAATGAAGTAGAGCGACGACAGGACTTCCGCAATTTGCCGATTGTGACCATCGATGGAGAGACGGCACGCGACTTCGACGATGCCGTGCTTGTGCGCAAGCTGGAGAACGGCAACTATGAACTGCAAGTCCACATCGCGGATGTTGCGCATTACGTAACCGACGGATCCGCCATCGACAACGAAGCCCAGATGCGCGGCACTTCTGTTTACTTTCCAGATCGCGCTGTGCCCATGCTTCCCCTCGAACTCTCGACGGATTTGTGCAGCCTGCGCCCACAGGTCGAGAGATTTGTGCTCTCGTGCATCATGGACATAGACCATGCCGGCGAGGTAGTTGGATACGAGCTGCACGAAGGGGTGATTCGCTCCGCTGCGCGCATGACCTATAACGAAGTACAGGCGGTGCTCGATGGAGAGCCGAGCGCTCGGCAGCGGTACGAGAATCTTGCAGGTGAATTTCACCGCATGGAAGAGCTCGCGAAAATTCTCAATCGCAAGCGCGTGAAACGCGGATCGATTGACTTCGATTTACCCGAGCCCATCATCGAGTTCGACGAAGCCGGAATGATGCAGGGCGTCACCCGCTCAGAGCGAAAATTCTCGCACCGCATCATTGAGGAGTTCATGATTGCCGCCAATGAATGCGTCGCATCGCATTTAGAGAACCATGACATTGCAAGTCTCTATCGCATCCACGAGAAGCCTGACGCGAAGAAGGTTTACAACTTCGAGCTGTTGGCGGCGGCATTTGGATACTCACTCGGCGTGGCCGCCCTACCGATCAAGAAAGTGCAAACGCGAGGAGAGCGACGTCAGTACCACGGCAGCGGCCGCAATCCACGGCAGCACGAAATTCCAGAGGACGTACACATCACTCCGCGCATGTACCAGAAGCTCACGCAAAAGATCGCAGGCAAACCGGAAGAAAGGATTCTTTCGTACCTGATGCTCCGTTCACTTAAGCAGGCTCGCTACTCAGAGATCAACGAAGGTCACTTTGCGTTGGCTGCTCCCAGCTACACGCACTTCACTTCGCCAATCCGCCGCTACCCGGATCTGATCGTCCATCGAATTCTTAAAGAGACGCTGCATCGCGGAGTGGCAGAAGGCGATCACGGGCACGGACTTCGAGGCAAGGCAGCATCGCGATCGAGCCAGAGCGAACATGCCAGTTCTCCGTGGTCGAAGCGCGTCGCCGAGCAGGCTCATGAAGGCAAGAGACGCGTGATCGAAATCATTTCGCTGGATGACCTGCACAACATCGCCGAAGACTCGAGCCTCACCGAACGTCGCGCCGACGAAGCCGAGCGCGAGCTCACCGAGTGGAAGAAAATCAAATTCATGGAGAACCGGGTCGGCGACGACTTTAGCGCACTGGTAATCAGCGTGACTAAATACGGCCTGTTCGTCGAGCTTGACGACCTCTTCATCGAAGGACTTGTTCCCATTACATCCCTCCAAGGCGACCGTTACACCTATCGCGACAACACCCGGCAGATCATCGGCGAGCGCTCCGGACATGCGTACTCCATCGGCGATCGTGTTCGAGTGCTCCTCGATCGTGTCGATCGCGTCCAACGCAAGCTGCAGTTTTCGATCCTGGAGGAGCGCCCGCTGAGGCGAAGGGAACGACCGCGGCAAAGGAGAGCCTGAAATTCGATCGTGTGAGTGACGCGATCGAGACGATAGATTATCTCCACCCTCGTTCCTGTAAAATCAAAGCTTCGACTTTAATCCGGAGAATTGCAGAGAAATCGCATGGCGCACATGGTCCAATGCGTAAAATACGGCCGGCAGATGGAAGGGCTTGAGGAGCCCCCATTTGACAGCGAGCTCGGCCAGAAGATCTACGACAACGTCTCGAAGCAGGCGTGGGCGGAATGGACGGAGCATCAGAAGATGCTCATGAATGAATACCGCCTTCAGCCATGGAAGAAAGAAGCCCAGGAATTTCTGGTGCAACAACTGCAGGCGTATTTTTTCGGAGAAGGATCGAAACTTCCCGCAGAGTATGTCCCGCCGTCGGCTAGTTAGCTTTGGCGATCGCTCCCCCGCCCGTAATCGAGCTACGTTCGTCGCATGTCTCTCCTACTCCATGGAGTGAAACGCTCCGGCGTCACTGGCCGGCATGGCTGGCCATTGCGGTCATCTTTGGCGTCGTCTATCTCGGGTCACTTTCTTCTCCAGCAATCTTTGACGATGCCGATGCCACCCATGCCGAAGCTGCGCGCGAAATGGCCGTCAGCCATGACTGGACGACACTGCACGTGGACGGCATCCGTTACATGGAGAAGCCGCCACTGCCGTACTGGATGGCAGCATCGTGCTATCGGCTGTTTGGAATTTCCGCAGCCTCTACCCG
>CAZLIE010000172.1:0-7250 GCA_964559345.1 uncultured Terriglobales bacterium
GTCTTATCACCATGATGTGAATACCCTTGTACCGGCCGACGCTGTGCTCTCGTATTTCACGCCACTGAGTGTCCCTTCCACTTTCAGCCGTTTCACCGCGGTCCAGCGAACGGGAACCGCACTCCTGCGAGTTGGAGAACACTTTATCGATGCGCTCGCCGAATACATGCGCGTGGATGATAGGGGCCAGGCGTTCGGCCTTTGGCGGCATGTACCCGATTACGACCCAGAAGGACCAGAATGGCTGGGCTTTCACATGACGTTCCTCATCGAAGCCGACACAGGTCTAGCCGAAGCCGCTCTCGAAAAACAAGGTCTCAAGGTGCCGAAGAATTTTCTCCGTCGTCGTGCTGACCATCTGTTGCCGCCGACGGTAGCCAACCTCTGGATCGATCAAACCGGAAAGGTTGTGACTGACAGACGCTTGTCAACCATCCTCTCGCGCCCGTACGTAAAACTCGCAAGCGGTGGATCGGATAAGAATCTTACGAACGAATATGTCACGGTTATCGACAAGTTCGTAGACCCTTCGCAGTGGCCGGAACTCTGCAGGCATGCAGCTGAGGCTGGCTTGGAGGCGATTTGTCGATCTGAGAGGTTCACAACAGCCGTGGCATCGGCGGTTCGGTCTGCAGAATTGGATTTGTCGGGCCGGGCTAACTCCCTGGAGTTGCGCCTGCGCGCAGCCGAGGATCCAATGCGGGTCGAGGGACTCCGGTCTGAGCTGCTACTCGAACGTGTCCTCGGTTTGGGATTGATCGAAGGCATCAATCATCCGACCGTAAAGATGGATTCGATCGGCTTCATGATCGTGTCCGGCCGTGACTGCCCCAGGTGCTGAGTGATCGATTTTTTTGAGGAGCTCCGGCGCGCCATTGCGAATGGCCAAAGACCGGCCTGCGATCAGTTTCCACCCGGTCCGATGCAGCGGCTTGCTCGGATGCTGTGCACAAAATCGGCCGGCGAAAGCATCGGTGTAGGAGATTTCGCCAGTGCCGTCCGCTGCCTGTTGCGGAGCGAACAAGAGCGACTCAGAAGCGATCTACCCGTGTACCTGGACCTCCCAAAAACGTCAGAATGGCCCAATGCAGATACCTGGGAACTGTTTCACTGCAACGCACATGAGAAAGGCAAGCACTGGCGTATCGAAGCTCGCTCATGGAATCCCCACTGGCTGCCGGCAGTCAATGGGGAAGCTCTCGATGCTGACCTTTTTCGGGAAACACTGCGACGCGCCGACGAGACCGTCCTGGGTGATCCCTTCCTGTCGCCGCTCGGATACCAGAATGGTTACCGCTCAGCAGCCCAGCGCGACGCCGTACGCTCTGTGCTGGCAGCACCGCCCGGCAGCACGCTGGTAGTGAATCTGCCCACTGGCGAAGGAAAGAGCCTTTGTGCCCACGCTCTCTCGTCCATAAATAATAAGGATGCGTTAGTCGTCGTTGTGGTACCAACGACCGCACTCGCGATCGATCAGGAGGCGGCTGCGCGCCACCTCGTGGGGCACGCGACAGCGTACTTTTCTTCCCATACTGCCGAGGTCCAATCCAGAAACCAGAGTATTCGCGAGAGGATCCGCAACGGTTCTCAAAAGCTGCTCTTCACATCGCCAGAGAGCATCGCTGGCGCTCTTTCGGCTTCTCTCGAGCTAGCGGCCAGATCGGGATTACTGCGCGCACTGATTATCGATGAAGTGCACATGATTAATGAGTGGGGCGATGATTTTCGTTCTGCCTTTCAAGAACTGCCTGGATTTCGCCGCCGTTTGCTAAATCTCAGTCCCATCGGTGCGCAATTCGTCACAGTCCTCATGTCAGCGACTTTGATCGAGTCAACCCTCGATATGCTGCATCTGCTGTTTGGAGCGCCGGGATCATTTCGGGTCTATTCCTCAGTCAGACTGCGGCCGGAACCAGCCTGGTGGTCCAAGAACGCGGGTTTTGAGAAGCAGAAAAGAGTTCTTGACGCCATTCGCTCTCTGCCCCGCCCGCTGATTCTGTATCTCAACCGTCCGAAGCAAGCTGAAGAATGGCTACAAATTCTTCGAGATAACGGTTTTTACCGTGCCACTGTGATTGTCGGAAACACACCGAATGACCAGCGGCTGAGGATCCTTCGCGATTGGCGCGATGACAAACTCGACATCATTGTCGGAAATTCTGCATTTGGCCTGGGTGTGGACAAGGCCGATGTACGAGCTGTAATTCATGCGGCCATTCCTGGCACTCTGGATCGGTTCTATCAAGAGGTTGGACGAGGAGGCCGGGACGGCCGAGCTGCAATATCGCTTCTCCTTTTCGAGGACGAGGATTGGCGCGAGGCCAGTCGTATAAATCGCAAGACCTTGATTGGTGAAGATCGAGGCTTGCAACGTTGGAAAAGCATGTTTGAGCGCGCTACAAGTGGCGGTCCGAGTCTCCTTCGCATTCCCATCGATGCGCCTCCCGGGCAGACTCACGGCGATATCGACATGCGCAACCAACTCAGCCGCAAATGGAATATCCGCACGCTTACGCAGATGGCGCGCGCTGGCCTTATCGAACTCGATCCCGATCCCAAATTGGTAAGCGATCGTGAAGCTCCGAATCGCGTCGCACTCTCGGTGGAGGATACCTGGAATTACCGATTCGTCCGAATCTTAAATCACGACCATCTGAGTCCAAGTGAATGGAACCGGCGTGTAGGCGCGGTGCGTATGCGTACCTATCGCGAACAGGATCGAAGTCTGGAGCTGCTTAGCGAAGTAGTCAAGGGACCCACCTGCGTTGCGCAAACTTTTGCCGATCTGTATTCAATTCCCGCGAATGAAGTTCACACTGCAATCAATCCTGCCCTGAGTTGCGGGGGGTGTCCGTTCTGCCGCTCTAACCGGATCAAGCCATATGTCAACTTTCGACCACGCAGCCAACCACCATGGCCGGCATTCAGCGAGGTCGGATCCGGGCTGAGAAAACATCTGGGTAGTAGCAATCGTCTCGCGATCTTCTATCCGCCGCCAGACAAGCTGCGTTGGTCCAGGCGACGAAATGAACTGGTGTTCTGGCTCATCCAGCAGGGCATCCGCAACATAGTCGCACCAAAGTCGGTTGCAGATGCCTGGTGGGAAAAGCTTGCCGGCACGAACGCATTTCTCTTTTCGGGCCAAGGCCAAGCGAGCGGGAAAAACATCTCTCTGAAATTATCGACGTGTGCGAAAGCTCCCTAGGAGTTAAGGCAGAGCTGTGATGTCGGCTTCGAAATGGGAATGGTGATCAGTAAATATAACCGCACGTCTTTCCGTCTTCGGCGATAACGATCCTCACCCCTCCGTTTTGGGAACAGCCTCGAACAGACTTCCGGTGGTCGCAGCGGGATCCACATTCAGCGGTGTGACCGAAGGATTGGTATCGTCTGCGGCCGCCGTTGCAGCAGGAGTTGGCCTGGCGGAAGTGCTGCTGGGCTTGGAGGCTGCCGATGTCTTTGTCATTTCTTTAGCACTCTTGGCAGCGGCAGCCATCTCCGCCTTCGCGCTCTGCAATGTACTCGATAGTTCGAGATGTGAGTCTACGAATTCCACTAACTGGCGGACCAAGTCCTGATCAAGCTCCTTAGGAGTACCAATGAGACTCAGGGGCGTGGTAAGGGCGCTGTTTTCATCCTTCTCGCCGGGTTTGAGCGGGCGAGGTATCAAGTTGAGGCAAATCTCTTCGTCGCTTACTCGTGACAGCGTCAGGACCAGGACGCGGTGCGCAAGCAGAGGCATAAGTTCTTGAAACACGATGGTTGCTCCTTGTTGACTTGAAAAGTTGGTTTTTTTGCCGGCAGGCCCGGTTAGTTCCAATTGAACAGCGAACCTTGTTCAGGGGCTGGTGAACGCGGTCTTCGGCGCGCGCTTCGATTTTCCTGGTGTTTCTCACCAAATACCGCCACCGATGAGGAATTGAGTGCCGCCTCGATTAGATTGTTAGGAGCTTCTGAGATGTCTCTTTGGTTAATGGATGGAATAGCAAGATCAGCCCCTACACAGTAGGTCGTTGTTCTTGTGGGAAACAGACGTTGATGCTCCGCATTCAAATGTCGCCACACTGAATCTGCCGAATCGCCGATGCCATTCTTTTCCACGAGCTCTTTGGCCATGGAAGTAAGCATGTCGTCATCTTCGTCAAGGCTCTGCAGTCCCTCTCCGGCGAACTTGCCTTCCATTGCCAGTGCGACCAGTAACTTCTTGCCCATAAGACGAAGACACTTCACCTGCATCGTGCCCTCGTAGCAGAGGAACTTCACACGCACGGGCTGATTCTGTCCGATCCTCCACGATCTGCGGCTGGCCTGCCGCAGCGTGTGCAGCGAGTACCCGGATTCATAAAACAGAATTGTCGGAGCAAACAACAGATCGAGTCCTGTCTCTACCAGTTTGGGATGAGCGATAAAGACTTGGACTCCTTCCTTCAGTCTCCTCTGATACCAGGCCTCGCGCTTTGACGTATCAATATTCGAGCGCATCACTGCGCATGCAATCCCTTCTTCGCGAAGAATGCGTTCCAGGCGTGAGGTGATGTCGCGCTTTTGCGTGTAGACGGCAAAGACCTGACACCGCCGTCCTTCTGCCAGCTCCTGCTTGATCTCCTCAATCAACCTGCGCTCTTTGGCGTAAGCGAACTGCTCCGGTAGATCTTCAGTCTCTGCGATCAGAATCGCTGTCTTCGGCCATCTTCGTCGGTTTCTGAACCCCATAACTTGCCCAGTCCGTATGGATGGTCGGGATAGAGCAGCAGTGCGTTGAGCATGATGCTCAAAACGGAGCGATTTCCGCGGTGCGCTTTCAGGGCTTCGCGCATATCGTTTTCAAGCCGTTCGTAGGCTGCCGCCATAGGCGCGTCCATCTCGACCTGAACCACCGATTCTTCATACGGCGGAAGCGCATCGGAGATGTCTTCCAGGAACACAAACGCGCAGGTGTCCATCAGAAACTCGCCAAACAACAGCGGCGAGGCCCCTGGCTTACGGCGGACGGTGACTGTTGTCTTTCCGTCAGAGCAAGCGTTCTCTGCAGGCTCAATTTTCGTAATGGTTTCCAGAACCCCGTAATCCTGTGCAAATGCAGAGCGGCCTGTCGTGCCCCACTCGTAGCCTTTGCCGACCATGCGCTGCGGTTGCAGCCGGAAGAGGATGTTGTAGAGATCGTCGGCATAACCGCCGAGAAGTGTTCCCGTTAGTCCTGCGACGCGGTTGGCGCAAGAAGCCAAAGCACCCAGGGCATTACCTTGTGCGGTGTCGCCGGATAGCTGGTGCAGTTCATCGCAAACGGCATAATCGAAGAAATGCCCCATGTAGCGGCTGATGAGGTCGATTGGGGCTACACGCGGAATCTTGTGATTGTCGGCTTCCCAGACTGGGGCATATCGGTGGCGGCAGGATTTCTCGCTCAATTCCGTGAGCACTTCCGCAATTCTCACCTTTTCGAAATCGCGCACGGTCAAGCGCTCCTCGTCGGTAATGATGGGCGCTCCGCTTTCGGGATTCACTACGCATCCACGATAACGTCCCGAGCGCTGAATGTGATAAGCGTGCCGCCAGAAATAACCGAGCTTTGCGCGGTCGCGCCCTACGACGAACAACGCGGGTCTTCGGCAGATCGCCTGCCAACGCTTGCGGGCGGACTCGTAATCTTTGCGAAGACGCAAGTCGGTCAAAGATGTCCGCAATCCCTCGCGCACGATCGCTCCGCGTTTGAATCGGACCTCATTCACTCCGCGGGGTGAGTTCTCTGTAGCACCGTTGCGCAGGCTGTCTACCAGGAATACGCGAATCCCCGGAATGGTCTGAAATGCTTCACGCGCCCACTTCTCCACGATGTGGGGCGGTACCATGGCCAGAGCGGTGAACGGACGCCCATCGCTGTGAACGTGCATGGCTCCAAGCGAAATCAGCGTCTTCCCGGTTCCACACTCGGCAACGACCTTGGCGCTGCGCGCCAGCTCCCACCTCTTCACCAGTCCCATGATGGCCAAAGCCTGAGCCGGGAATGGCCTCCGCAACAATCCGCTAAGGAGAGGCGAAGGCTGGTCGTCAACGCAGTGCAGCGCCGGGTACGTGCTCAGAATGCGTTCGCCGAGCTCAACCGCGTGAGCGCGCAAATAGTCCCAGACGGTGGAAAGTTGTTGCATTAGGACTCCAAACAGATGGAAAGAAATGTCAGAACAGCGGAGGGAACAAACGGCTGACGGGAGGAGTGAGCGTTCTAATTCAGGAAAGCCGCAGTCGTCATTAAAGAGAAACTACGATCCTGTCGCTTCAGTAGCAAGCAAATCGGAGAGAGAGATTCGACTCCACTGTATCGGTCCATTGCTGTCCGGGAAACGGAGTTTTCCCTGGCGTAGACCTCTGCTGATGCAGTTCATGTAGAACCCTTTTGCACCCTTGACCAGGACAGGATTGCACCCGATTCCGAGGAGTGGACGAATAGCCTTTAGCCGCTCCATCTCATGTACAAGCCAATCTCCCCACTCAGCGGTTCCTGGCAGACCATGAACATGGGCAAGTGAAGGCCAGAGGAACTTGGAAGAGTCATCGAAAACAATCGTGCGTTCGCTATTGTTTCCGCTTCCCGTTCTGGCGAATTCCTCCGAGACGGCGACAAGATGCCTGAGTGGCCTCTTGTATCCTTCCAGCTGCAGTGACCCGCGATAACACTCTGCATTCGTTCCCAGGGATACGCGGAAGGAAGTTTGATCGGTGTCTTCAACCGTGAAGCGATCTCCATTAGCAACCGCCGCTGCCACGGCCGCGATTTGCGTATCGCCTCCTACTACCGAGATAAGGTGAGCCTTTATCTCGGACCCTAACTCTGACTCGCCAACAAATCTATCCAGCGGCAATTTGAAATGTGTGGTCGTTTTCTTGAAGACCTTGGTATAGATCAAATGGCCGAACCGGAGATGTGCGTTTTTCACTGCTGACTGGTCTCCTTTCCGTGAGTCAGAACCTGCGTACGACCATCTATGAAGACGAGGCTCAACTCATGCGAGAACCTCTCCCGATCGTGTTTGATGATCGTGCCATCTGGTTCCTCTTCTTCCCAATGGTCGATGAATTTGATGGAGCGCCAATGTGCGATGTGGCGATCTTCTCCCTGTCCGAACACGCCATTCAACATTCCGGCGGTCGCCAACAGGCTGACATGCCCGCCGTGCAAGGGTGTTAGCGGCCTTCCGTCAATCGAGCTCTGCTTATGGATCAGAATCCGGCTGGCTTGTCGGTACGCAGCGGAG
>CAZLIE010000173.1:0-7071 GCA_964559345.1 uncultured Terriglobales bacterium
TTGACGCCGATTCGGAACGTATCAGGGGGTGCAGGCGTTGGAGATCACCTGCTCGTACACCCTGACGTACTGGTCGACCATGCGGTCGACTCCGAAGCGCTCGACGGCGACGGCACGGATCGCAGCACGGTCGAGCATAACCGTCCTGTCGATCGCGTCGACCGCGCCGGCGACGTCAGCCACGATCATCCCGGTGACACCTTCGTCGATGAGCTCTGGCATCGAGCCCCGGTTGAAAGCGATCACTGGTGTGCCGCAGGCCATGGCTTCGATGACGCTGAAGCCGAAGGGTTCGTCAAAATCGATGAGGTGGAGCAGTGCCAGGGCGCCGCCGAGGAAGCTGGAGCCGTGCTGGGCGTCAACGGGGCCGAGGTAGCGGACGTGGACGTCATCGATGTGGGGGGCGACCCGTGTCTGGAAGTACTCGTGGTCTTGAATGATGCCTGCGATAGCGAGCGGCAGTCCCGCTAGGGCGGCGACGTCGATCGCGGCCTCTGTGCCTTTGTCGGGGTGGATTCGTCCGAAGTACGCGAGGTAGCCGTCGTGGTCTGGTTGAAGCTGGAATCGGCAGGTGTCGATGCCGTGGTGGATGGTCGCCGCGTAATCGAGCGCGGGATGGCGGTCGGCGTCGCTGATGGCGACATAGGTCGTTCGGCCGTTGTATTTGGCGTAGACGGCCACGATGTTGGGTGATGAGAACCCGTGGATGGTAGTGACGACCGGAGTGGTGACCAGGTCGGAGAATGTGAGTGGCAGGAAGTCGAACCCGTTGTGGATGATGTCGAACTCTGTGCTGTGTTCGAACACTGTAGAGATATGCAGGCACTCGGCCACTTTCGGCTCGATCGTCGGATCCTCTGACCAGCCTGAGGGAACGACTGACCGCAGTCGGGCTGCGGTAAGGGAGTCGCCGGAGGCGAACAGGGTCACGTCGTGACCGCGGCGCACGAGTCCCTCGGTCAGCAGCGAGGCGAACAGCTCCCAAGGTCCGTAGTGGCGGGGCGGGACGCGCCACGAGATGGGCGCGAGCACGGCGACCCGCACTACTTCAGCCCTTCCTCGACCGGTCGAGAGCGGTCAGCAAGTCCGGCATCGGCACCGAGGCGACGCCGATGGCGGCGTCGCCGATCCCGTAGGGCACGACGAGGGTGTCGGCATGGACCAGGGCACCGCAGGAGTACACAACGTTCGGGACGTAGCCGTCCTGTTCCTCGAAGACTGGTGTGAGGAGCGGGTGCGGTAGCTGGCTGAGGACGATTGTGGGATCGTCGAGGTCGAGGAGGATGGCACCGATGCTGTAGGTGCGCATGGGCCCGACCCCATGGGTGAGAACGAGCCATCCTGCGTCGGTCTCGATCGGCGAGCCGCAGTTGCCGAGCTGGACCATCTCCCATGCCCGGGTCGGCGCCTGGAATCGGGTGGCGCTTGGCCAGTGACGCGGGCTGTCTGAGTAAGCGATCGAGTTCGTATCGCGATCCCATCTCGACAGTGCGGCGAAGCGGCCGTGGATGCGGCGGGGAAAAAGGGCGAGTCCCTTGTTGGTCGCGGCGGCACCCACGATGGGGGAGGAGGTGAAGGTTTCGAAGTCGGCTGTCTCTAGCAGCTGTTGGACGATGTTCGTCCCGTCATAAGCGGTGTAGGTGGCGTAGTTCGTGACGCTGCCATGGTCGTCGACGAATCGGACGAACCGGGCGTCCTCCATGCCGTGAGTTTCGGCGTCCATCGCCGGCCAGAGAACCCGATCGGGCAGTGGTGTTTCGCGGCTGAATGCGACGGCGTAGGAGCGCCGGGCAATGGCCCGTATAAGGTCGGTCGTGCGGGTGGCACCTTGACGGGTCGTGAGGTTCAACTGGAGCTTGTCCAACCGTTCGTGAAGCTCGCTGTGGGTGAAGCGCTGGCCGAGCGCGCCGAGGATGTGGTCGGCGTCCTCGCCGAGGCCATCGACGCGATCAAGCTCGCTGCGGAAGGCGGACGCTTCGAGAGTTGCGGGTTCGATCGTGCCAGCCGTGGCAAAAAGCGGCGCGGGGTCGAAGGTCGGTTGGCCGGCGGCGTCGACCGTGCCGGTTCGGAACCCGATCGACGAGCGATGCCCCTCGCCGATCCCGCGTACGCTCATCACGAACCGCAGGCCATCGACGGAGACCTTGGACTGGTCGGGATGGGCGACGATGCTGGGGTTGCACAGCGCGGCACCCTCAATGGCGCATTCGCTGGTGAACGTGGCGCCCAGCAGGAGTCGCCTAGTGTCCGTGAGTTCGTAGTCAGGCTGGAGTCGGTCGGCGACTTGGGACGCGTGATCAGCGAAGACGTCGAGGAGGTTGCGGTGACGGCGATCGAATCGGACGACGACATCGTCAAGCGCCGACTGCGCCTCCTGCTCATCTAGCGCCAGGACACGAGCCAACACCGCCGCGGTGCGCGAGTCTCGCTGTTCGAATCCCTCTTGGCCGGGGACGAACATTCTGGTGATCACCCTGGACGGATTGTTCGCCAGCCGTGGCCACCGGCGGACGGGGACCACTGTCGTCACGTTCATCGCCGCACCAGGCGGCGCCCGTGTTGAAGGGTGGAGAGCACTGCCAGGGTTGACTCGGTGCCCTGATTGCGGTTCGGGCCGCCGGCTTCGAGACCATCGAAACCGCCGCCCGTGGTGGGGTCCCACATGACGTGGTTGCCGTCGTTGCCGCCGAGGAACCATGCCACCGCGTTCCTGATGCCATCGGGCCAGCGTTGGTCGTCGGTGTCGATGCTGGCGGCGCGGGCGCAGGCGTCGGCCAGGGCCGCCACCTCGATCGGTTGCTGATCGAACGCCGGCCGGACCGCGCCGGGCCCGCTGCCGCCCACCGGTGTGACCGACAGATGCCCGTCGGAGGTCTCGTGTTGGAGCAGCCAGCCGAGCAGGTCCAAGCCGTGTCGGAGGAGCGGGCGGTGGTCGAGGACGGCGCCCGCCGCGATCATGGCTTCGGGAATGACAGCGTTGGAGTAAGTCAACCTCGGCTCGGGCCATGGCCATCTGGGGTCATCCGCGCGTGTCGGCATCTCGTCGGCGGCAGCGGTAACCAGAGCGTGTGCTTCGCGATGTGCGGGCCACAACGACAGCAGCTCAGCCGCGCCCAGGGTGGCGAACGCCATCGCTCGCCGCCACGGGGAGCGCTGTTGGGCCGCCCGCTCGAACTGCGAGACCGCGATCTGCCTGGTCCGATCATCCTGAGCATGCGCCGCCGCAGTACCGAGCGCCCACACGCTTCGCCCCCAGCAGTCTTCCACCGTCGGACGATCTTGCCAGTATCCGAGTTCGGACATGCGGTTGCGATAGTCGCCGTCAGGGCCTTGCGCCTCACACAGGAAGCGCAGGCTGGCCTCGACGAGTAGTTGTACCTCGGACGTCGAATCTGGCTCGCGTACCGACACGAGCAGCACCCGGGCCATGTCGTCGGTGCAATAGCCGTGGTCACGTCGCGGTTCGGCCAGCCGGGCGTGCTCGAACGTGCCGTGCTCGTCAGTCATGTCCAGCAGGTGATCGAAACGTGCTCGGGGCACGTCCATCACATCGCCGCTCGTTCGGACACTAGGTCGCCCGCCAGCTGGAGGTACGCGGCGGCGACGACCGGCCAGCCGAGCGTCGGCGCGATCCGCCTCGCTTCCGCAGTCAAGCGGTGGGCGAGCGCAGCGTCGGTAAGAACACTGCGTAGCGCCCGCACCAGGGCGTCTGGATCGTCGTGGTCGACGATGATGCCCGCGCCGCTTCCGAGCAGCTCGACCGCATGAGGAAAGGCAGTCGCGACAACGGGTCTCCCCGCCGCGACGGCGTCGACCAGTACGCCCGACGTCGCCTGCTCGCGCGAGTCATACGGAAGTACCACGACCGCCGCCGATTGAATCATTGCGGTGAGGGTGGGCACGTCTCGATACGTCGCGTCAAAGACCACCGACTCCCCGACGCCATTGCGCTTCGCCTGCTCGACTCGAGCGTCGCGATAGGCCTCGCCGTGGGCAGCGACCACCTTGGGGTGGGTTCGCCCCGCCACGAGGTATCTGGGACGCCCCCGAAGACCCTGCAGGTGTGGCATAGCGTCGATCACCCGCTCGATCCCTTTCCCAGGGCCGACGAGCCCCCACGTCAGCAGCGTCGGCCGTCGCAGACCAGACTCCGTCGCTCGACTGGGCGGGACCATCGCCCCGTGAGGGATGACGGTCACCTTCCCGGGGTCGACGGCAAACTGGTCGGATAAGCGGTGTCGCGCCGCGTCGGACATCACAACCACCCTGTCGGCGAGCGCCGCGACCGCAACGAGCACCGACCGCTGATGGGGTGTCGGCTCGCAGAGCACCGTGTGGGCGATCACGATGGACGGAACCCGCAGAGAGGCCAGGATATCGACGACCTCGTCGCCGTCCTCCCCGCCGTAGAGCCCGTACTCGTGCTGAACTATGGCGACGTCACACTCGTTGAGCATCTCAGCAGCCCCCGAGACCGACGCCGGATGGCCGTTGATCAGGTCACCCACGACCACTGTTACGTCGGACGGCGACCCATCTGCCACCCGGACGACACGCACCTCCGCGTCGTGGCCGTTCAGGCCGCCAGCTAGCGCGGCGGTAAATGTGGCGATCCCACAAGGCGTGGGCGGAAAAGTGCTGAGAATGCCGAAGGTGAGGGGAGGTGAGCCGCCCAGATCGGACGATGGCCTCGCAGAGACGGCAACGAGCAATGGAACTCCTTCGAGGTCGCTCGGTTGAGGCGTCGGACCTGCACGGAGCGGCATAAGGCCCGAGGCCGTCCTGCCCAAGCGAGGCGACTCTCCCAAGGAGATTTGCGACCAGCCTACTCCAGCGGGGGTCCATCCAGTCCCCGGGCGGCCGCGACTCATTGAGGCCACGCCCCTGGGGTGGTCGGCGAGTCCAAGGCCGTGGCCCCCGCCCGTCGGGCGGAACTTCCGGGACGCTAATCGGGGCTAGGGTTGTATCCACGAAAGGGGGTAGACATGGCAGACAAGTCTCCCCGCAAGGCGATGTCCAAAAAGCCGTCGAAGTCGCTTAAAGAGAAGCGACGCGAAAAGAAGGACAAGGAAGAGGTCCGACGCCGGATCGTATGAGGCGACGCGCTGCCGGACAGCTGTCCGCACCGGGATCGTCGGCCGTTCGGCTGGCGGAGACGTGACCGTCGAGTCGCCAGTGATTTGTCGAGTCGACAACTGCGAGCGTCGGGCGGCCGCTTCGGTAGTGACAGAACACCTGCCCGGTCCGATCCAGCTGTGTGCCACCCACACCGAGGATTTCCGCATGAACGGCGCCGCTTGGACAGTCACATGGAGGCCCGGCGAGACGCTTCCGGTCTCGGTTCGGGCTGCGCCTGCTGGCCCCGTTGGCCGAGCCTGGTCGGGTGCCGCCAGCGGGGCCCCGGTCTCCCGGAACCGGGTATGGGCCAGGTGGAGAACCCGTCTTTCCGGTAGGGACACTCCCGGCGGTAGGTAAGCGCAACTCCGAGAGAGGTCGTGGCGTTCCATCCGGCGCGGCCGATGTGGAGCGCGACACGCCCGGGGGTCAGCGCTGCGCGTCGCGTGTCGGGCGTGTGAGACCGGATCACCACCAGGCTGCAGGTTTTCCGGCGATTCGTTCTTGATCACCATGCTTCGAGCCCGGCCAAGTTCCGGCCCTTACGGCCGTGGCAGGGTAGGGTGGCTTTGTCGTTCGTCGCGATCGGCAGCCGCCCTCGGCCTCGAGGGCAGATCGGCGGTTTCCGAATGGAAGCCCCAACCACATCCGCAGTCTCGGGTATCCAGATGATCGCCCCAAAGCGCGCCGTCATGATCGACAACTTGGCCTGGGCGATCAACGACCTCGCTGGTACCCCTCTAGGAGATCCAGACAACCTCTCGCTGGCGCCCCGCCCTCACCCCGAACAACGAAGGACCAAGTCCCTGTCCGCCGATCGGCTGACCCACAGATCCGCGCCGATCACCTGCTCCACTTGTCGGCTTACCTACCTGCCGACCGCCGTACCCGCCGCTTCGCGTCCCGGCGAAGACTGGGTGTGCGACGGCTGCCAACAGAGCCTGATGTGAGCGTCGGCCGAGGTGAGGCCGGATCCGGCGATATCTACGATCGCCTCCTCAAGGAGCGGATCATCTTCCTCGGCACCGAGGTGGATAACACGAGCGCCAACCTGGTCTGCGCCGAGCTGTTGCTTCTTGCCGCCGACGATGCGACCAAGGACGTCTGCCTGTATATCAACTCTCCCGGCGGCTCGATCGACGCCGGCTTGGCCATATACGACACGATGCAGATGGTGCCCTGCGACGTCGCTACGACCTGTATGGGACTGGCGGCGTCGATGGGACAGTTCTTGCTATGCGCGGGCGCGCCCGGGAAACGTCTCGCGCTGCCTCACTCCCGGATTCTGATGCACCAACCATTAGGCCAGGTACAGGGGCAGGCTGTCGATATCGCCATCCAGGCCGAACAGATCCTCTACTTGAAGCGGGTATTGGCGGAGCGGATCGCCTTCCATACCGGCCAGCCTCTTGAGCGGATCGAGGCCGACTCTGACCGCGACCGCTGGTTCAGCGCCGAAGAGGCCAGGGACTATGGCCTCATAGACGACGTCGTCGAACAGACGCCCAGCGTGATCGCTCCTGCCGCTGCCTGAGCGGGGCGCGCTGCTGGCCGGGCGTCCTCCGACACAAGGGACTAGGGAAGGGCAGCGCAGGTCTTGACTTCAACGAGGAAGCGAAGGGTCATCGCGGCAGTGGACGGCCGCAGCGGGGGACGGCCTACAACGGTGGGACAACGGTCGCTGTCGGGTCGGAAGGAGTTCGCCGTGTCCGCCACGTCGGCCTTTTCGGGCCTGACCGCTCTGGGATGGGATCACCTCTGGATGTCCGCGCTGGTCGATCTGGGGGATCCCATCCTCTGGCCCGCCCGCGTATCGCGGGTGGACCGTGGCGTTTGCACTGTCATGAACGGATCGGCCGAGGGCCGGGTCGTCACCGAACGGAATGTCGAGGTGGCGGTCGGCGACTGGATCGGTGTCGCAGGGTCCGCGGCCGATGGGACGGCGCGGATCGCGGC
>CAZLIE010000174.1:0-6878 GCA_964559345.1 uncultured Terriglobales bacterium
GTCGGCTGGCCGGTCAGCGGGTTCTTGCACGGCGCGCAGTCGTGCACGTCGTCGCAGCTGCCCTGCGAGATGCCGAGCTGCTGGATGAAGCCGAACTTGAGGCACTTCGACAAGCACACGCCGGTGTACTGCCCGCCGATGAGCCCCTGCCCCGTGCACGCCGTCGGCTTGAAGTTGGGATCGAGGTTCTCCGTCGGCACGCACAGGTCCGTCTGGGCGTTGGCGCAGTTGTCCTTGCCGAGGTTCGACTGCAGCGACATCGGGATGACCGTCTTGGGGACGCACTTGCCGTAGTCGGTGTTGTTCATCGAGCAGCAGGCCTGGAACACCACCTTCGGCTTCTGCGGCCCCGGATCGCACGAGAGCTTGCACGCGCCGGTGTCCTTGCCGTCGATGGGCGAGTAGCAGGGCACGCACTTCTCGTAGGCCTGGCAGACGTCTTGCGTGAGCTGCGCCGCCTGCGACTTGACCTGCGGGATGGCGGCGTTGAGGCAGCGCCCTTCGGCGTTGTCGAGCGAGGCGCACGTCTTCGGGATGTAGTTGCCGCCGGCCTGGATGAAGACGTCGGGCGCGCACAGGCTGCCCGCCGGCGACGGGCACGCCGCCAGCTGCGACGCCATCGTCGACGGCACCAGCGACGCCATCACGCAGTGGGCGCCGTCGCCGCAGGAGGTCAGCGTGGTCACGTCGAGGAGCGGCGGGCCCATGTACGGGCACTGCGGCGCCGGCGGCGGCGTCGACGTCGTCGGCGGGTTGCTGCCGCCGTTGTTGCAGCTCGTGGCCTTGCCGATGTCGCACGCGCCCGACGGCATGTTGGTGAGCGGGTTGACGCAGGGCGCGCAGCGCTCGTCGGCGGCGCAGGCGTCCTGCGGCAGGAGCGACTCGTACTGCTTGACCTGCGGCACGCACACGCTCAGGCAGACGCCGTCGGTGCCGTTGAGCGACTTGCACGTCGGCGGGGCGGCGCCGCCCGACTTGATGAACGGGTCGGGTACGCAGTAGCTGGTGCCGTCGGAGCACTTGGCCAGCTGCGCGGCGACGTTCGCCGGCACCTTGTCCGCGGGCACGCAGTGCGCGTTCGGCGAATCGGCGCAGACGGCGGCGCCGCACGCGGGCAGGGACGCCGGGTCCATCGGCGTCAGCGTCGGGCCGGCGCCGCCGGTGCACTGGGTGCCGCCGCCGTTGCCGCCGGTGCCGGGGTTGTCGGGCTTGCCGCCGTTGTTCATGAGCGGCGGGCCGTACGGATCGGGTCCGCCGCAGCCCGCCGCCGCCAGCGTCGCGATGATGAAAATTCCCCTCAGAAACCGCATGGCCGCGCACCATCGCAAGGCGCGGACCAATGTAGGCGAACAATGTTTCCGACAACTTGCGCGCAGTGTAGGGCGCTGTCGCCTGCGGTCGCCGAGAGGCAGTCGGGGCCTGGGGGCGTCACGTAAGCGGAACTTGCGGCCGCGGGTGGGCGGGTGTAGTCTGCGCCCCGTGAAGCCATTAATGATCGCGGTCGTGGTGGCGATTTCGGGCGCGGCGTTCGCCGATGCGCCCAAGCTGCAGTCGCCGCCGCGCAAGCTCGACCGCGAGGCGCGCGTCTACGTCATGGACAAGGACACGCCGTCGCTCGACAAGACGGTCACGCTGGCGCGCCCGCGCACGTCGCTCAAGAACAAGTAGCGGCTACTTTTCGGCCGCCAGCTCCTCGGCGCGCGCCAGCTCCTCGGGCGTATTGACGTTGAACAAGGCGCGCGTCCCCGCCGGAAAGTCGAGCCACTGCGGATCGAGCTCGGCGACGAGATCGAGCATGCGCAGCTTGTCGCGCTGAAGGCGCCGCTGCACCCGCGGCAGGATGGTGCGCGCATAGCGGGCGGCGAGCGGCTGCGCCTTGCCGTCCAGGCGCGCGACGACGGCCTCGGCGGCCGGCGCGTCGCGCAGCGCCGTCACCAGCGCGGCGTCGAGGAACGGCAGATCGCAGGCGAACACGAGCAGCGCCTCCGCCGTCGTCGCCGCCAGCGCCGCCTCGAGCCCGGCCAGCGGTCCGCCGCCCGGGTGCAAATCGGCGACGACGCGCGCGTCGAAGTCGCGATAGGGCGCGCCGTCGCCGGCGACGATGATGCGCTCGGCGACGAGCGGCGCCAGCACGCGCAGCTGGCGCGCCACGATCGGCTCGCCGCCGACGCGCAGGAGCCCCTTGTCGGTGCCGCCGAGCCGCTTGCCGCGCCCGCCGGCCAAGATCGCCGCCGCAACGGTCATCCGTGTACTAGTATGCGCCGCATGCTCGGCAAACACGAGTTCGTTCGCGCGCACGGCCTGGGCAACGATTACCTCGTCGTCGACGGCGAACGCTTCGGCATCGAGTTGACCGTCGAGCGCATCCGCGCCATCTGCGACCGCCACACCGGCGTCGGCTCCGACGGCATTCTCGAGCGCGTCCCCGCCCCCGCCGGCTTCGACGCCGCCGTGCGCATCTTCAACCCCGACGGCAGCGAGGCGGAGAAGAGCGGCAACGGCACGCGCATCTTCGCCAAGTTCTGCCTCGACCACGGCTACGCCTCCGCCGGCAAGCCGCTGCGCATGCACACGCTCGGCGGACCGGTCACGGCCGAGCTGGTGGCGCGCGAGGCCGATCGCAGCGTCCTGCGCATGTCGATGGGCGGCGTCACCTTCGAATGGACGCAACAGCCGCTCACCGTCGGCGATCGCACGTTCTCGACGACCAGCCTGTCCGTCGGCAACCCGCACTGCGTGATCTTCGACGCGCCCTTCGACGAGGCGACCGCCAGGAAGTACGGCCCGCTCGTCGAGAACCACGCCAGGTTCCCGCGCCGCACCAACGTGCAGCTCATCCAACCCGTCGATCGCGCCACGGTGCGCGCGCTCATCTGGGAGCGTGGCGCCGGCTGGACGCTGGCGTCGGGCACGTCGAGCTGCGCGGTGGCGGCGGCGTGCGTGCGCGCCGGGCTGACCGATCGGCGCGTCGCCGTCGTCATGCCGGGCGGCACGCTCGAAGTCTTCGTCGGCGAGGACTGGCAGCTCGAGCAGATCGGCTTCGCGCAGGAGGTCGCCGTCGGCCGCTTGGCGACGGACCTGTTGCGCGCGATGAACGCCTACTGAAGCGTGGCCGACTGCAGCGTGACGTTGCCGCCCTGGGCGCTGTCGACGCTCCAGGTCACGTCGAGCTGCTGACCGGGCGACGCCGCCGCGTAATCGATGACGTACTCGACGTTGACCGGTCCGCCGCCGGGGGCCGCGGTGTGCGAGCGGTCGCTGACGGCGGGCGCCGAGTTGTCGCCGAGCGAGACGTCGAGGCGGCCGGTGGCGCCGAGCTGGCCGACGTAGACACGCAGCCGGTGCGGCGTCGGCTCCGCCGGCGCGGTGAACGCGAGGCCGCCGGTGAAGATGTAGACGCCCGTGGTCGTGCCGTTGGGGCCGGTGCTCGGATGGCGGGGGGTGCCCGGCTGGCCGTCGCTCCAGCGATAGATGACCTTGTTGTCGCCGTACCACGCGGGGGCGTTGATGCCGACCTGCTGGAAGTTGCTGATGAGGCCGGCGCTCTTCTTGTGGTCGAAGTCGCTCGCCGTCGCGTAGCCCCAATGGGTCCAGTCGCTGGTGCCCTCGGCGGTGAGGTCGACAGCAGCGGGCGACAGCACCGACGAGAGCGCGAGGAAGGGGCCCGTGGGCAGAAGGTCGGCGCCGACGCCGCCGACACCGCCGAGGTCGACGATGTTGAAGGGCACGGCGCCGTCGCCGACGCTGCCGCCATCGCTGCCGCCGGCCGCGACGCCGAGCGGATCGATTCGGAAGTTACAACCCGCCAGCGCCGCCAGCGCCAGCACCACCGCCGACTTCACCAGGCCATTGTACTCCAACGGGCGGCGCGGCGTCAGAAGGCGCGGCTCTGGCCCCCGTCGACGACGACGCAGGCGCCGTGCACCCAACGCGCGCGCGACGAGCACAAGAAGGCGACCACGTCGGCGACCTCCTCGGGCGTGCCGAAGCGGCCGAACGGGATCTCGCGCGCGACGAAGGCGGCGATGCCGTCGGGGTCGGCCTTCTGACGGCGCTCCCAGCCGCCGCCGGGGAACAGGATCGAGCCGGGGGCGACGGCGTTGACGCGGATGTTGTCGCGGGCGAGGTCGCGCGCCATCGCCTTGGCCAGGGCGAGCTCGGCCGCCTTGGCGACGTTGTACGCGGGCGCGCCGCCGGCTTCGCGTCCCCAGATCGAGGTGATGTTGACGATGGCGCCGCCGCCGCGCGCGATCATCGTGGGCAGGACGGCGCGCGAGCAGCGGAACGCGGGCCACAGGTTGCGGTCGAGCGCGGCGGCGAAGTCGGCCTCGTCGACGTCGTGGAAGTCGCGCGCGCCGGAGCCGCCGACGTTGTTGACCAGGATGTCGATGCCGCCGAAGGCGGCGCGCGCGGCGTCGACGAGCGCGGCGACGCCCGCGGGCGTGGTGACGTCGCAGACGACGCCGTGCGCGTCGCCGCCGTGCTCGCGCGCGACTGCGCGAGCGGCCGAGACGGCGTCGTCGAGCGTGGCGGCGGTGCGGGCGCACAGGACGACGCGCGCGCCTTCGCCGGCGAGCGCGAGCGCGATGGCGCGGCCGATGCCGCGCGAGGATCCGGTGACGATGGCGATTTTGCCGTCGAGGCCTAAGTTCATCTCGCGACGCTAACACGCGTCGCCGGCGGCAGCATGCGCGGCTCGACCGAGCGCTTGATGAAGAGCGTCGACAGCCCCTTGACGATCGTCGTCGCGCCGGCGATGAGCACCGCCGCGATGAGCCGCTTGCCCAGACGCTCGCGCTTGATGAGCGCCCGATGCGGCTCGGCGAGCAGCGCGCGATAGGCGGCCACGCGCCCGCGCAGCCGGTGCATCGGCCGCCGCGCCGCCAGCATGCGCGACACCGTCACGTAGACGCCGAGGCCGAGCGCGATCGCCGCCGCCGACGAGACGCCGATGGTGATCGCCGGATGCTCGCGCAGCTGCCGCCGCACGTCGGTGACGCGACGGACGCGCGCGACCGTCTCCTTGGCCTGCGTCGCGCGCGCGCGCAGCCGCCGCTCCAGCTCCGCCACCAGCTGCTGCGTGCGGTCGCGCAGCGCATCGACCTCCGCCTCGATCGCCGGGATCTGCTTCAGGTCGTCCGGTACCTGGCCCATGTGATCTCCTTCGACAGCTCGGCGCGCGTGCGCGGCAGCGGGTTCTGGATGCGCTTCTGCCAGCCGAGCAGGCCCGTCACGATCGCCGGCACGAACAGCACCGCGGCGACGATGAGCGCGCCCGCCCAGTAGCGGCCGCCGAGCGCGGCGCCGATGCCGAGCGCAGCCGCGACGAGCAGCATGAGCGCACCCGCGTAGGCGGTCAGGCCGGCGACGCCGAAGAGCTCGGCCATCGTCTTGCCTCTGTGCAGCTCCTGCTTGGCTTCGAGCTTGGCGAGCTTGACCTGGCGCTGCACCAGGAGCGACGCGTTCGACGTCAGCTCCTTGACCAGATCGGCGCTGGACATTGCCTCGGGCAAGGAAGTTTCGTGCACAGCCACCCTCCTCGTCGCTGAACGATGCAGATGTCGCGCCACGGGAGCCGCCGTGTTACGAATGGCGCATGATCGATCTGCACCAGGGGTTCTCGGGGCGCGAGCTGGAAGAGGTGCCGCCGACGCTGGCGTCACTGGCGGTGGTGCAGCTCGACGCGGCGACGGCGTTGGCGCGGGGGCAGCTGCGGCGCGCGGCGCGTGGCCAGCTGGCGGCGGTGAAGCTCCTCGGGCAGGCGCTCGTCCGCTCGGTGCGCGAGCGCATCTTCAAATGAGCGCGACCGCCGCGTCGGCCGTGCTCGATCGACGCGTCGAGGACGGCGCCGTCGTCGAGCTGGTGCAACGCGGCGACGCGCTCGACGTCCTCGTCGACGGGCGGCGCGTGATGCGCTCCGACGTCCGCCGCGCCGAGAAGCAGCTGGTGGAGCTGGCGCTGGCGCCGCTCGGGCCGCGCGACGACATCAGCGTCGTGCTCGCCGGGCTCGGCATGGGCTTCACGTTGCGCGCGCTGCTCGACGCGCCGGGCGTGGTGCGCGTCGACGTGGTCGAGGCGTCGCGCGCCGTCGTCGAGTGGGAGGCGCGCCACTTCGCCGGGCTCAACGGCGATGCGCTCAAGGATCCGCGCGTGAAGCTGCACGCGGTCGACCTCGGGGCGTTCGTCAAGGCGGTGCGCGTGCGCGACGTCGAGCCGCCCGCCGGCGACGGTTGGCTGGCGCTGGTGCTCGACATGGACGAGGGCCCGTCGCTGATTTCGCGCGCGGGCAACGACGCCTTCTACGCCGACGACGGCATCGAGCGCCTGGAGACGGTGTTGCGACCGGGCGGCGTGCTGGCGCTGTGGTCGGCGCGGCGCGAGCCCGAGCTGTTGCAGCGGCTGCACGCGCGCCTCAAGAACGTCGCCGAGGTCGCCGTCCCCGTCGAGCTCGACGACGCGACCAGCCTCGACTACGTGTATCGCGGGCGGCGGCCGCCCAACCCCGTCGAGGCCAGGGGCCCGCTCAACTGACGAGCGGCCCGCGCGGCATCGCGCATGCACGAACGGCGGGCATGGGAGCGGAGGAGCAAGAGGAGGACCGCCCGTTCGTCGTGCGCCTCGGACCCGTCGTCGTCGACGTGCCGCGCACCGTCGGCTACTACGGCGGCATCGTGGTGGCGCTGGCGCTCGACCTGATCGCGCCGGAGCTGGCGCTGTTCATCGCCGCCGTGCCGCTCGTCAAGGTGCTCAAGCGGCGCAACGCGCCCAAGGCGGAGCGCGCCGTCGCCGCCGTGCTCGAAGGCGCGATGAAGCCCGTCGGCAGCGACGCCGAGAGCGTGGTGCGGCCGAGCTGGGTCGAAGACGAGAAGAAAGGGCGC
>CAZLIE010000175.1:0-6774 GCA_964559345.1 uncultured Terriglobales bacterium
CTGTTTTGCGAGAACGGAAACAGAGTCTTTGCGGTCGAGCCCAACTCCGAAATGCGCCATGCCGGCCAACAGATACTCGGAAGCTACCCTGAGTACCACAGTCTTGAAGGCACTGCCGAAGCAACACAGCTCCCAAGCGCTTCAGTACAGTTCGTAACTGCGGCGCAAGCGTTCCATTGGTTCGATTGGCGACGTGCCAAGCAGGAGTTCGGTCGCATTCTCGTGCCAGACGGCTGGGCAGTGCTGATGTGGAATGAGCGGCTGACCGACACGACGGCTTTCCTGCGCGACTACGAAGCCCTGCTGCTCGAGTATGGAACCGACTACAGAGAAGTCCGGCACGAGCGCTCATACGAAAATATCGAGCGATTCTTCGCCGCCGGCCATCAGCAGGCAAAGTTCGATAATCAACAAGTGGTCGATTTCGACAGCCTACTTGGCCGACTGGTCTCATCATCCTATGCCCCGGGAGTGAATCATCCTCGACGCGAGCCGATGCTTCGGGAACTGCAGGCGATCTTTAACAAGCATCAACGCAATGGCGAAGTGGCAATCGAATATGAAGTCAGGATGTACTTCGGACATCTGGGATGAAGTTGCGCGTCGCGTGGGTCTCGCCCAAGTCCCGCAGCAAAGAGCCCGGATACGAAGTTCTAACCGACGAATACGTCAAACGGATCGGCAGGTATCAGGAGATTGAGACTTCGATCTTGCCGGATGAGGCAGGCATCCTGAAGCTGGTCACGCAATCCCAAGGACGCACTCAGCCGGTGCTCGTCTTGCTCGACAGTCGCGGTAAGGAATTGTTTTCAGAACAATTTGCAAAGTTCCTCGAAACGCAGCTTTCGACCGGCATACAGCAACTCATATTTGCTGTAGGTCCAGCGGATGGGTTCAGCGATGAAGGCCGCAGGGCGGCAAATCACGTCATCTCTCTCGGCCGCATGACGCTGCCGCACGAGCTTGCGCGAGTCGTGCTGCTCGAACAAATCTACCGGGCATTTACAATCCTCAAAGGACATCCTTACCACGGCGGACATTAGTGATGGCGAGCAGGTTCCCCTCACCATGGCTTAGCGGGAATGTAGTGTGTCTTCCAATTATGAGCACAAATGACTGACGTTCGGCGCGGTCTGATCATGGTCAACACTGGTCCCGGGAAGGGAAAGACGACTGCCGCGATGGGTACCGCTCTACGTGCCGTCGGTAATGGCATGAAGGTGCTGATGCTTCAGTTCCTGAAGGGTTCCTGGCACTACGGGGAACTGGACGCAGTAAAGGCATTCGGCGACAACTTCGTCATGAAACAACTTGGACGCGGTTTCGTTAAAGTGGGTGGAGCGGAAACCGATCCTGAAGACATCCGGATGGTCGAGGAGGCATGGCAGGAGAGTCGAGCAGCAATCTTTTCGGGAGACTGGGATCTGGTTATCCTCGACGAGATCAACTATGCGATCAGCTATGGCATGCTCGATCCGGAAAAAGTAGCCGAGGCGCTCAAGCAGAAGCCGGAGATGGTGCACATAATCTTGACCGGCCGCAACGCCCACCCAAAGATCATCCAGGCCGCCGATACCGTCACGGAGATGCGGCAAGTGAAGCACGCATACGAAGCGGGGATCCTGGCACAGAGAGGAATCGAGTACTGAATGACGTGGTTTAAGCGCGAGAGCTCCGAACTTGATTCATCGGGCGAGAAGCGGGTCCGTACCGAGGGCCTCTGGGAGAAGTGTGAAGGCTGCCGTCAGATCATCTGGAAAAAAGATCTAGATGCAAACTTGAATGTCTGCCCAAAATGTCAGCGTCACTTTCGCGTGGACGCGCGCACGCGGCTGTCGATGTTGCTCGACAACGCCGAGTGGGAGGAGACCGAGACGAATCTCAGCTCGACCGATCCTCTGTTATTTGTGGACGTGAAGGCTTACAAGGATCGTCTGGCCAAAACTCAGGCCGAGATTGGCATGCTCGATGCCATCGTCAATGCCGAAGGCACACTCGATGGAAAGCCGGTGATCGTGAGCGCGATGGAATATCGCTTCATCGGCGGCAGCATGGGGGCGGTGGTGGGAGAGGCGATCACGCGCGCTGTTGAGCGGGCAATCGCGAATCACAAACCACTGATCATCGTCTCAGCCTCTGGCGGTGCGCGCATGATGGAAGGACTTGCATCGCTCATGCAAATGGCCAAGATCTCGGCAGCTTTGGCAAAGCTGGAAGACACAGGACTGCCGTATATCTCTGTGCTCACTGATCCGACCACAGGCGGTGTAACCGCCTCCTACGCCATGCTCGGCGACCTGAATATTGCCGAACCCGGCGCGCTCATCGGTTTTGCCGGACCGCGAGTGATCGAACAGACGATCCGCCAGAAGCTGCCGGAAGGGTTCCAGCGCAGCGAGTTCCTGCTCGAGCATGGAATGCTCGATGCCGTAGTGCATCGCAAAGACCTGAAGCCATATATCTCGAGAGCCCTGGATTTCATGGCTGCTTAAAGCCCGCCGCTATGAACGTTTCGTACGAATCAGCCATCGACAGCTTGCTAGCGCTCGCTCCCGAACTCTGGACTGACAAGGGGCAGAAGCCGCGACGAAAGTTCGACCTCGAACATATGCGGGTCCTCGTCGAGGCACTTGGTAATCCACAGCGCCGCTTTCCGGCAGTCATCGTCGCCGGCACGAACGGCAAGGGATCTACCTCCGCCACCCTCGCGAGCATTCTCGCAAGCGCCGGATATCGCGCGGGTCTCTACACGTCGCCACATCTGTTGCGCGTCAATGAGCGCATCGCGATGAATGACGAAGCAATTAGCGATGCGGAATTTGCAGAGGTTCATGCGCGCGTGGAATCGCTTTCCATAAATCTGGTCGCCAGCGGCAAATTGCCGCAGCATTCGAGCTTCTTTGAGATGCTCACTGCCATGGCATTCGAATACTTCGCCAGCACGCAAGTCGATGTTGCAGTACTCGAAGTCGGCATCGGCGGGCGACTAGACGCTACAAATCTCGCGGATCCATTGCTGTCAGTCATCACTGACATCTCCTACGATCACATGGAATGGCTGGGCAACACTCTGCCGGAGATTGCGAGAGAGAAGGCTGGAATACTGCGGACAAATGGGACATTAATTACGCTCCCACAGCATCCTGAAGTCAACGATGCAATTGGCGAACAGATTCGGGCGTTGAATGTGCGTCCGGTGAACGCGACGGCGTTCATGCCATCGATAACGCCAGGCGCGCAGCATTTTGAATCCGAACCGGGTAGCGTGCCGGGTAACCACTATTTCATTGAAGTACTCGGAGAGAATCTCGAAATTCATTCACCGCTGGCAGGGCGTCATCAGCTCCGTAACGTCGCACTGGCTGTCGCCTCTGCCGTGGAGTTGAAGCAGGCATTTGGTTACGACATCACCGCGAGCAACATCGCCGAAGGCATCGCGAACACCCGCTGGCCAGGACGCTTCCAGGTGCTGCCGGGTTCACCCGAAATTGTCCTCGACGTCGCTCACAATCCCGCGGGAGCCTGGGCATTGCGCTCGGCGCTTACGTCGCACTACGAGGGACAGCCGCTCACCATCGTCTTCGGCGCAATGCGCGACAAAGCAATTGGCGAAATTGCAGAAATACTGTTTCCGCTCGCTGACGAGGTCATCGCAACCCGGGTGAACAGCCCGCGCGCATCTTCGCCTGAAGAAATTCAGCTCGCGGCACAGCACGTTGGGGCGGATGCGATTCCCATTCCAGACATTTCGGACGCAATCACCATTGCGCGTGAGCGCGGCAGAACAGTTGTGATCACAGGTTCTGTCTATCTGGTAGGAGCTGCGCTAGGCTTGCTGCAGGGCAAACCCGGCTAGAATCGAAATTGTGAACCCTAACGGCCCCAGTCTGATGGAAGCTCCTCCAAACTTGGACAAACAGGTTCGATTGCGAGCCTCGGGACTTCGGCATTTGCTGAGCCGGTTGCGTTCTTACCTGGTCCTGGATCCTCTTATTTTCTTCTACACGTCTCTCCTGGGCAGCGCGTCGTTCCTGGTGTCATTTGTCGATCGCGATGGAAGCAAGCAGCACGTTCTTGCCCGCACATGGTCGCGATGGATTCTCGCGACGGCCATGACTCCGGTCTCGGTGAGGGGACTCGACAACGTCGATATTTCGCGCGTGGCGGTGTATGCCGCCAACCATATTTCAGCGCTCGATATCCCGGTTCTCTACGCCTGTCTTCGATTTCAATTCCGCATACTCGCGAAGCACGAACTATTTCGATATCCGTTCGTCGGCGGACACTTAAAACGCTCTGGCCAATTTCCCGTACGCACGGAAAATGTACGTGCCACGATCCGCAGCCTTGGCAGCGCGATTGAATCGCTGAAAATGGGTATGCCGCTGGTCGTCTTTCCGGAGGGTGGCCGCTCGGAAGACGGGCACATCAGTGATTTCAAAGGTGGGGCTTTCTACGCTGCAATCAAGGCGCAGGTCCCGGTGATTCCACTCGCGATCATCGGGACGTATGAGGCGCTTCCGATGAACACCTACCATATTCGTCCGCAACCGCTTCAATTGCTAATTGGACAGCCGATTTCAACAGCAGAGTACACGCTAAAAGAGATGGATGAGCTTGCAGTAAGAACTCAGCGCGCAATCGAGGAGATGTACTACGCGAACGGCCACTTAGCGCACCCACGCGAGAATGCGGCGGAGCAGTCGCTACTCAGTTGATATCTTCAACACTGAGACTTCAGGGACTTGCATATTCCAGTCGCCGCTCACGTGTTCGAAGGTCAGTCGAAATTCCCTAGTTTGACTCGGTTTCAAGGGAGCACTGCTTAAGGGCGCAGTATCGATGTAGGGCTCACGCGTGGTAATCACCATCAGTCGCTGGTTCTCTTTTTGCGCGACCTGCCCGAGTGAATCATGAAAGGTGATTTGTAATACCGCGTTCTTTACCGTCTTGCCGCCATTGTTTGTTATTTTGCCTTCAATGTACGTGACCTGTTGACCCGCGAAGTTATCGGCAGTGCTCATCTTCACGTCGGATATCGGAAGGCTCGCTGCATACGGATCTGCCGCGGCAGGCACGTCCGCTTGCCTGGAGCTTCCGCGGCTGAAGAACATGATGATCCCGATCGCCACCAGCACGGCGACGGCGCCGATCGCAATCGGTATCACTGGCATACGAGACTCGTTTCTGCCTGAGCCGGATCCGAACGACGGCATCGGAGTTGGAGATTCACCCATGGATTCGATTGTAATGCCAGGGCACAGACTCTCCGCGTCGCGAGGATTGCTAGCATCGCTCCATGCCCAGCGCTTTGGTTGAAGTGCGCGAGATCACGAAGTCATACACGCGGTCCGGATCCCTCTTCTCGCATTCAGCGAGCGGAGAATTTCGGGCGGTGAACCGCGTCTCGCTCGACATCTTTGCCGGGGAGACGCTCGGAGTCGTCGGCGAATCAGGCTGCGGCAAAACTACTCTTGGGCGCATGATCCTACGGCTGTTAGAGCCAAGCTCTGGATCCGTCCGCTTCGATGGCCAAGATGTGCTCGCGGCATCCGCACCTCAGATGCGCCGTTTGCGCCGCGATATGCAGATTGTTTTTCAGGATCCCTTTGCCTCACTCAATCCCCGTATGCGTGTCTTCGACATCCTCAGCGAACCCTGGCGAATTCACGGCGACCTCTACTTGGTGCAGAATGGCGGAAACGAGCGGCAGCGAGCCGCCGACCTTTTACGATCCGTGGGGCTAGACGAGTCCGCCCTGTCGCGGTACCCGCACGAGTTCTCCGGAGGTCAGCGACAGCGCATCGCCATCGCACGCGCCTTGGCACTCAGGCCCAGGTTCATCGTGCTCGATGAACCAGTTTCTGCGCTTGATGTGAGTGTCGGGGCGCAGATCGTCAACTTGCTCGCCCGCCTGCAACGCGAGCTTGGATTGACTTATCTGTTCATCTCTCACTCCATGCCAATTGTGCGCTACCTCTCTAATCGAATCGCCGTAATGCGTAGCGGGGAAATAGTCGAAATTGGCGATGCCGAGCAGATCACTTTCGCTTCCCGTCAGGACTACACGCGGGCACTGCTTGCCGCCACGCCTGAGGTTGAGGCCTTTTGACGGTTGCCGCGCATAGGTTGCGACCGGCGGCGGCCCAGGACTAGCCGTCAATCAACGCCACAGCAATCACCGGCATGCCTCCAGAACAACCCGCAACACACCTCCGCATCTAACCTCGATGTGACCGATTCTCGAACTCTTGGGATTCTCGTCGTTATGGCGCCATCCATGATGGTGCTCGCGGCAGGCCTGAGCGCAACACCAATAACCCCCACACCACAGGAGTTGCTAAAAGAAGCACAGCGGCCACCCATGCGCTACATCCCCGCACGGGTGGGATGGGCCGCAGACAAGCCAAGCCCAATCCATGTGAATCTGACCCTGGAGCAGTATGGTCCACAGGCGACGGTGCGCGCAGTGCGTTCTTCGCTCAAGGCCGCGCTTACGCCGGATCCCCTGGCCATGGGCTCGCTTCTGTTCTGCGCCTTCGCCCTGCGTTGGATGCGACTGCGGCGAGAGCACGCGCCGGGAGAACCGATTACGGCGTCACAGAAAGAGGTACCGCTGCCCAGGGCAGCCTGAGTTTTTACGACGTTGCACCGCGCGGAAAGCCGGCACCCAGTGCCGGGAGAAAAAGGCTTCTGTACCACCTCGGGTTTTGCCCACGGCTGGAAAGCGGGCAAAACGGTCCTGAATCGGGTGGGAGGAAGCCTTTCGCTTTT
>CAZLIE010000176.1:0-6713 GCA_964559345.1 uncultured Terriglobales bacterium
TGATCGTGTTCGTGATGGTCGCGCCGAAGACGTTGAAGGCGAGTACTGATAGGCGAGCAATTCTTCGCGCGTGCGCTGGAGGTCCGCTTGCACCCGGTTCAGCGAAGCAATCGCTGAATCCGCGAGCCGGAGAGCTTCGTTGAAGCTGTTGATGGCCTCTTAGGCGAGTCGTTCGTGGCGCGGAGTGAACAGACTCCGGCAACGGTTCAGAAATAGTGTCATCGTCTCCTACCTTCCTTCAGGAGCGAAATTTGAAGAGGCAAACTCCAGCTTCCGCGCCTGTGAGTTGTGGGTTCCGATTGGGTTCCGTTTCGGTTCCGATAAATTGGCCCCGAAAAGTGACTTGATTGGAGCCAAATCCGATTTTGGGGGCATTCCGCGATTAGCGTTCTAAGCTTATAGTCGGAGAACTGTTCCATTTTGGGTCGGCCTGTCTAACGCCCTTGCGGCGCGCCGTTCAATTTGCCTTTGGTGCGCGGACCTGGCGACTACAAACGGGCAACCATTGCTTTGATCTCGGGGATCTTTTCTTCCTGAAACTGCGGCTCCACGGTTTGAGCACGACCGCCCCAGGAATTTCATGCGCACTGATAGCTTGCTGCACGCTCGACTCGATCTGCGGGAAACCGTTCGACTGCCGTCGCGTCGAAGTCGTAGAACCTGAGGCAAGAAGGCACGTCAGCGGCAAGAACGACTACGAAAATGACGAGAAATCGCAATGGATTGCGCCTTGGGATCGCAACTTCACGACGACTCTAACGAACTCACCTCAAGAAAGATTTGCCCAACCTACGAAGGCAATTGCTGTCATCCCCTGTCCCCCCTCGTTGAGCCCGGTCCCGGTTAGCCATCTACCACTGTCCGCCTGAGGCGGATCGAAGCATCTTATGTGTTTGCTGTTGCTGTTGCTTTAGTCGAAAGCCGAGTGCCGATTCTCTCATGAAGAAGCGGATCCTCTCCATCTCATGCGACGAATCCATCGTGAAGATGCGTCACTACGTCTTCGAGCGCGCCGGCTTTGAAGTCATTTCTGCTTGGGGCTTCAGTGACGCGTTGGCTCAGTGTCACGACGCAAAGTTTGATGTGGTTGTTTGGGGCATACGCTGCCGCCCAAGACAAGACCGCGCTCGTGAGTGCTCTGCGCGAGAAGTGCGGCTGCCCTATCGTATCGATTCGCAAGCCGGGACAAAGCAAGCACCCGGACGCCGACTACTCAGTTGATTCGGCGGAAGGGCCAGAAGCGCTGCTCGCCGCCGTCCGTGAGGCGCTCGGAATTTCAAATTGACTCAGGACCGCCGAAAGCCAAAAGCCGGTAGCCGGCAGCTTGTATTCGCGTTATCCTTCTTCTCGCAATTTGACATCTAACCGAGCCATGGCAGCTCCGGAAAAAGGATTCGCTTACCGCATCCTGATTGCGGATGACGATCCCGGTGTCCTCGAGACTTCGGCAAAGATTCTCAGCACCGCGGGATACGAAGTCAGAACAGCGGTCGATGGATTCGACGCCCTGGCCGAGCTGCGCCGGTCACTGCCCGACGTCATCATCTCCGACCTGCGCATGCCCAATATGAGCGGATTCGAGTTCCTCTCGATCGTGCGCCGCCGTTTTCCTCAGATCCCGGTCATCGCCATCAGCGCCGAATTCAACGGCACAGCGCCGGTCGGACTCATCGCCGACTTCTTCTTCAGCAAGGGCGAATACGGTCCTCAGGAACTGTTTCGCAAGTTGATCGAAAGCCGTCCCCTGCGCCCACACGTTTCCAAGCCGGACACGGCCCCGGTCTGGATTCCCAGAAATGAAGCCGGATATTTCGTCGTTACCTGCCCCGAATGTTTGCGATCGTTCTCCATTCCCGAAGAGCACTCAGGCAGCGAGGTCCACGAGACCAAGTGCGTATTCTGTGACACCAAAGTCCGCTATCTGGCGGACGTACAAGTTGGAAAGAAGTATCCGCGAAGAATGGCGTGACCGTCTGGCTGAGTGCCGAGTGCCGGTTTTCCGCTGTTGCCGTCGCTTCGGCTGGAAGTTGGCAGCTCGATTTCGCCGTTAGCTCAGGAGCTTAGGGGCTTAGTAGCTTTTCTTAGCCGACTGCTGAGTGCCGAATGCTGATTGCGCTTCCTCCCGCTTAGCGGCTTCGCAGCTTGTTTTCCGCCGACAGCCCGTAATCGGTTACCTTGATTTCGTGCCTGCCGCGCTTCCGAGTACGCCGCACCGACAACTCTCGTACTGGCAACGGCGTGCCGCGCGTCACCTGACCATTGCCTTCTGTGCTGCTGGCGCGACAGCGCTCTTCTGGCATCTCTTCTCCGTGCGACGCGACATCATCTCTCATCTGAGCATTGCCACGGCATATCCCGCGCTGTTTCTCACCGGAGCAGCGATCCTGCTGGGACCATGGAACGTGATCCGAAGCCGTGCCAATCCGGGGGAGTAGAAGAAAAGTTGTGTTGAGGGAGATAGCAGCAGTAGCAGCCGTACGGTGGAAATGTGGGAAGCGCGTCTTTTGCGCTTTCCACATTTCCACCGTCCCGTCGCCGCGCAAAATTCGTTTACGCTACGCGTAAATTGTCCGCAAAGTAAAGCGCCCCAGGTTACCGCCTGGGGCAAGGACCTGGTCCACAACTCAATCTGATCTGGAAGGTACTCTCACTTCACCAAAGTTCACGGCTTGGACCGGCGAGATCGTCGCTGCGTTTGCTCAAGGAGACAAATCAGTAAACGATAGTGGGGACAAAAACCGCGGGAAAGCTGCTCAGTGGAGATCGGTTCAATTTGGGACACGGTTATCTTCTCGGACTGGCAACGACAATATCTGACGTCGCAAAAACTAGTTGAACCTCGGGCGCCACGCCGATGTACGAGTGGCTCTCGATCCTGAACCGTTGCGGCATGGCCGAGATACAGGTTGAGAACAGTGCAAATTCTCAACTACTACGTATCGGGAAGAGCACGTGCCTTCGCGCAATGATTGGCGAACATAACAGTGGGGTTATAATGGGTTCAGGAATTCCAGAACACTTCCGTGGATAAACCCTTACGACAGCATATCTCCGAGCTGGAGAAACGCCTGCAGGAGCTTAGCCAAGAAATGATGAAAAACCGCAGAACGCGCGAAGAGCGAAATCGCCTAGAATCTGAACTGCGCGTCGCACAACAAGCGTTGGCACACTACCAGCAGGCCATGAAGCTAGAGAAACAGCTACAAAGTCCAAGTGTCTGAAACTGCCTTTCGGCAGACCCACCGAATGTCATCTTACGTCGTAGAATCAAAATAACCCGTCATGGAGTAGCTGACGCGCCAATTAGAAAACGCAAACCGCACCGGAACGCGATAAGCGAACGGGTCGCAGAAGAGCGCGGATGGTGGCGAGAAGTTCTCCCGCTTCGATGGGATGTACCAGATATGCATCGGCTCCCCCTTCGAGTCCCGAAATTTTGGTATGCGAATCAACGTAAGTCGCAGATTGCTGCAACACGGGAATGCCGGCGGTATCGGGATTCGGTTTTATGCGGCGGCATACTTCGAAGCCGCTGATGTCTGGAAGTTTCACATCCAGAATTACCAAATCGGGAAGCCTTGCAACCTGTTGCAAGGCTTCCTCTCCTGAGGTCGCCTGCCATACGGTATAGCCAGCGCTCTCAGAATCCGCGTGATCGCGTACCGCTGCGCCTCGGTGTCGTCCACGTTGAGAATCGTCCGATGTTGATCTTGCAGCATTGGGAGAGTCGAAGCGCGTTGTTAGATTATAAGTGGCGCACGTTGAGGCGCCTCGCCTCTATCATGAAATCACTCTCCCGGAGTCGCAGATTATGCTCCCCTGGCGTGTGAAGTTCCTCTCTGGAAATACCGAAGCTGCGCTGCCGACCGCGCTCGCGCCAGGAGGTAATCCGGATCGAATGGCGCGGAAATGTATTCATATGCTCCGGCATCACGTGATGCTTCTCTCATTGCGCTGTCCAAATGGCTGGAGATCACATGAAGCATGAAGCACAGGTATACCGGCCGTGTGACCGCTCCGTTTGAGGCGGCGGCAGACTTCAATTCCGCTGATGTAGCCTGCGAGCACAGTTACAGCTTCCTGAAAATAGCGCTTCGTCTCGGCTCTTCAATCGTTAGTTCGAACGCGGAGCCGTCGTGGTGGTGTGGGTTCAGGCTCATCGACCGGAGCATCGGGCGTTGTGACGGGTTTGTCCGGTGGTTCATCGACAGGCTTTGGCGGATGTTGATCCGGCGGCAATGGCGGATCTTTTTCCTCTGCTTATATCTTGATTTACCGTGTGCCTATCGCGCCACATCGGATACGCCCCTACTGAAAGAACTCAGACATGCTCGGAGCAGTCGCAGCTTTTCCAGGGAAGTTCACGATTCCCAAGGCTTGGAGGATCAGGCGCAGCGTGCTTTCGTGCTGATACAAGGTCGTGGACTTATAGCCAGGCTTGACGTTCGAACCCACAATGATAGTGGCGATATGTCCGCCACCGTTTGTCACATCGGTGAGTTCGGCTTCATCGAAGGTGATGATCAGGATCCCATCACGTTGAAAGCCCGGACTGTTAATTAGCGCGTCAATATTGGCCCTAAGCCAATTATCAGCGGTGCTCTGCTTGTCTGCAATTGTGCAAGACCCACCTTTTCCGAGAGGACAGTCATGCATGTCGTCCTGCAAATTCGGAACGATGCAGGCGTAGTTCGGTAAGCGGTCGTTAGCCAGATCTCCGGCAAACTCAGAAAAGGGCACTAGATTGTTCGCTTGAGCCGGATCATTCACAACATCAGACAAATACGCGAAAGGGTTGTGTTGCTTCTTGTATGGGTAGATGCTTGGTCCCGTGTAACCCACCGACGGCAAGCTCTCCGCGTACACTTTCCAACTCTTGTGGTGCGAGACCAATTCGCGAACGATGTTGTCGTCGCTCACAGTTCCATCAAAGCCTCCGATGGTGTTGAGACGTGGGGCTTGACCTGTTGTGAGGACGAAATAATCACCAAGCGAGGAGTGCTGGTTGGCAAAATAGTTCGTTGCCAAGCCATACTGATTTGCCAGAGTGCTGAAATAGGGAAGAGATGGGCTCCCTATCACAGTCCCATACCCCTCATTTTCAAACACAATCAGAAATACGTGATCGGCACTCATGCCGCGCTGCGGCGTTGGAGCTGGCGATGCAGTTTGTGGTGTTGGAGTGTTCGCTGCACTGCCTCCACTCCCACAGCCGAAAACAGTTATCAACAGCATTAACACTGCCGACAGCGACAGAAAATGTAGTTCTTTGTTTCTCATCTCCTGTTGAATTTGGAGCGAAGCAACGGCGACGAAGTTGTAACCTGCTATTCACTTCAAGCAAGCAATACAACTAATAGCGAGACTGGCGTAAGCTGCTGGCTTCTAAAAGCAGAATTGCTTGGTTCGAGAAGGCTAGCAGGAAGCCGGACGCACCGGCAGTCTGCGTGAAACCGACAGGAAGCGCGCAAGTTGTGGAAATGCGAGCTACGGCTTCCCCGAATACCGGCCGTGGTGTCCACGGGGCTGTGAATCGCGCAAAGCTGGAAGCTAATAAGGATCTGGCGAAAGTGCGCGACTTTCTCCACAATCCCGACAAGATGGACGTAGTACGCAGCGCCGCTCTCGCCCATTCTCCTTACCAGCCTGTAAAGATCGACGGCCGTTCGCGATTCGATGCACTGCTAAATGCACCTGAAAATTTTGGCAGCGAGTTCGTTCCTGCCGATGACATTTCACAGCTAGGTAAAGCGGCTCCGCAATCGGGCGAGCTTCGCGCCAATCTTGTGACACCGTTGAGTTCGGCAAGTACGAAGCTTGGCGCTCCAGTCGATGCCCTGGTGATGAGTCCACTGTTCTCGGACGATCACAAGTTGTTGCTGCCGGCCGGCACTCACCTCGTGGGCAAGACGACCATTGCACGTCCAGCCCGACGGATGCATAAGAATGGACAGCTACGGTTTGCCTTCCAGCAGGTGGTCCTTTCATCTGACGTTCAATCCATGCAAGAGCAATTAGCTTCGCAGGCGCAAACGGTTTCCCAGAATCCGGCGCAGAAAATCGAGGCGCATCTCGGTGGCATCGTCATCAGCCGCAGCGCCCACGTTGGTCTGAACGAAGAAGGCGAGACCAAGGTTGAGGAATCCAAAGCTCGTTTTATCGGGCCCGCGCTTGCGGTCGCATTAGCGACCTCCTCAACTCATCAGGAGCGCGACGACGACGGTGGCGGCGGCCTTCGAAACAATACCGGTGCGCAGGCAGGAGGCGGGGCGATCGCATTTGGTTTGGCGGGCGCGGTGATCGGCGGCGTCTGGAGACCGGCAGGAATCGGTCTCGGATTCGCTGGCGCAGCTCGCTCCGTCTATAGGCAGTTCTTTGCCAAGGGAATCGACATCGACATCCCGAAGAACACTTCCCTGCTGGTCAATTTCGGCCGCACGGGAAAGACGCTGCCAACACCCGAAGCTCCGGCGAATTGGAGGTGTCACGTTCGGAATGGGAACGTGTTTTGCCAGGTGCCGATAATCAGCTATATCTGGCTCAACTGGAAGGCAATTGCAGAGATCCTGCGGCTCAAGGGTTCCCAGCTTGCTGCCATAGCCACAATAGGTGAAGGTTCCTGCTAAACAAGCCAGCGCTCCAAGAACTAAGAAGCGCCTGAGCGGTTTTAGCTTAATTGTCCTCTCCGAAATCGGAGTGTGCACCTGTTACGT
>CAZLIE010000177.1:0-6692 GCA_964559345.1 uncultured Terriglobales bacterium
TCATCGACTGCAAGTGCTGGAAGGCGTTTCGACGAATGTCCTTATTCGCAGCCGTCTCGTAAGCTGAGTGCCAAAGCAGGCGGGAGGTTTCCAGGTCGCCTCCACGACTGGCGTAAGCGGCCGCCAGCACTTTGAGAACGGGATTGGTTTTCGGGAGTTGAGATCCTTTTTCGAAAGACCTCGACGCCGCCAAATAGTCGTGCAGCTCCCATGCTTGCAAGTACCCGAGGTCATAATAGAGGTGCCAATCGTTCGGATTTTGTTCAATTCCGTGCTTTACCAGTTCTACTGCCTTATCTGGTTGACCGGCTCCCTGGGGCGGCGGCTCATCCAGGAACGTGGCTCCAAAGCGGTAGGCGATGATCAGCTTAGGATCGAGCGTAGTGGTTATGTCCAGCAATGGATAGAGGAGGTCGTACTCTTCCGCGCTCCGCACGTGATGGCTGCCGAAGTACTGTACGGCTCGCGTCCAGTAGATGTCAGCCAACAATCCCGTATAGCCGAGGCTCATACGCCTGAGCGCCGAAGGAGAGCTGATGTACAGCGTTTCGCGGATCAACCCAGGGCCACGTACGACATCGACTTTGCGCAGGAAGAACAGCGAGCATGCAAAGCAAATGACAATGGCGCTGGCAAGGGCCACAGTCGCTTTGGTTTCGCTGAAACACTTCATTTCATGTTCCTGTGCTGGAAGATGAGAGCAGCGGCAGCAACCATAGCCGCCGAATACAAAAGCGCATAACCGGTATTCAGCGCGATCAGGCGTGAGCTGATGCTCTCTCCGTGAGCTACCGAGGACGCGACATTTAGCGCGGAAAAATTCGGTACCAGATACGCTGCCGCTGTCGCGAATACCTTTACCGCTCCGGCAGAACTGGACGCGAGAGCTCGCAGATCTTCACTGAAATTCCCAATCACGAAAAAACAAAATGCCATTACCGCGGACTCGATGGGCGTCGAAAAGGACGAGAACAGCATGGTGAACGACGTCACCATGATGAATTGCAGCAGAATGAAGTAAATAGCTACGAGTACATAGAAATCAGCACGTTGAAATCCACGTGTCACGTAGAGCAGGGCCGCAAACAGACCCCCAGCCATGAAGAACGTATTTACGGCGAGCGTGCCTGCGAGCCCGAAATACTTGCCGAGAATGAACTGCCAGCGCTGCACCGGACGCGTGAGCACGGTGTAAACGGTGCGCTTGTCGATCTCCTTCGAGACCAGCCCGATTCCAATGAAAATCGCGATCAATACTCCGAAGATGGAGATCGCAGTCAGTCCGAGATTCACCAGGAGTTCGCGTTCGACGCCGATGGTGATCTGACCCAGCAGCAGGGAAGCGCCAATCATGAGGAATGCGAAGATGATCAGGTTGTACAAAACGCGATCCCGAACAGCTTCGCGAAACGTATTCGCGGCGATGTAGGCGATTCGCATTCAGTTGTTTTCTCCCGAAGACTGCGAAAGCTTACTGAGGAAATATTCTTCCAATGTTGTGCGCACCGGCGTAAGCGAGATGATGCGAGCCTTGTTGACACGCAAAGCGTCTATGACGCGATCGACTACCGAATCGTCCACCACCGCGCGGATCATCTCTCCAGCCACATGAGGATTCCCCCCGAGCGCCTGGATTGCAGGGATGGCCGCGTTGCCTTCCCATATGACTTCCACCTTCCCGCGCACATTCGACGTCAGTTCAGCAACTGCTCCCACTCCACGTAATTGCCCATTGGCAACGATGGCCACTCGATCGCAAAGAGCTTCCGCGTCAGACAGAATATGTGTGGAGAAGAAGACTGTTTTTCCTTCTTCCTTGAGTGACGCGATTAGATCACGGACCTCATGACGTCCGATGGGGTCCAGCCCGGACATCGGTTCGTCGAGAAATACAAGTTTGGGGTCGTGCAGAATGGCTTGCGCAATCCCGACGCGCTGCAGCATTCCCTTCGAGAACTTGCGCAATTGCGTGTTGACGGCGTCTTTCGCTAGCCCCACCCGGTCCAGCGTCGCGGTGATCCGCTGCTTTCGTTCTCCCGCAGGCACGCCGGAGAGCTGTGCGTAGTAGTTCAGCAATTCCGCAGCAGTAAGATAATCGTAAAAGTATGGCTGTTCTGGAAGAAAGCCGATTTGCGCACGGATGGCGGGATCTTGAATCGTCCCGCCGAGAATCGTGGCCTTGCCAGCCGTCGGCTTTACTAGACCCATCAGAAGCCGAAGCGTTGTGGTTTTCCCGGCACCGTTGGGGCCGAGATAGCCGAAAATCTCACCCGATTCTACGGTAAGGTCAAGAGGCAGAAGAGCACGCTTAGGGCGCTTGCGAAAAAAGCCAATTGAATAGGTCTTTTGGAGATCAAAGGTTTGGATAGCCATCAAGGAGCAGAGCTGTCCTCTTAGAAACTCATCGGAACTTATTATAAGAGCTAGATGCGAATGCTGCTATTGCCGTGCTTGGCACCGAAATTGTCTACCCTACTTATTGAATGATCGCATCGGTGATACTAGCCGGACCAGTTGAGTTGTAGCGAATCACCCCTGTACTATCTGTAAAAAAATGCCTTTCATAAGTTATCCCGGTAGTAGGATCGGCTTGCACCGTATAACTCGTGCCCGAGGTAAGCCCACAGCTGCCCGCGCTGCCGCTAACGTTGATCGTAAAGTGATATCCCTGCCGATCGGGAAAAACATTGTCAATTATGCCAGACGCTGAAGGGCCGCTGCCATCACCACCGAGAGGCGCCATTTGCACGAACCCACAAGTGGGATACGTGGTGACGTATGTAGTTTCTGCTGTGTTGATGGTCTTCATGTGATTAACGGCAGCCGCTTCCTGAGCCGAAACGCGCGCGCGAAGCAGGTTTGGCAGGGCGATGGCGGCGATGATCAGAATAATTGCCACCACAATTAACAGTTCTATTAGTGAGAACCCGCCCTGTTTGCGCATGAGTGCCCCATTGCCTCGACTATTCACAGTGCACAATCATTGCCATTCAGTAAGGTGATGGTTGTTGTTTATTTTCAGCAGCTTACGAAGCTAGTCGTCGAAAATATCACAACACCGACACGAAGCCTTGACGATTTTTGTCAACATTGAACGACCAAAATATGGGGAAGACATCGTCTGCGGTTTTGCTGCGCTGATTTTACTGATCTAGGGACATACTAAACCTATCTGCACTAGCCCGGATCAGGGGAGACTCGCTGGAATAGCACGCAAGTGCCATCGTCGTATACGACTTTGAAATGTGGGTCTTTGCGGAGGTGGTTCGTAAGAGGCTTGCGCGGAGAGCCAATCACCAGATTCGCCTTGTTCAGGAGTGGGTTTTCATCCCAGCCGGGAAGAAGGTCCCAGGTATCCCTAGATAGTCCGACTTCGTCCTCACCGTGGATGTTTGTACGACCGTCTATGGCCACGGGGTACTCTGGGAGAGCATAGATAAGAAATCCGCCCCAATCGTAGTCGTTAAAGATGGGCCCTGGCAGGTGGTGCTCATGGGTATAAGCCACCGCGCCGACCGGCATCACGCGAGCGATGAGAGAAAGCAAGTACTTGTTTGAGGGAACCCTCTCCAGCATCGCAAAGATCATCAACAGCACTCCCAGCGACCCATAGAGCCACAACCGGGACGACTCGCGCGGTGGCACCTCGCCTTCGTTCTTTTCGGCGATGATCGCCACGGTCAGAGTTGCGAGCAGCCAAACATCGCGTTCCATGCGAAACGCCGAAGCCGTGGCCCAAACTAGGAGGATCACCCACAATGGGCTTACTTTCTTCCTCATTCCCAGAGCGAACGCAGCACCCAAACTTGCGAACAAGACGAAGTAATGAATGTAGAGAGTGAAGGACATGGCTCTTGTTTCGAGGACATATCCAGCCAGCCGTGGTTGGTGAATGAAATCGAGAATCACCTGGTAAGCGCCAAAGCCGTAAGGATTTATTAGCGTCGCCAATACGCTAACCGCCAATACCGCCCAGAGGCGAGCCGAAGCTTTGTGTGCATGTTGTCGTCCGAGGAAAATGTGGTCCAGGATTGGCTCGATGCAAAACATCCCAATGATGAACAGTCCGTAAACGAACTGGACATGCACATTGGACCAGATCCACATGATGGCTGGCGCAAACCATACCGTTCTTGTATATCCCTTCTGCCGTTCGCGAAGCAGGAGGTGCAAAAGGGCAATAAATAACAGAATGGTTATCGTCCCAGGTCGTGGAGAAACGGTAATTTGATCAATCACGCCGGCAACAATGGTCAAACCAATGGCGCGCCAAAAGCCCGCTCCTTGCCCGCGTACCAGCAAAAATACTGCGGCCACAATCGCGATCCACGCTAGCAGTGTGTAGGCCGCTACTCCAAGCAGGTCGAAATTCTTCGCTACTCCATAGATAAAGACGCTAAAGGGCCAACTATATGCAACCCAGGGCTTGCCCGCTCCTGTCGCTGAAAAGGGATCCGTTCGCGGGAGCTGGTGGTGCTGCATGATCCATTCCCCGGAGCGCATATGCCATCCGAGATCGGGGTCCAGAACCGAAGTCAGGCGTACTGGCAACAGGGCGTACCAGGATAATGCCAGCACAAACGCGACTACCTTCAGGCTGAGAGTGAAAGGGACACGTGCATCCAGCTTGGCTGTAAGTCGACGCACGGCTCGCAACGCCAGAAAGAAGAAGGCTTGCTTCGAGGCGCTCTGGTCTCGCGGTTCCTGAGCGTCAGGAGCTCTACCGACTGTATTTGTTCGTAAATCGACTACCATGGCGAAGACCTCTGCTCACTGGCTGTTTCTACTCTCGATCCAATCCTGCTGCGAATCCCGCAAGGAACACCCCATCGCTACACCTTCTTCTCTTCGTGGTACTCCATCTCAGTATTCACGGCCCACAAGTTCGCTTTGTCCATCCGACCTGCGACAATGTTATCTACAGCGGTCATTGCCGTCAGCATTGAGTGGTCCTGGTTGTTGTATTTGTGCATGCCATTGCGGCCGACTAGAAAGAGATTCTCGAATCGATCGAGATACTCACGAACGACATCGAAGCGCTCATAAGCGCCGAAATATGCCGGATACGTTTTCGGCACCCGTACAACCGTCCAATCGGAGACATCTTGCGCTTCCAAGATGTGTATCTTCGCGAGTTCTGCAATCGCGAAACGCCCCATCTCGTCGTCCGACTTCACCCACAATTCATCATTCTCGTAGCAGAAGTATTCGACACCGATCCAAAGCTTCGTCGGATCAGCGACCATGTCAGGACTCCAGTTGTTGAAAATTTGCAACCGCCCGGCTAAAACTTCGGGTTCCTGGATGTAGATCCAATTATCGCTGATCAGCTTTGCCCGCTTCTCCCCGTCCTGCACCTTGAGTTTGTCAAGCAGTAATCCAACAGTAATGAAATCTCGATACTGTAGGTTTTCGCTTACGTCGCGAACATGAGTTGGTACTTCCGTCTGCAAGCTACGTACTAAATCCTTAATGGCCATCGTCGAGAAGAACCAGTCACCCTCGAAGGTTCGGGTCCCCCCATCGCGGTCCGTTCCCATTACATACCGAATGCGCCCGTTCTTTACTTCAAGCCCTTGCACATCAAAATCCGTAACGATCTCGCCGCCCATATCCCGCACCTTGCGTGCGACCTCTTCCCACATCTGCCCCGGTCCGAACTTCGGGTAGAGAAACTGCTCGATCAACGAAGTTTCGGTGTCTTTCTGAGTGATGCCTTTCGATTTTCGGAATGCTTGTTTCAAGAAGTGCGCGATTGTCTTCCGGATAGAGAGTCCCTTAATGCGCTGTTCACCCCATTCCGCGCTGATCTGCTCGCAAGGTACGCCCCAGACCTTTTCTGTATAGGACTTGAAGAAGGTGCGATAGAGTTGGCGGCCGAACCGGTTGATGAAGAACTGCTCCAGGTTTTGCACCTTGCGAATGGGGAACAGAATGGCACGCATATAGCTCATTCCAATTTTGAATGTGCGTACGAGGCCCAGCTTTCGCAACGTATCTGCTGTTAGTTGAATCGGGTAGTTAAAAAATTGCCGAAGGAAGTAAATCCGCGATTTTCGCGGACGCACCAGCATCACTCGATGCCGTTCGTCCAGGATCGATTCGGTTGCGAGTTGGGGTTCTTCGACAGGAACGCCGCCCGAACCGGAAGCACCTGCCGAGCCGCGGCTGAAGGATAAGGCGCGCGTCTGCTTTTGATAGGTAATCTGCAGGTCATTCTGCTGCTCTGCCACAGGTATGTGCTGCAACCACCAGTTCATGACACGGTCGCTCTTGGAGAAGAACCGGTGGCCGCCAATGTCCATGCGGTTGCCTTTATAGTCTACTGTGCGTGAGATGCCACCCATGTACGTGCTCTTCTCCAGCACGATGGGACGGATATCTGTTCGCATCAGTAGTTCATAAGCGGCTGTCAGACCTGCAGGTCCAGCGCCAATAATAATCGCTGTTTTTCGTTCCACGGTTTTCGCCTTTTCGAAAGAATACACTCCAATCTGAGGCAGGCTATTGCCGGTGGTGGCACCTGGAAAGACAAAGCACGGATGCAAAGGGTGTACGACTTCGGGAGAAAAAGCAAAAGGGGAAACAAGGTCGCCCTTGCTCCCCCGGCTCGTACCCTCCCCCAGGTACTTCGCCAAATCGATCAAATGCTTTCTACTGCAGCGGCGGGTCGGTGTTGGCAGGGGCTGTTC
>CAZLIE010000178.1:0-6554 GCA_964559345.1 uncultured Terriglobales bacterium
GCGGGCCTCGGCGGCACCGAGCTTACGCTCAAGGCGATGCGCTCGAACGAGGAGGTGCTCAACAAGACCTACTCGCACCACCTGACGACGTTCGATTGGCCCGACGACATCAAGGAAGTCATCCGCGGCAACTACGCCGACGAGCAGCGGCACCTGGCGTGGGTGGAGCAGGCGCTGCAGACGCGGCTGTGGGAGACGGGCGCCGGCGCGCATCCGTAAGCGGGCGGCGCCGAGCGTCAGGCGCCGGTGAAGCCGCGCTCACCGACGAGCGGCACGAACACCACGCCGCCCTGATCGGTCGTCGACAGCTTGCCTTCGTCGTCCCGTCGGATGACGCGCAGCGACTGGATCGCGCCGCGTCCGACGGGCACGACGAGGCGGCCGCCCGGCGCCAGCTGCGCCAGCAATTCGGGCGGCACGGCGGGTGCCGCCGCGGTCACGAGGATGGCGTCGTAGGGCGCGTGCGCCGGCAGCCCGACGCTGCCGTCGCCGATGAAGACGTGTACGTTGTCGAGGCCGAGCGCGCGCAGCGTCCAGCGCGCCCGTCGCGCCAGCACGGTCACGCGCTCGATGGTGTAGACCTCGCGCGCGAGCAGGCCGAGCACCGCCGCCTGGTAGCCCGAGCCGGTGCCGACCTCGAGCACGCGTTCGTCACCGTCGAGGCCGAGCGCTTCGGTCATCCAGCCGACGACGAGCGGCTGCGAGATGGTGACGCCGAAGCCGATGGGCACCGCGTGGTCCTCGTACGCTTGATCGCGCACCGGCACCGGCACGAACACGTGGCGCGGCAGCGACGACATCGCCGTGAGCACGCGCTCGTCGCGCACGCCGTGGCCGCGCAGCTGCTGATCGACCATGCGCTGCGCCGCCCGATGAGCCACCCGTCGCGCCACCAAGCTCATACCGTACGGTTCGTGCAGTACGCGTGCCCGACTAGCGTGCGCAGCGGAAGCCGAGATCGTCGTCGCGACAGGCCGGCGGAAAGGCGTTGCGGTTGGAGGCGCGCGGCAGGCCGAACATCGAGCAGCAGGCGCCTCCGCGGACGACGCGCCGCTCGCCGCGACGCGGGCCCTTCGGATTCTTGCCCGGCGCGCGCGCGTAATAATGAGCGTCGTACCAGTCGGCGACCCATTCCCAGACGTTGCCGGCGAAGTCGTGCAGCGCCTCGCCGACGCGCGCGTAGCTGCCGACGGCGACGGGGCGGCCGGGATTGCCGGGGCAGCGCCCTTCGCCGTCGTAGTTGCCGAAGTTGCCGCGCGCGCAGTCGAACGCGTCGCCCCACGGGTAGACGCGTCCGTCGCTGCCGCGGGCGGCGCGCTCCCATTCGGCTTCGGTGGGCAGCCGCTTGCCCGCCCAGCGGCAGTAGGCGTCGGCGTCGTCCCAGGACACGCCGGTGACCGGCAGCTTCGCGGTCGCGTCGTCGGCGCCGGCGACGGCGGGCGCGCGGCAGGCGCCGGCAGCGACGCAGCGGGCGTACTCGGCGCGCGTCACCTCGTCGGCGTCGATGTCGAACGCGGCGAGCACGACGGTGTGGCGCGGCTGCTCGTCGGCCTCGTCGCCGCCGCCCATGACGAATGGTCCCGCCAGGATGCGCACCATGTTGGCGGCGAGGGAGACAATGAGCCAATTCACGGTACAATTAGTAGTCGAAAGGACCACTCCAATGAAGCCGTCGATTGGCTCCACTGCGATCTCGTTTCTCGTGCTCGGCATCGGGCTCGCCGCCTGGGGATTCTTCCTGATCCCGAGCCCGACGCAGATCGCGCTCGGCGCGGCCATGGCGCTCACCGGCGTCGGCCTGATGTTCCGCGCGCGCGTCGCGCACAACCTCGGGCTCGCCATCGCGACGGGCGCCAGCGGCCTCGGCGGCTGGAACCTCTACCGCGCCGTCGAGGAGTCGCAGCGCCTGGCGATGGTCAAGGCGGGCGTGATGCTCGCCGTCGGCCTGTACCTGCTCGTCTCGCTCGCGGTGACGCGGGCGCACCTGCGCGCCGCCAAGAAGTAGCTCCTCGGGCGCGCGCGCCGCAGCTCCGTCGCCGCGCGCGTCTCGCGGCTAGCGCAGTTGCCGTTGCCGCCGCGCGTCCGGCCCACCGGACATCATCCGCGCGCGAATTCGCGCAAGCCCTCGACCTCACGACCCGTCGCCGGCGGCACGCCGCGTGCTTTTGCTCGCGCGCATGCCGCTCGACCTGAACAGCGTCTCCGCACGTCCGCCGTCGCAGCTCGACGATCCTGCGCTGCTGGCGATGACCCTCAACCGCTCGCTGCCCGACGCCGCCAAGCTGCTGGTGCGCTTCGGCGGCTTGCACGGCCTGGCGCGTACCTCGTTTGCCGAGCTCGCCGCCGCGCGCGTGCCGCTCCGTCGCGCGCTGCAGCTGCACGCGGCGCTCGAGCTCGGCCGGCGCAGCCTGGCGATCCCGCTGCCACGCGGCGCGCTCGTCAACAATCCGCAAGCCGTCGTCGAGGCGATGCGCGCCAAGCTGGCCGCGCTCGAGCAAGAGCAGCTGCTCGTCATCGGCGTCGACTCGCAGCTCCGCGTCGTCGTGGAGGTGGTGGCCGCCATCGGCACCATCGACGGGGTCGCCTGCCTGCCGTCGGACGTGCTGCGCCCGCTCATCCTCGCCGGCGCTCACGCGTTCATCGTCGCGCACAACCACCCGTCCGGCGTTGCGCGGCCGAGCGATCACGATCGCGAGCTGACCCGGCGCCTGCAAGCGGTCGGCGCCATGGTCGGCATCGAGCTCAAGGACCACGTCGTCGTCGGACACGAGGCCTGCTTCAGCTTCGCTGCGCAGGGAAAGCTGGGGTCGTAAGAATGTTGGACACCCGATCGGCGTTGTATACGATAACCCCGTCGGATGCGCTCGCTCGCTCGGTTGGCCGTCGCTGTGTCGCTCGTCGCCTTTGCGACGACGGCGCGTGCGCAGTCGGACTTCGTCGGCGTGCGCGCGCTGGGCATGGGCGAGGCGCAGCGCGCCACCGCGACGGGCGCGTCGGGGCCGCTCCTGAACCCCGCCGGCATGTCGCTCATCAAGCAGTACGTCATCGAGGGCATGTACGGCGTCAAGATCGAGACCGTCGGCCATCACGCCAACATCTCCGTCGTCGACTCGGTCACGGCGCGCGTCGCCGCCGGCCTGTTCTACAGCTTCATCTACGAGTCGCCCAAGCTCGGCTTCAACTGGGCCGGCGGGCATATCGACTCGACGCAGCTCACGCGCACGGGCCACGCCGCCGGCTTGTCGCTGTCGATTCCGCTCGGCGATCGCTTCATCATCGGCGCGACCGCGAAGTATCTGCACTTCGATACGACGGCGCCGCTGCCCATGGGCACCGTGCCCGATCACTTGACGCTCGACAGCGTCAACGGCGTCACCTTCGACGTCGGCATGATCCTGCGCCTCGGCGAGCGCTTCAACGTCGCCCTCATCGGCTACAACCTGTGGGATCACGGCAGCCGCGAATCGCCGCTGTCGCTGGGCATCGGCCTGGCCTACGTGCCGCTGCCCCAGCTCAGCATCAACTTCGACACCGTCGTCAACTTCACCGGCTATCAGGACTACCGGGTCGACATGATGACGGGCAAGGTCAGCTTGAACCAGAAGACGACCGCGCGGCTCGGCCCGGGCATCGAGTGGCTGGCGGGGAACAAGGTGCCGCTGCGCGCCGGTGTCGTCTACGACTCGGTATTGCAGGAGACCTATCTGACGGCGGGGCTCGGCTACTTGTCGTCGGCGTTCGGCATCGACCTCAGCTATCGTGGCAAGGTGAAGGGCGGAATCGAGAATTTCCTGATGCTCGGGATTCGCATCTTCATCGACTGAGATGCGTCGACGCGGCTGCGGGAACTCGCGGCGCGCCGAATGGTCTAAGCTCTCATGGGCGGTCGACCCGCGCCGCTCGCCATGACCACGCTTCGCGAACGCATGCTGATTCGCCGTCTGCAGCAGCGGGACGAGCGCGCGTTCGCCGAGGTCATGCGGCTGTACCAGCACAAAGTCTACAACCTCGTCTTCCGCATGGTGGGCAGCCGCGAGGAGGCGGAGGACGTGGCGCAGGAAGTGTTCGTGACCGTCTTCAAGCACGTCGACACCTTCCGCGGCGACGCCAAGTTCTCGACGTGGCTCTATCGCATCGCGACCAATCACACGCGCAACCGTATGAAGTATCTCGGGCGGCGCGCGCGCAACCACACCGGCGAGCTCGACGAGGCGGCCGAGCGCGAGCTGGCCGATGCGCAGCCGAGCGCGATGCGGCCGCACATCGCCGGGCCCGACGCCGTCCTCGAGGGGCTGCAGCTCGAGCGGGTGGTGCAGGCGGGGATCGCGGCGCTCGAGCCCGAGCATCGCGAGGTGCTGGTCCTGCGCGACGTCGAGAACCTGAGCTACGAGGAGATCGCGTCGATCACGGCGGTGGCCGAGGGCACGGTCAAGTCACGGCTGCACCGCGCGCGCCTGGCCCTCAAGGAGTACATGGCCAAGCATGTCGGGCAGGATTAGAATGAGTGTTGGAGCCTACACGTTGGACCATTCGCGCGCGACCGAGCTGTTCAGCGCCTACTGGGACGAGGATCTCGCCCAGGACGAGCTGACCGCGCTCGAGGAGCACCTCAAGTCGTGCGTCGTCTGCCGCCGCGAGTATCAGACGTTCGAGAAGACCGTCGGCGCCGTCGGCCAGCTGCACAAGATGATGGCGCCGCCCGACTTCGCCGACGGAGTGCGCACGCGCATCCGCAAGCGGTCACGCGGCCGCTTCTTCACTCCGCGGAAAATGGCCGAACGAATCCCGTACGAGCTGTTTTCGCTCGTCATGCTCGGCCTGATCCTCGCGATCTACATCGTCCTGCAGCTCGCCCATCCCGCCAACCTCAAGCTGCCCTGACGCATTCCCCCGCGGCAGCTTCTGCCCGTTGCTATTTCGGTTCGTTGTAGAACAGCGTGATGGCCAGGCAGTGAAAGGCCTCATCGCTCGACTGCGTGACGATCTTGTCGACGATCTCGATACCCGGGTGAGCCGACAGCCACAGGGTGATCTTCTCGCCGAGTTGATCGCGCTCTTGCGCCATCGTCGCAGAGAAAACCTTCACACCATTGAACTGGCGGTTGTTGCTACCGCTTGCGCTCGATGCCATCAGTCCTTCAAACTCCTACGCGCTCGTGGCGCTCGACGTGTCAGCCCCCCCCGAGGCTCTATACTCTTTGATGATCTGCTGGACTTCGTCTTCCGTCAGCAGGTGGTCCGTCGCCTTCGCCGCCCCGAGAATCCGCTTCACCAACGATGCTTCTGGCTCGATGTGACGCTTGCGGAGCCAGTAGATGACGTTCGACTCTCCGCTCATGTGACCGATCTCGATCTCCTGCTCGCGCCCGAACATCCCAGCAGGCACGCCGCTATAGATGCGATCGGCCAGGAACTCGTGCCCCTTTTTTTCCGCCTTGATGATCGCCGCGGCGTGCACGCCCGTCGCGGTGCGAAACGCGTCCGCTCCGACGAGCGGATAATTGTACGGGATTTGTACCCGAGTTGCCTTCGCCGTCAAGCGACACAGTAGAAGCAGCTTCGACAGGTCGTGATCGGGTAGCTCGCCGAGCAGCTTCAAGTTCATGAGCACCTGATCGAGCGAGGCGTTGCCGACGCGCTCGCCGATGCCGAGGATGGTGCCGTGCGCGCGATCGGCGCCGCACTCGAGCGCCACGATCGTATTCGTAACGCCGAGGCCGCGATCGTTATGCCCGTGCCAGTCGATGCCGACTCTGACGCCCATCGACTGGATGAAGTTGCGCGTCCAGGTGAGCAGGTTCCGGATGCCGTCGGGCGTAGCGTGGCCGACGGTGTCGCAGATGCACAAGCGGTGGGCGCCATGCTCGATCGCGTTGCGGAACAGCGTCGCCAGCACCTCGGGCCGCGAGCGCGTCGTGTCCTCCGTGACATACGTGCACGGCAGCCCGTTCTTGACGGCGAAGTCGATCGCCTCCGCCGATTTCGACAGCATGAAGTCGAGGTTCCAGTCTTCGGCGTAGAGGCGAATCGGCGAGCTGCCGATGAACGCCATGACCTCGATCGGCGTGCCCAGCTTCTGCGAGATCTCGACGACGGGTCGGATGTCGTTGACGTGCGTGCGCGCGGCGCAGGCGGGCTTGATGCGCAGCTTGGCGTCGCGGATCTCGCGCGCCAGCTCGTAGACGTCCTCCTGCGCGCGCTTGCCGGCGCCGGGCAGCCCGATGTCGACGTGGTCGATGCCGACGTCGTTCATGAGGTGCAGGATCTTGAGCTTGTCCTCGATCTTCGGGTCCACCACCGACGGGCACTGCACGCCGTCGCGCAGCGTCTCGTCGAAGAAGGAGATCTTGTGCTTGAACAGCGACCCACGCCGCTCGAGCGAGTTCCAGTCGTAGATGATGTCGCTCTCGCTGAGCTCGTTGGGCGACTTGTTCAAGACCGACTCGCTCATGGACTTCTCCGCTAGGCCGCCTCGACGACGACGGCGATGCCCTGCCCGCCGCCGATGCAGGCGGACCCGATCGCGAGCTTCTTACCACGGCGACGGAGCTCGT
>CAZLIE010000179.1:0-6505 GCA_964559345.1 uncultured Terriglobales bacterium
CTGCTTCCGAGCCGGAGATAGCTTAACCGCTAACAAGTTTTCATACAGCTTGCAGCCCTACCTGGCATTCGCCGTTCAGCATTTGGAGTTGCTTCTCCACATGGAGAAGAAAGTTCTCGTGCGACGCGGAATCTTCAAGTCTGCAAAGATGCGGGAACCAACGGTCCAATATGACGCCGAATATCAGCGCCAGATGGACGAGTTGGTTTCAATCGTTGTGCAGTTGTGCGACGAAATCGATTCCGTAGTCAAGGTACCGTACGGCCGAAAGTTGCAGGAACCATATCATCGGTAAAGGCGAAAACATGAGTGCAGAAAAGTTCTTTAACCTGGCAGGTCAAACCGCCGTCGTGACCGGAGGCGGACAAGGGATCGGAGAGGGGATCGTCAAGCGTCTTCATTCCGCCGGTGCCCGGGTTGCGGTCCTCGATATGAACAAGGACACGGCTGAGGGCGTGGCCAAGGCTGTCGGCGGACTTTCCGTTCAGTGCGACGTGTCGTCCCCGGATTCGGTGAAGTCAGCTGTAGCAGCCGTACAGAAAGCATTCGGAGACATCACGATACTGGTGAACAATGCAGGTATTACTGGCACGACCGCCCTCACTTGGGAACTCGATCCGAAGGAGTTCGATACCGTCTACGCCGTAAACCTCCGAGGCGTGTACCTGATGTGTCACGCCCTGATTTCGCAAATGCTGGCTAAGGGCTACGGCAGGATCTTGAATATTGCTTCCATCGCCGGCAAAGAGGGAAATCCGCGGTTGCTGGCTTACTCTGCGAGCAAGGCAGGAGTGATTTGCCTGAGCAAATCACTGGCAAAAGAAGTGGCCGGACGGGGAGACATCACTGTGAACAGTATTGCTCCTGCTGTCGTAAAAACGCCGATCCTTGACAAGGTGTCGAAGGAAACCATCGATTACATGATTAGCCGAATTCCGGTTGGACGCACAGGAAAGATAGAAGAGGTCGCTGCCTTGGTGCATTATCTGGTCTCTCCGGAAGCCTCCTTCACGACAGGGCAGTGTTACGACATCTCTGGTGGTCGGGCCACATATTAGTGAACCTGTAGGACTCTTGAGGAGCTACCTAACATGCGATTGATTCGATACGTCGATCCAAGCGGAAAGATCTGCTTCGCCAGCGAGCAAGCCGATGGAAAGGCCCTGATCTTAAAGGGCGACATCTACGGTGACTTCGAGGTCACGAAACAGGAAGCAAAGGTCACAAAAAAGCTGGCTCCAATCGTGCCGACAACGATTTGGTGTATCGGCCTCAACTATCGTCATCACGCGAGGGAGACGAACTCTAAGATCCCCGAATACCCGGTCGTCTTTGCTAAAAGCCCAAGTGCACTGCAGAATCCGGGAGATCCAATTCAGATTCCGACCCGCCTGCGCAGCGAGCAAGTGGATTTTGAGTGCGAACTCGCAGTCGTCATCGGGAAGCCTTGCAAGAATGTGGGGAAGGAAAAAGCTTTTGACTACGTACTAGGCTACATGTGTGCTAACGATGTGAGCGCTCGTGACTGGCAGATCGCCCGTGGTGGAACTCAATGGTGCAGAGGGAAGACATTCGACACTTTTGCCCCGCTTGGGCCATCCCTTGTTACAAAGGAAGACATCCCCGATCCACACACGCTGCGGATCCAGACGATCCTGAATGGCCAGTCGATGCAGGATTGGAATACGAACGACATGATCTTCGATATTCCGACTCTCATCGAGTTCCTCAGCGGAAGCACGACCCTTCAACCGGGCACCGTGATTCTAACCGGTACTCCACAGGGAGTTGGACTTGCCAGGACACCTCCTCTGTGGCTGAAGAAGGGTGATGAGATCTCGATCGTCATTCAAAACATAGGTACCCTTACCAACCCGGTGGAAGAAGAACCCGCGAGCTGAGATGATGGGTGATGCTATGCCCATCCGGTCGAGTTTCACGCCTCGGATCGACCGACGCGGGAGCTTTACTCGAAGTGTATCCACTGCGGCTTGTGCCTGCAGCAGTGCGCAGCCTGCGAGTATTGGGTTTGAAGAGCTTCCCCTCGCGAACGCATTTCTCAGAACGTCCGGGTCGACGAAGGAGGATTATCGATTGGCAAAGAGTTTGTTCATCACATCGACAGGTGCTTAGGATGCTTGGGATGTCAGACCCGCCTGCCGTTCAGGCGTATCCTATGGGCACAGCGTCGAACGCGCTCGGGCTGAGATCCACCATTATCATCGGCGTTCATGGCTCGAGACAAAGCTGGCGAGTATTTACGGCACTCTGCTGGCGAACAATAATCTCTTGGCGGGGGCGGCTCGCTTTTTACAAACCTACCGGCGCTCCGGTTTGCAAACGTTCGTGCGCAACAGCCGAATCCTGACGTGCTAAGAATTGCGAAGCTCGAAGCGCTCTCACCGAAAATCGATGATCGCTTCTCCTACGCCCGTCAGGCTCGTTATTGAGCTGCTTGACTACGCTTATCGATCAGGAATCTGACCGAAAACGCTTGAAATTATCCTGTATAATTCAAACTTGAACTAATCGGCGAGCTAAATAGCGTCCCAAGCCACTCAAGCCCTCGTGCTTCTGGGTACTGGGAACACTTCCTCATGGATAACAACCCAAACACTTCTGAAAAAGAACGAGAAATACTGGGCCTGATTCACGCTAAGGTCGGCCTTTCCCGAGCTGAACTCGTCGATCTCACTGGGCTGAGTGCCGGCCTGATCTCCGCCATTGTTCGGCGTCTGATCAGCAGCGGCCAGTTGATTGAGTCTGGTCTACAGCCGAGCAAGCTCGGACGCCGTCGTGTTGCGCTGCAGATCGCACCGGGGCGTATCTTCACCATAGGCTTGGAGATCGGGACATTCTTTCTACGTGTTGTGGTCAGCGATTTGGCGGGATGTGTTTGTCATGCGGCCGAGGCTCGTACAAAGCTAGGTGAAGGATTCTCCAAGGTCATGGAGCGTTGTTTCATCCTGATCGAGGATGCGATCCGCGATTCCGGAATCAAGCGAGGCGAACTCGCCGGCATCGGAATTGCGCACTCGGGAGTAGTCGACAGTTCACGCGGTGTTGTTCTTTCCTTTCCACGTCCCGGGCAGATGGCGGACTGGAGAAATGTCGCCCTGCGCGAACTCGTTGAAGAACGATTCAAACTTCCGTGTGTACTCGAAGATAGCGTTCGGATGGCTGCTTTGGCTGAGAAGCAGGTTGGTAACGCCCAAGATCTTTCTGATTTCGTATACGTCCGCATAGGGATGGGAATCGGGTCATGCATCTTCATCAACGGTGAGCCTTACCGCGGAGCGGGCGGCAATGCCGGCGAATTCGGGCACATGACCGTGGATGAAGACGGGCCTTTGTGTTTCTGTGGCAACAACGGTTGTCTGTCCGCGTTGGCGTCCGGGAACGCCATCATCGAAGCTGTGCGCAGCGCCATCAGCAAGGGAGTGCAATCGCGCATTCAGGAGTTAGTGCATGATGATCTTGAGCGTATTCACATCGAGATGATTCTTCAGGCGGCGGACGAGAACGATTCTCTCGCATTCAGAGTGTTGAAAGACGCTGCTGATCACATCGGAGTTGCGTTGGCAGACGTGATCAACCTTCTGAATCCTTCTGTGATCATCTTTAGCGGTCCCTTGTTTACATCCGAATCTCGGATCATAATCGAATCAATCCGACTCGTGATCAAGCACCGTGCTCTCGAGAAGGCTGCCAGCGAGGTGAAGCTTATTGTCTCCGACATGCGTGCTGAGGCGCCGGCCTTGGGGGCAGCACGGTTCATGTCTGGCAGGTTGATCGCGGATAGCAAAGCTATGGCGGCCCGCACGGCTGGCTGACCTTAGAGCAACGGCTTAAATTTCAGAATTGAATATTCATCGCCATTTTGTCCTCCAGTACCAGAAATATTTTTTAGTATAGAAGTATTTGTTGACAACTGCCACCGCTGACGCTATATAAACCAACCACAGCTGAACTTACTTTGGCCATGAATCGATACCGGCGCAGTGCCAGGTGGTTCGACAGGGATGATGAGGTAGGTTTCAACCATCGAGCTGCCTTGCGTTCTGAGGGTTTTACTCCCAGATCTTTCGAAAACAAGCCCGTAATCGGGATCTGTAATTCCTGGAGCGAACTCAACAATTGCAATCTTCACCTGCGAGCCGTTGCCGACGCCGTGAAACGAGGCGTTTGGGCGGCCGGAGGATTCCCCTTGGAATTCATGACGATCTCGTTGGCCGAGGATCTCATGATGCCGACTGCCATGCTCTATCGCAACCTGATGGCGATGGAGGTGGAAGAGATGCTGCGGGCTCATCCACTCGACGGAGTGGTCTTACTCTGCGGGTGCGACAAGACAACACCGGCTCAGCTGATGGGGGCTGCGAGCATGAATATTCCTGCCATCCTTGTTCCGGGCGGACCGATGTTGAACGGGATGTGGAGAAATCGTCCGATCGGTTCCGGCACCGACGTTTGGAAAAGTTGGGACGAGCGCCGAGCGGGGCGAATGAGCGATTCCCAATGGCAGGAGCTGGAAGGCTCAATTTCGCGCAGCCCGGGTCACTGTATGACGATGGGCACTGCCAGCACGATGACGAGCCTGGCGGAGGCTCTCGGCATGACTTTGTCCGGCTCCGCAAGTATTCCCGCGGTAGACTCGCGCCGATATGCCATCGCGGAAGCAAGCGGGCGCAGGATTGTCGAACTCGTGGAAGAAGACGTGAGGCCGAGTCAGATTATGACGCCCGCGGCCTTCGACAATGCGATTCGAGTTTTTTCCGCATTAGGCGGATCGACCAACGCTGTGATTCATCTGACCGCCATCGCAGGCAGGCTCGGAGTGCCCCTGCCGATCAGTAAGTTCGATGAACTTGCACAGTCAACGCCTACCGTCGTTAACCTGCAGCCGTCTGGGAAGTATCTGATGGAGGATTTCTATTACGCAGGTGGCCTGCCAGCTGTGATCCGGGAATTGTTGCCGCTTTTGAACCCAGACGCTCTGACCGTCACGGGAAAGACCATCGCAGAAAATGTGAAGGACGCGGAGTGTTTCTAGAAAATAACTCCGGCTTGCCTGCGTACGCCCAGATCAATGAACAGGTCAAGCTCGGACTGCTGGTCGGCACTTTGCGACCGGGCGACACGCTGCCCTCTATCCGGGATGTCGCGGCGCAATTGGGAGTCAATCGAGGAGTGGTTTACAAGGCCTACATGCAGTTGCAGGAAGCTGGCATTCTCGACCTGCGGCACGGCAAGGGAGTCTTGGTCGAGAAGGAGTTGAAGTACAACCACCAGGGCATCAATGAGCGATCGGAAGTTTACGCGCACGACGTGCTTGCCAAACTGCGGGCCTCGGGAATCTGCCCTTCTTCGTTTGCAAGATACCTTTATCAGAAAGCCCGGGAAGTGGAGTCCAAGCTGCCCTTTGTCGTCTTTGTCGACATCACCAAGGCTCAGGCGGTGGAGCGTGCCAACCGCATCTCCTCAATATGGCAGGTCCGCGTGGAGGGCATTTCCTTCGAGGAGTTAGCCCACATGGAACCTAAGCGGCTGAAACAGATTCAGAAATTTCTCGTGAGTTACCTGCGCGTAGATCAGGTCCGCAAGTTGTTGCGGAAAACGTCGACGGATATCATTCCCATTGGCATCAAGATCAAGCACGCAACGCTGATGGAATTCAAGAAGTTTCCCGCAGGCGTATCCGTTCTTCTGGTGATGGATGATCGTGACGGTCCGATTGCGCCGTTTCTGGTAGACCTTTACAAACGTGAATACCTACCTCCATCCATCAATGTTGTTCCGGGACCCTTCGGCAAAATCGGCTCTCTGAAAAAGTTAGTAAATTCCACCAAGTACCACCGGCTCATCTTCGCCACCTCCATTTGGGAGAAACTGCCCGAGGATATCAAGAAGCATCCGCGCGCGACTCATCCCCAGATCGATCTCGACTTGGCTTCGATTGAGAGCGCACGTATCAGCGCCGGCGTGATTGTGTAGCCGATTTCTTCGAATCCCGAAACGGGCCGAATAGAATTGGGGACAAGCGAAAGTCCCCTGCCTCCGACGACTTGAGTAGACAACTGTCATACCTGTAGGACACTATCGAGTTGCTTATTTCTCCCAGCGGCTGGATTGGCCGGAATTGGGTGGCATACATTCCGTCACACTTATAGAACGCTTCTGGACGAAACAGGGGCGCCCATGAAAGTGCAGCAGGAATTGATGCGACACGCCAGCATCCAGACCACGATGAATGTATATGGCCAGGTGCTTTCAGACACGAAGCGTCAGGCCAACAGCTAAGGTTGTTCAATTGGTGCTCAAGCCGGCAGTTCCTGCGCGTGAAGACGGAGAGGGAGGCGTGGTTGCAGCCTCTCTGATCGAGTGATTTGTATTAATGGGGGTTTTTGGGGGTTTGTAGCTCTTCTCAAAACCCCGGCAAGCTCATGATTCTATTGGTTGCGGGGGCTGGATTTGAACCAGCGACCTTTGGGTTATGAGCCCAACG
>CAZLIE010000180.1:0-6438 GCA_964559345.1 uncultured Terriglobales bacterium
CCGGTGTGCTTGTCGAGGTCCTGCACGTGCAGCTTCTGGTTGGCGACGATCCCAATGGCGAAGCCGCCGATCCGCGCGTATCCGCACAGGACGGTCTTGCCGTACTCGGCCTTGTACTCGTCGAAACGGCTGCCATCGACGATGCGGCCGATGATCTCCTTGGTGTCGTAGGGACGGCCGGGATCGGCTTCCACAATTCCCAGCAACTGTTCTTTCGGAAGCACCGGCTCCGCGGATGCAATGCGGCTGAACGGCGCGCGTGGACGACCGCCCATCTTCTCAACCAGCGAACGAATGCGCGCGATGCAGCTCTCGTCGTTTGGTTCGCGATAATCCACTGTGCCGGAGATCTCCGCGTGCATTTTGGCGCCGCCGAGTTCTTCCGGCGAATACTTCATGCCGATTGCCGCCTGCACCAGCGCCGGCCCGGCGAGAAACAGTCCGCTGCCTTCGGTCATGAGGATGTGGTCGCACATCACTGGCAAATAGGCACCGCCGGCGACGCACATGCCCATAATCGCGGTGATCTGCGGTATTCCCATTGCGGACATCACGGCGTTGTTGCGGAAGACGCGGCCGAAATCGTCGGTGTCAGGAAATACATCTTCCTGCAGAGGCAGAAAGACGCCGGCGGAATCGACCAGGTAGATCGTCGGGATGTGGTTCTCGATGGCGATGTTCTGCGCTCGAATCACCTTCTTCGCCGTGATGGGAAAGAAGGCCCCGGCCTTCACCGTCGCATCGTTGACGATGAGCATGAACTGCCGGCCTTCAATCCGCCCCAGCCCGGTGACGACGCCGGCTCCGGGCGCGCCACCCCACTCCTCGTACATGCCATACGCGGCGAGGATTCCCAACTCCATCAACTCGGTGTCGGGATCGAGCAGCAAACGGACGCGCTCGCGCGCTGTGAGTCTTCCTTTACTGTGCTGCGCTTCGATCGCTTTTGGACCACCGCCTTCGCGAATCTTCTCCTGCTCGCGAGCAAAGGTTGTGACGAGGTCGGCCATTGCGCGCGCATTCTTCTGATAACGCGCAGAAGAAGCGTCGAGCTTCGAGACGATTACGTTGTTCGTAGTGGGAGTGCTGCGGCTTTCTGCCATCGACGGTGTGAAGAAAACTATTTAGGGTAACAAATCCAGCGCAGATTCATTCGGTCCGCCCCCGCCAAGCGAGTTCGACTGCACGCGCCAGCGGATCGGCGACGAGTTCGTTTACCAAGCCAAGGTCGAGCGCTGCAGCGGCGCCGATCTTCTCGGCGGCAACAAACATGTGTAGAGCGCGACTGCGCCCAATCAGGCGCGGCAATCGCTGCGTACCGCCCCATCCCGTGATCAGGCCCAGGGCCGCGCCGCGATGTCCGAAGGCGGCATTGGAGCCGCAGATGCGAAAGTCGCAGGCGAGCGCGAGATCGAGTCCGCCGCCCATGCAGTAGCCGGAGATGGCCGCATATACCGGGGCAGGGAAGTCGTCGATGGTCTGCATCAGCTTTTGTCCGAGCCGGGCAAATTCGAAACCATCCCCGGCGGTGAGCGCGGCGATCTCATTCAGGTCAGCGCCGACGGAGAAGTAGTGCTCATTCCCGGCAATAATCAGGGGCTTCGCACTCAACCGCTCAACTGTTCCGATCAGCGCGGCGACTCGCTCGCGAGTGAGCCGGTTCATGCGATCCGCGGAGATCAGATGCAAGACGGAACAGTGTTCGCCATCTTCAAGAAAGAACTGATCGGAAATTACAGAAGGAGGGATTTCGCGGCTGACTCGCGCGTCCAAGATTTACGCTGGAATGCCGCGTGGCTTCACGTTTGCCCGGATGAACTGGATGATGCTGTCCATCGGTGTTCCTGGTCCGAAGATGCCGGTGACTCCATGCTGGTTCAGCATGGGAACGTCCTGCTGGGGAATCGTTCCACCCAGCACCATCAGCACATCATCCATCTGCTTCTCTTTCATCAGAGCGACCACTCGCGGAACGATCGCATTGTGCGCTCCCGAAAGAATGGAGAGGCCGATGACGTCCACGTCTTCCTGCAGCGCGGCATTCACTATCATCTCCGGCGTTTGACGCAGGCCGGTGTAGATGACCTCCATGCCGGCATCGCGCAACGCCCGCGCAATGACCTTCGCGCCACGATCGTGGCCATCGAGGCCGGGTTTGGCCACGAGCACGCGAATCTTCTTCTCAGTTTCGGCAGCCATTAAGGAACCGATGATTATAGCTAAGTGGGAAGGATAGGAAGGCTAAAGCTCTATCGGCACATCCAAAGACCGCCACATGTACCAGCTCCCGACGGAGCAGTAGGGATGCCATCCTTTGGCGAGTCTCTGCATGGTCACCGGCTTCGGCATCACTTTCATGCCGTAAGCTTTGCGCATGGCGCTGCGCACGCCGTAGTCGCCGGTGGGCAGGATGTTGGGCCGCCGCAGCGCGAACATCAGAAACATGTGCGCCGTCCACTGGCCAATGCCCTTCACCTGCGTGAGCTCGGCAACCACTTCCTCGTCGGGCATCTGCGGAAAGCGCTTGAATTCGACGACGCCATCGCGCGTCTTGCGCGCGAGGTCGCGGATGTAGGTGAGCTTCTGCTTCGATAGTCCGATGGAGCGCATCTGCGCCGGGCGCAGTTTGAGAATCGACTCCGGTGTGATCTCCCCTCCGGCCTTGAGCCGCAGTCGCTCGAAAATGGCTCGAGCCGCGCTGCCATGCAGTTGCTGGAAAACTATCGAACGAACCAGAGCGCGAAATGTGGGCTCGTGATATTGCATCTCATATGCGCCGACCCGATCGATGATCGCCGCCAGCACCGGATCGGCAGCGCGCAGATGAGCTAGCGCAGTTTGAGGAGAGTCGATGGCAACAATTTTCGGCGCATCGGCTCGGCCTGCGGATTTGCTTTTCTTGGTGGCGGCGCTGGACACTGGAATCGAGAACAGTGTACCGCGAAGAGCGGCATCATGGGCACACGAGACAGGCGTTTGTCCTTAAAACTCGATTGTTCCCTGAAGCTACTGCTTGGGGTCGTTCTTCACTTCCTGCCCGTCGTAGATGATCTTGGAGTCCGAGCCGAAACGCTTGTAGTCGCTGTATTTCACAACAATTCGAATCGGCACATCGCCTGACTTGAAATGAAGCACGTCATCGGCGCGCGTGTAGGTCGGAAACCAGTAGTGACCGTCCACCTGCTCGCGGTAGGTGGTCCACTCGGGAAAGAGATTCTCTTCGTTGTGCTTGCGAATGTCCGGAACGCTTTTGCCCCGGGTTTTCACAATCTGGAAATCTTGCTGATCCACCCAGATGCGCCCCTGAAAGTACCGGTGTCCTTTGTCGATCTGCTTGGGTGCGACATCGAAAACATAGGTCTGCAGCTCATCTTCGCGCTGCTCTCCAACATACGAGATGTTGTATTGCGGCAGGTCTTCGCTGGTCAGCACGAAGGGCATGCGATTCTCGATGTCGTCCATATCTTCTCTGGTCATGGAGATCCGTTGCAGCGTGTTCTGCGGCGCATACACTACGTTTTCTACCCGGCGTCCGCGATCGTCAAAGAGGACGTCGGTCGTCTGCTGGTACTCGCCGTCCGCGTAATCTCCTTCAATCGTCTGCACCTTTACCGACTGCTCGTAGGTGTAGTGCTCACGCGCCTGCTTGAACTCACCCTCCTTGGCAGCGAATTTTTGGATAATCTGCTCGGGAGTGGCATTGGCCGGAGCGCGCGAAACCAGAGTGCCCTCCCCGCTGCTTTCGGCGAGCACCGGAAGACACAGCAGAGCAGAGATAAAGAGAGTGCGAAGAATGTATCTAGACGTCATTAATAAGGAACGTTGCCTAATCAGTTAACACGGTTCGCACAATGAAGTTGTGCTGAGGATGTAAAGAGGCTGTAAGAAGATCAGGGACAAGAGAGCGCGATCCGAAGACAAGATGATGCTTGAAGCTGAGGCAATTCTCGACGAATCTCCCGGTGAGCCAAGTGTCAGGGGTTTCCTGCACCGCGCTGAAACGCCGGAGGGTGGCCTGGTGCTCACGCACGGAGCGGGAAGCAATGCGAACGCACCTTTGCTGATTGCGCTGGCGATCGCATTTGCCGCGGCCGGCCTTACTACTCTGCGTTGTGATCTGCCATTTCGTCAGGCGCGTCCACATGGACCGCCGCTGGGCAGCGCCGAGAAAGATCAGACCGGGCTTCGCCGCGCTGTCGAGATGTTGCGCAAGTTCGTCAAAGGCAGAGTCTTCCTCGGCGGGCACTCGTACGGTGGACGCATGGCCAGCATGTTGGCTGCACAGGAACCTGGGATCGCGGACGGTCTGCTGCTGCTCTCGTATCCACTGCATCCGCCGAAAAAACCGCAACAATTGCGGACAGCTCACTTTCCCAATCTGCGCACGCACGCTCTGTTCGTGCAAGGCACGCGAGATCCGTTTGCAACGCAAGAAGAACTGCAATCGGCATTGACTCTAATTCCGGCACAAACCAAGCTCCTACCCTTCGAGAGCGCAGGCCACGAGCTGCTAAGCAAAACGGACCGCGAGCGCCTAGTCGCCACGATAGTCTCGAAGTTCATCCAGTTCTTCTCGAGTTAGCCGCCAGCAGTACAAAAAGTCCTCAAAACGGCCGCTTATCCTACACATAACATCAAATTCTGCTTGCTTCAACCGCATGAAAACACCACGCAAATCCTTTATTTTTTTCGCAACCTTGTAACTTTCCGCCATTCCATTTAGCTTCTCGACGCAAGATGCGCACCTTCTCGCTTGTTTTCATGACACTTTTCACCACAGCAGCCGCACTTACCGCCCAGGATCGGGACTATGGGCGCTCAATGGTGATCACTCCGAATGGCATTGTGGCCACCAGCCACACGCTTGCGTCGCAGGTTGGGGCGCAGATTTTGGCCAAGGGCGGCTCGGCTGTGGACGCGGCGATTGCCGCAAATGCCGTCTTGTCGGTCACCGAACCGATGATGAACGGCATTGGCGGAGACATGTTTGCGCTGTTTTGGAATGCGAAAACCGGTAAGTTGACGGGCATCAATGCCAGCGGATGGGCTCCGCAGGCGCTTACGCCGGAGCATTTGCGCGCCAAAGGCATCACGAAAATCCCGCTTTTCGGCATTGACAGCGTTACTGTGCCCGGCGCGGTGGCCGGTTGGGCGGCAATGCACAAGCGTTTTGGACGGCTTCCGTGGCGCGATCTGTTCCAGCCCGCCATCTATTACGCCGAAAACGGATACGCGGTGCCCGAGGTCATCCACGATTACTGGTCGAATCCGGCGCTTACTGACGAAGCCAAGCGCGTGTTTTTGCCTGGCGGACGGGCGCCTGGGCTGGGTGAAATCTTCAAAAATCCGGACTACGCGCGCACATTGCGTCTGCTTGCCGACGGCGGAGCCGACGCATTCTACCGCGGGGAGATCGCGAAATCGATCCTTGCGACCTCAAATGAACTGGGCGGAGCGATGACTGTGGATGACTTGGCGCAGTTTTCTCCCGAGTGGGTGGACCCGATTTCGACCGATTATCGCGGCTGGCGCATCTATGAATTGCCGCCAAACGGACAAGGAATGGCCGCGCTGGCAATGCTGAACATCATGGAACAGACGCCTGCGGCGCTGGATGGTCCGCAAGGCACGGCCGAATTGCACAAGAAAATCGAGGCAATGCGGCTGGCTTATTCCGATCTGGCACGCTATCTGGCAGATCCCAAGGTCGCAAAAGTGCCGACTGCCGGCCTGATTTCGAAGCAATATGCTGCGGAACGCGCCAAATTAATCGATCCAAACCGGGCGCGCTGCAACTATGGAGCGGGCGATCCGCCGCACAGCGACACCACTTATCTGTCGGTTGTGGACCGCGACGGCAACATCGTGAGCTGGATTCAGAGCAATTATGAAGGCTTTGGCTCCGGAATTGTCGTGCGCGGAATGGGATTTCCGCTGCAAGATCGCGGCGCATTGTTCGTTCTGGAGCCCGGACATCCCAACATTTTGGCCGGAAGAAAGCGTCCGTATCACACGATTATTCCCGCATTCATGGAGAAAGGTGACCAACACATCGGCTTTGGGATCATGGGCGGGGCGAATCAGCCGCTGGCGCACGCGCAATTTGTGTCCAATTTTGTCGATTACGGAATGAATATTCAAGCGGCGTTGTCGGCTCCACGCTTCACTGTGGCCGGTGATATATGCCATATCCGCATTGAAAGCCGCGTCAAATCTGAAGTTCTCGACCAGTTGCGCGCCAAAGGACACGATCTGGACGTCAGAAAAAACTATTCCGCGACCATGGGTCGCGGCCAGGCTGTGTTGCACGATTCCACAAAGAAGATGAATTACGGCGCGTCAGATCCGCGCGCCGACGGCTCTGCCGAAGCAGAAATGCCCGCTTTTCACTGACCGAGGGGCTACTTCCAGGACAAAAAAGTGGGGAGCTTTTAGAGC
>CAZLIE010000181.1:0-6301 GCA_964559345.1 uncultured Terriglobales bacterium
CCGCTGCCGCCGGTGCCGTTGCCGCCGCCGGAGCCGCCCGCGCCGCCTCCGCCCATCGGCGGCGGCGTCTGCCCGGTCAGCTGCTCGATGCGCAGCGCGATGCGATGGCGCGCGGCATCGACCGCCGCCGGATCCGACTGGTTCTGATACGCGTGCGGCGACAGCCCGGCCGCTTCGGCGTCGGCCATCGCCGCGTCGCCCGCGTCGGCGAGCAGCTTCAAGTACTCGTAGTCCTCCTGCCCCTCGCGAATCATCTTGAGCCGCAAGCTGCCGACGGGGACGTGCGACGTGCCGCCAATCTTCGCCGGCGTCCCCGGGTAGAAGAGCGTGCCGTCGCCGTTGCCGCCGAAGTAGTACTGATTCGACCAGGCGTCGCCGCGGGTGAAGGCGTAGGTGGTGTCGTAATAGAGCTCGCCGGAGACGCGCTCGCGCCACGACTGCCACTCGAAGGCGCGGTTGAGGTGCGCCGGCCCGTCGATCATGTAGCTCGGCCACGTGCTCTGCGTCGGCCCGCCCGGTCCGCTGCAGCCGTGCGAATCGCACGCGTGATACATCCAGACGCGGTGCTGCGGCGACAGCCCCAGCCACGAGTCGTAGGTCGCGCGCAGGTTCGGCGCCGGCGGCATCGGGTCGATCCAGTTGTCCGTCGGCACCAGCGTGTCGATGCTGCCGAGCACGCCGTTGGCCGTGGCCTGCGCGATCGGCGTCGTCACCACCGTCTCGAATTGCGCGTCGGCGGCGTGCACCATGGCGGCGCGCGGCGCGATCGCCGTCCACGCGCAGCCCGACGGCGGCTCGTCGCAGGTGTAATCGAACGTGCGGTCGAGCCAGCCGCGCGCGCGGAAGTGGCGGGCCCATTCGGCGAAGTGCGCCTGGTCGACGGTCCACACGTAGCGCAGCGCCGTGAGCTTGGCGCCGGCGAGCCGGCCGCCCATGCCGCCGTCGAGCATCGGGGCGTAGGCGGCGTCCCACGCCGTCCAGTCGAAGCTGCCGTCGGGCTTGGCGGTGGGCGTGATGGCGGCGACGTCGGAGATGCTGATGCGGTGGTCGAGGGCGAGGCGCGCGTACTTGGCCAGGAGCGCGACCACGCCGGCGTCGCCGCCGCACTGCGCGTAGCCGCCGAAGTGCGCGGTGCAGGGATCGAGGTAGCCGATGCCGAAGGCGCTGCGCAGGCTCGCCGTCGACGGCAGGGCGAACGCGTGCACGTAGAGCTTGACCGGCACGTCGGCGCGGACGCCGCCGGTGACGTGGACGGTGCCGGCGTACCAGCCGGCGGGAGCGCCGGCGGCGACGTGATACTCGACGAAGATGGGCTGCTGCTCGTTGGCCGGCACGTCCCAGGGGAAGGCGTTGCGCGGCTGATTGTCGAGCTCGTCGACGGCGGGGATCATGGCGTCGGGCCAGCGTCCGGCGGGGCTCGTCTGGTACGACGCCGTCGTCGTGGTGAACCAGGCTTCGCGGTAGACGCGCACGTCGTCGATGACGGCGCCGCCCGGGCCGACGAGGGCGTCGGCAGCGACGGAGACGCCCTTGGCGCCGCCGGTGCCGCCCGCAATGACGACGTGGAGGGCTTCGAACTCGTTGCGCGCGGCTTCGAGGGTGGCGCTGGTCTGGGTGCCGCTCGCATCGCTCGGGCGGATCTTCTGCATCGACGGCGCGACCCAGACGGACTGGGCGAACGCGGGCGCGGCGGCGACGGCGACGGCGAGGGAGACGAGCGTAACGCGGGCTGCGCGATTCATCGCCCGTCGCTCAGCACCGGATGTGCCAGCGACGGGCGCGAATGGTTTCGCTCAATTCAGCGGGTGCGTTGTAGTCGGCGCGCTACAGGCCCACATGGGCCGCGTTGCCGTCGGAAGACAGGAGTACCCCGGCACACAGTCAGCGCTTGCGGCCGCGCACCGAGAGCAGCACCGACGGCGTCGCCGACAGCTCGGGGAAGAGGATGAAGCCGTGCTTCTTCTTGTAGCCGACCTCGTCCTCGTCGGTGAGATCGATCCGGCTCAGCCATTTCACGCTCTTGTAGCCCTGCAAGAAGGGCACGACGAGGCGCAGCGGGCCACCGTGCTCCTTCGGCAGCGGCCCTCCGTTCATGCCGAAGGCGAGCAGCGTCCGCGAGTCGAGGGCGTAGGCGCGCGGCAGCGTCTCGAAGAAACGTTCGCCTTCGGTCGTCTCCCGCGTGTCCCACGACCAGAAGCTGAGGAAGGACGGCACCTCGATGCCGGCGAGCACGTCGGCGAGGCGCACGCCGCGCCAGGTGACCGGCCGCGTGAAGCCGAACATCAGGCAGGTCACGTGAGCCGGCAGCTCCACCGTCGGCATGCGCTGAAGCTCCGCCATCGTCAAGATCGCCTGCGTCTCGCCGGCACGCGCGATCTCGAGACGCAGCGTCTCCGCCGTAGCGGGGCTGGGCGGCTCGACGGCGAGCACGGGCACCTCGCGCTCGAAGTCCATGAGCGCGAAGTCTTCCTTGCCGGCGCGGCGCCGGCCCAGCTTGGGGCGCCCGGTGTCGGGATGGACGCCGCAGACATCCTCGAGCGGCGGCGTCTCGCGCGGCCGCGAGCGCGCGTCGAGGAAGACGTCGCCACCGCGCACGTCGACGGCGAAGCGGGTGACGCAGCCACGGTCGGGCGCTTCGGCGGCGCCGGTCACGAGGTCGACCTTCCAGCCGTGCAGCGGGCAGACGACGTGATGGCCGGTGACGATGCCCTCCGACAGCGGGCCGCCCTTGTGCGGGCAGCGGTTGGCGACGGCGAGGAGCGCTCCGTGCGTGGTGCGGAACAGGCCGACCTCGACGTTGCCGAGCCGCACCAGCCGCGAGCCGCCCAGCGGCACGTCGTCGACGCGGCAGACGCGCATCCAACGCTCTTCTTTGGCCAGCGCGCTCACGCCACCACCTTCAAGGACAGGGGGGCGAACTCGCGCCGCGTGGCCTCGTCGCCGCCGGCGAGCTTCTGCACGCGCTCGCGCCACGGGTCGAAGCGGCGCGCCAGCGCGCGCTCGAGGCGCTCGACCAGCGCGCGGCGGCCGTCGACGTCGTCGACGATGCGACGGCGGATCTCGGCGACGCCCCAGGCCTCGACGAAGGCGCTGGTGCGATCGCCGTAGTTGGCCTCTTCGCGGTACAGCTGCAGGAAGGCCCCGATGATCTGCATGGCCTCGTCGTCGCTCTCGACGCTGCACAGAAGGTCGGCCTGGCGCACTTTGACGCCGCCGTTGCCGCCCACGTAGATCTCCCAGACCTTGTCGCCGGCGATGAGCCCGACGTCCTTGATGAGCGACTCGGCGCAATTGCGCGGGCAGGCGTTGACCCCCATCTTGACCTTCGCCGGCGTCCACAGGTTTTCGAAGGCGTGCTCGATGCGCACGCCCATCGCCATCGAGTCGCGCGTGCCGAAGCGGCACCACGTCGAGCCGACGCAGGTCTTGACCGTGCGCACTGCCTTGCCGTAGGCGAAGCCCGACGGCAGGTCGAGCGCCTGCCAGATCGCCGGCAAGTCTTCCTTGGCCACGCCGAGCAGGTCGATGCGCTGGCCGCCGGTCACCTTCACCGTCGGCACGCCGAAGCGGCGCGCGACCTCGCCGATGCGGATGAGCTCGTCCGGCGTGGTGACGCCGCCGTAGATGCGCGGCACGACCGAGTAGGTGCCGTCGCGCTGGATGTTGGCGTGCACGCGCTCGTTGACGAAGCGCGAGCGCGGATCGTCCTCGTTCTCGCCGGGCCAGCACATCGTCAGGTAGTAGTTGATGGCGGGACGGCAGGTGCCGCAGCCTTCGCCGGTCCAGCCGAGCCCGGCGAGCACGTCGCGCACGCGGACGTAGTGGCGCTCGCGGATGGCGGCGATCACCTCGGCGCGCGACAGCGGCGTGCACTCGCACAGCGGCCGTTTGCCGGGCGCCGGCGGCAGCTCGCCGCCGTGGATGGCGCGCACGAGGGCGTCGACCTGCGGGCCGCAGCCGCCGCACGAGCGCGAGGCGTTCGTGCACGCGGCCACCTCCTTGCGCGTCTTGCAGCCGCGGTCGCGGATGGCGCCGACGATCGTCTGCTTGTCGACGCCGTTGCAGGCGCAGACGATGGCGCCGCCGGCGAGCGCGGCGACCTGCGCGTCCAGTGTCGGCGGCGTCGACGGCCGCGTCGGCGCGCCGAACAGGAGAGCGCGTGCGTCGACGGGCTCGGCGACGCGCACCATGCGGTCGACGTCGGCCGCGAGCGCCAGGTCGCCGACGAGCACGGCGCCGGCGAGGCAGCCGCCGCGCACGACCAGCTTCTTGTAGACGGCGCCGTCCTCGACGCGCAGCACCTCGACGCCGTCGTCACCCGGCTCGGGCATGTAGTCGCCGGCGGAGAAGACGTCGACGCCCGAAACTTTGAGCTTGGTGGAGACGACGGAGCCGGCGTACGGCTCGACGGGGCGGCCGCACAGGTGCGCGGCGAGCACGCGGCCCTGCTCGTACAGCGGCTGCACCAGGCCGTAGGCGACGCCGCGGTGCTCGGCGCACTCGCCGACGGCGTAGATGGCGGGGTCGCTGGTGCGCAGGTAATCGTCGACGACGACGCCGCGCTTGACGTCGAGGCCGCTGTGGCGCGCGACTTCGGCGTTGGGGCGGATGCCGGCGGCCATGACCACGAGGTCGCATGGCAGCGTGTCGCCGTCGGCAAAGCGCAGGCCGGTGACGCGGCCGTCGGCGCCGAGGATCTCGCGCGTCTCGGTCGCGAGGCGGATGTCGATGCCCTGGGCGCGGATGGCGCGGCGCAGGTAGGCGGCGCCGGTGGCGTCGAGCTGCCGCTCCATCAGGCGGTCGACGAGGTGCACGACGGTGACTTGCAATCCGAGGCGGCGCAGGCCGCGGGCGGCCTCGAGGCCGAGCAGGCCGCCGCCGATGACCGCGGCGCGGCGGGCGCCGGAGCGCGCGGCGGCAATCATGCCGCGGCAGTCGTCGACGGTGCGGAAGACGAAGACGCCGCCGAGCTCGACGCCGGGGATGGGCAGCACGATGGCGCTGGAGCCGGTGGCGAGCAGCACGCGGTCGTAGGGGAGCTCGGCGCCGTCGCGCGTGACCACGACGCCGCGCGCGCGATCGACGGATGCGACGGCGACGCCGAGGCGCAGGTCGATGCCGCGCTCGCGATACCACCCGACGGGGTTGAGCACCAGCTCGTCGAAGCTGGTGCCGTCGTCGAAGAGGCCGGACAAGAGGATGCGGTTGTAATTGGGATGGGTCTCGGCGCCGAGCACGGTCACATCGAAGCGATCGGGCGCGAGCGCCAGGATGCGCTCGAGACAGGCGACGCCGGCCATGCCGTTGCCGACGACCACGAGGCGTTGACGCATGCAGCCATTGTGGCGTGCGCACTTTGCCGGCAAGTTTCTGGCGCGATCAATCGCGGTAACAGGCGCGCGTTGGTGCGATCGCTCGACGGTACAGGCGCCTGTTACGACCAATTACCTTCGCCGAGACACGGCGGAAATGGAGCGGCCGTAGCCTGCGCGCATGACGAATCGCGCCGAGCGCATCGCCCTGTTCGATTTCGCCAGCGCGCCCATGCGCGCCTTTCACGCGGCCTGGATCGCGTTCCTGCTCGCGTTCGTCGGCTGGTTCGCGCTCGCGCCGCTGACGCCGCTCATCCGCGACGAGCTGCATTTGTCGAAGGGCCAGGTGGGCGCGGCGGCGGTGGCGTCGGTGGCGACGACGATCCTGGCGCGGCTGGTCGTCGGCGCGCTGTGCGATCGCTTCGGTCCGCGGCGCGTGCACGCGGGGCTGCTCGCCGTCGCGGCGCTGCCGCTGTTGGCGACGCCGCTGTGCCGCGGACCGATCTCGTTCATCGTCTTGCGCGCGCTCGGCGGCATCGGCGGCGCTTCGTTCGTGGCGACGCAGTTCCACGTCTCCTTGATGTTCGACCGTCGCTGCGTCGGCACCGCCAACGCCGTCACCGCCGGATGGGGCAACCTCGGCGGCGGCATCGCGCAGCTTTTGTTGCCGCTCATCGTCTCCGCGCTCGTCGCCATGGGGCTGGCGCTGCCGTGGGCGTGGCGGCTCGCGCCCGTCGCCATCGGCGTTCTGCTCGTCGCTTGCGCCATCGTCTACGCGCGCGTGACGCAGGACCTGCCCGGCGGCGATTGGACGGCGCGCCCGTCGCCGGGCGGCGAGCGCGGCGGCTATGCGGCGGTGGCGCGCGACCCGCGCGTGTGGGCGCTGTTCGTCATGTACGCTGCCTGCTTCGGCGTCGAGATCGCCGTCGACATCGCCGCCGCGCTCTACTTTCGCGACCGCTACGGCCTCGGGCTCACCGCCGCCCGGC
>CAZLIE010000182.1:0-6245 GCA_964559345.1 uncultured Terriglobales bacterium
CCATACGAATGTTCAGTATAACATCGCGATTACCGGCGCGCTCGTGACTCTTGACAGAGTCACGTTGCTCGTGCGACGACGCGCGCATGAGCTCCACCGCTCGCCCGCTCGCCGTCGTCACGCTCGCCGTCGCTATCGTCGCTACCGCCGCCATCGCTGCCGGCTGCGGCGGCCAATTACGGAATCAAGATTCCGAAATCGTCGCCGCCGACAGCGCGCCGCCGCCGGCGGTGCTGACGTTCGCCGCCGATTGGTCGGTGACGCAGTCGGCGCCCATCATCGCCGGCGGCAAGGCGACCATCCACTACGACATCGCGCGCCTGCCGCAGTGCCGCGCGCAGTATCACGGCGGTCCGGCGTGGGGCATCGTGGCGCGCTGGTCCGTCGACGGCGGCTACGTCTTCGAGGCGCCGGTGGTGCAGTTTCAGGGCGGGCAGAACGTGCCCGTCGACGTCGCCTTCGACGTGCCGCCCGGGCGCGATCTCGCCGTCTGGTTCTACGCCTCCGACGAGGGCGGCTGCAGCCAGTGGGACTCGAGCTTCGGCGACAACTTCCACTTCGCGCTCGCCGAGACGACGCCGGCGGTGCACTTCCGCTGGCCCGGCTGGAACGTCGACGCCTCGCCCGCGCCGCGCGCCGGCAGCGACCTGCTCGTCGACTACGACATCCGCCGGCTGCCCAACTGCCGTCAGGACTACAACGGGTACCAGACGTGGGACGTCACCGTCGGCTACCGCTTCGACGGCGGCGCGGCGGCGAGCGCCTCCTTGACCATCGCGCCGACGGACTACCAGCGCATCCAGCACTTCGCGCGGCTGAGCGCGCCGCCAGGCGCGAAAACGATCGAGATGTGGTTCGAGAACCACGATCGCACCGGCTGCCAGCTGTGGGATTCGCAGTACGGGAACAATTACCGTTTCGCGCTCGCCCAGTGATAAAATGCGGCGCGGGGAGGTCCCGTGCCGCGCAAACAAGACGTTCCCACCATCAATCTCGACGAGCTCACCATCGCGCGGGAGGTGCTCGACCTTCTGCCTGGGGAAGTGGCGCTGCGGCATCGCGTCCTGCCGGTGAACGCCGAGGAGGGCGTGCTCGTGCTGGCGATGAGCGACCCGTCGAACCTGCACGCGGTCGACACGGTCAAGGAGCGCACCGGAATGGCCGTCGAGGTGTGCCTGGCCGAGACGCGCGCGCTCAGACGGGCGATCGATCGTTACTACTTCCCGAACTGAGCAGCGCCAGCGCCGCCACTAGCAGCGCGCTCGAGGCGACGTTGGCCGCGAGGTTGCGGGCGCCGAGGAAGCCGTCGCTGACGAAGCCGAACGCTTGCAGCGGCACGAGCGTGCCGGCGAGCGCGCGCCAGGCCGAGCGCGTGCCGCCGACGGCGCCGGAGGCCGAGCGCGTGCCACCGACGGCGCCGCTCCACGTCAGCGCGAGCACGAGGACGCACAGCGCGACGATGCACGGATTGGCCAGCGCCGCCTGCGCGCGGACGACGGCGACGACGCGCGGATCGAGCGCCGCCAGCTCGGCGTCGCCGAACACGAGGCGTAGGGCCGGCGGCGCCCTCCCAAGGAGCGTCGTGGCGGTGACGGCGGCGGCGACGAGGAGGTTGGCGCCGCACCACAGCGACAGGAGGACGGCGCCGGCCCGCTTGCGCATGCTGCTGGAACGCGAATTCGGAATCCGTATTCCGAAATTCGGCTACGCCTTCTTCGTCATGCAGTTGAACATCCACTGGATGCCGTAGGCGTCGGTCAGCGTCCCGAACTTCGCGCCCCAGAAGGTGTCCTGCAGCGGCATCGTCACCTTGCCGCCGGCGGCGAGCGCGTCGAAACAGCGCGCCTCCTCGGCGACGTCGTCGAACTCGAGCGTGACGTGCACGCTGCCGCCGGCGGGGATGCTGTCCTCGGGCCGCCCGTCGCTGATCATGACGGTGCCGCTGCCGATGCGCAGCACCGCGTGCATGATGCGCTCCGGCGTCTTCGACGCGCCCATGTCGCCGAAGCGCTGCAGGTGCTCGGCCTTGGCCCCGAGCGCCTTCTCGTAGTGGCGGATCGCCTTCTCCGCGTTGCCGTTGAACATGAGGTACGGGCTGAGGCTCGTGATCGGCATGGTCGCACGCTCCTTCGTGGTTGCGGTTTCGCTGATTGGACCGTCCCCGCCGCAGAGACTCATCGGTCGTGCGCCAGAAAATCGCTCGGGCAGACGCTGTGCAAAACAATCAGTCTTGACTGTTTGTTTGACCGGCGTTATGACTGTCACGTGAGCCCGCGCCTCGCCCCTCGCCGCACCAACGAGCAGCGCACCGCCGAGACGCGCGCGCGCCTGCTCGACGCCACCATCGAGTGCCTCGTCGAGCTCGGCTACGCCGGCACCACCACGACGGAGGTCGCCGATCGCGCCGGCGTCTCCCGCGGCGCCATGCTGCACCACTACCCGACCAAGGAGGAGCTCGTGCTCGCCGCCGTCGAGCACTTGTTCCACCGCCGCAACCAGGAGTTCCTCGCCGCCTTCGCGCGCGTGCCCAAGAACGCCGACCGTCCCGCCGCCGCGCTCGAACTCCTGTGGAAGATCATCGGCAGCGATACCTTCTACGCCTGGCTCGAGCTCGCCGTCGCCGGCCGCAGCGACGAGAAGCTCGGCCGCCGCGTGCGCGAGTTCGGCGCCCGCACCGCCGCCGAGGTCGAGCGCACCTTCCGCGAGATCTTTCCGCCGCCGGCGACGCCCAACCCGTTCTTCGACGCGGCGCCGCGCTTCGCCTTCGCCGTCCTGCAAGGCCTGGCGCTCGATCGCCTGCTCGTCACCGGCTCGCGCATCAACGCCGACGAAGTGCTCACGCTGCTCAAGCGTCTCTCCGCGTTCGCCTTTCCGAACGGAGGTCAGCCATGACCGCACTTGCCGAAGTTCCCGTCGAGGAAGCTGCCGTCGCGCGCGAATCGTACGAGGCGCTGCTCATGCGCCTGTCGCGCCAGTCGGTCCACAAGCGCTACGAGTGCTATCGCGACATCGAGTGGGACGCGCCCGAGTACGCCGTCGATCCGCGCGACCCGCGCTGGGCGCTGCCGGCATCCGACCCGCTCGGCGGCACCGACTGGTACCAGAACCTTCCAGTCGACGAGCGCGCGCGGCTCGGCCTGTACCGGCTGGCGACCTTCATGAAGGTGGGGCTGCAGTTCGAGAACGTGCTCAGCCAGGGCCTGTTGCGCTTCGCGCTGTCGCGGCCCGAGCGCTCCGTCGAGCAGCGCTACGCCTACCACGAGCTCATCGAGGAGTCGCACCACTCGATGATGTTCGCCGAGTTCATCCGCCGCACCGGCCTCGACATCCCCGGGCTGTCGCGCGGCTGGCAGCGGCTCGACCGGCTGGTGGTGGCGCTCGCCGAGAAGTTCCCCGAGCTCTTCTTCGTCTTCGTCCTCGGCGGCGAGGATCCCATCGATCACGCGCAGCGCATGGCGCTGGCCAATCGCGACGACATGCATCCCCTGGTCAAGCGCATGTCGCAGATCCACATCACCGAGGAGGCGCGCCACCTCTGCTTCGCGCGCAGCTTCTTGCGCGAGCACGTGCCCAAGCTGTCGTCGACGAAGCGGGCGGTGCTCGCCGTCGCCGCGCCGGCCATCTTGCGCCTGACGGCGGAGCTGATGCTGCGCCCGTCGCCGCACCTGACGCGCACCTTCGCCATCCCCGAGGACGTCGTCGAGGAGGCGTTCACGCGCAACGTCGCCTATCGCGCGTTGACCATGGAGTCGTTGTCCAAGGTGCGCGCGCTCGTCGACGAGCTCGGCCTCATGACGCCGCGGACGGCGCGGCTGTGGCGCTCGCTCGGGACCGCCGCGTGAGGATCGCCGTCACCGGCGCCGCCGGGCAGCTCGGCACCGTCGTCCTGCGCCGGCTCGCCGTCGAGCGCGGCGTCACGGCGCTGCGCTCGCTCGACCTGCGCCCGCCGGCGGTGGCCTCGGCCAAGCTCGAGCACGTGCGCGCCGACGTGCGCGACCCCGGCTTCGCCCGCTTCCTCGACGGCTGCGACGCGCTCGTGCACCTGGCGTTCATCGTCACCGGCGCGCCGCCGCGCGACGTCTTCGACGCGATCAACGTGGGCGGCTCCAAGAACGTCTTCGCCGCCGCCGCCGAAGTGGGGATTCGGCACATCGTCTATACCTCGTCGGTGGCGGCGTACGGCGTGGTCCACGGCCACCCGCGCCCCATCGTCGAGACGACGCCGCGCGTGCATCAGCCGTCGTTCCCGTACTCGGCGGCGAAGTGGGAAGTGGAGGCGTGGCTCGACGGCTGGGAGCCCGCGCATCCCGAGATCGCGCTGGCGCGGCTGCGCCCGTCGATCGTCATCGGCGCGCCGACGGTGCACGCGCACGGCGCCATGCTCGCGCGCCGCGCCATCGTCGACGTGCCGGCGCCGCTGCCGCTCGTCTGGGACGAGGACGTCGCCGAGGCGGTGGCGCTGGCGCTGCGTCACGGCGCGCGCGGCGCCTTCAACGTCACGGCCGAGCCGGCAGCGACGGCGCGGCAGCTGGCCGAGGCGTGCCGGCTGCGCCTCATCCGCGTGCCGCGCGCGCTCATCACCGTCGGGGCGCAGCTCGGCGAGTGGGCCAAGAAGCTCGGCCTCTCCGACGCGCTCGACCCGGCGTGGCTGCGCATCAGCGACGTGTGCATGGAGATGGCGGCGGACAAGGCGCGCCGCGAGCTCGGCTGGAAGCCGCGCTGCCCGACGGCGCAGGCGGTGATCGACCGCTTCCTCGCGGAAAACTCGACGGGGCTCGATCGCCGCCTCGACCTGTTCGTGCGCCTCATGCAGCTGCGCACGCAACGCGAGCGGCTCGAGCCGTCGATGCGCGCCAACGCGCGCCTGCACCTGCGCCTGACCGGGCCGGGCGGCGGCGACGTCGGCTTTCTCGTCGACGGCGAGCGCGTCCGCATCACCCGCGAGGCGCCGCGCCCGCCCTCGACGGTGGTGACGATGAAGACGGCCGTGTTCCACGATCTGCTCGCCGGGCGCACCGACTTCAACACCGCGCAGATGACCGGCAAGATCCGCGTCGAAGGCGAGGCGCTGGCCGCCTTCGTCGTGCAGGGCGTGGTCACGCGCTTCCGCACCGAGGCGCCCAAACGCTTGCAGCGCATCCTCGTCAAAGGAGCCGCGTCATGAAGTTTTCCATCTTCTTCGAGATGCAGATTTCGGAGCCGACGCGGCACAAGGAGGCGCAGACCTTCCACGACTGCGTGGAACAGGCCGTATTGGCCGATCGGCTCGGTTATCACTGCGTCTGGGAGGTCGAGCACCACGGCCTGTACGAGTACTCGCACTCGTCGGCGCCGGAGATCTTCCTCGCCTTCGTCGCCGCGCGCACCGAGCGCATCCGCATCGGCCACGGCGTCACGCTCTTGCCGCATCGCTACAACCATCCGATCCGCATCGCCGAGCGCGTGGCCACGCTCGACATCCTGTCGCGCGGGCGCGTCAACTGGGGCTCGGGCAAGTCGTCGTCGCTCGTCGAGCAGCACGCCTTCGAGAACGACGTCACGACGCTGCACGACCAGTGGCTCGAGGCGCTCGAGATGATCCCGCGCATGTGGTCGGCCGACGTCTTCGAGCACAAGGGGCGCTTCTTCCACGTGCCGCCGACGCAGATCATCCCAAAGCCGGTGCAGGAGCCGCATCCGCCGATGTTCGCCGCCTGCACCAAGCCGGAGAGCGCCGTCGCCGTCGGCAAGCTTGGCCTGGGCGCGCTCAACTTCGCCTTCGGCAACGACGAGTACCTGACGCAGAAGGTGAACGAGTACCGCGCCGCCGTCGCCAAGGCCGCGCCGGTCGGCCGCAAGAAGACGGAGTGGTTCGCCTGCACGCCGGCGACGCTGGTGCTCGACGACGATCGCGAGGCGTGTCGCTACGGCTTCCGCGGCGCGCGCTTCTTCGGCGAGAGCCTGGCGCGCTACTACCTCGCCGGCGACCGGCCCGTCGGCAAGCTCGACGTGCCGCGCGACTTCATCGGCGACGCCGAGCTCGACGAGGCGATGGCCAATCGCAACCAGCCGGGCACGCCCGTGGCGGCCGTCGTCGGCGATCCGGCCGCGGCGAAGGAGACGGTCGCCGCCTTCGTCGACATCGGCGTCGACGAGCTGATCCTGGTGATGCAGATGGGGACGGTGCCGCACGAGCTCATCATGGAGTCGCTACGGACCTTCGCCGAGAAGGTCATGCCGCACTTCGCCTAGGACAATGTCCTAAT
>CAZLIE010000183.1:0-6157 GCA_964559345.1 uncultured Terriglobales bacterium
ATATGAATGGACTCGCCTTTGCTACCGCGGTCGAAGCGCTGGACGGCGAGCGCCTTGCCTTCAATCGCGTTGGCATCTGATGGCAAACCGCGAATACTACGGACGTCGATCAACTCGATTGGGGGAACATCAATACCCACAGCTCGCGCTAACGTCATCATCGTGTACTCGTTTTCAGGCACTTCAGCAAAGCGAGCAGACGGCAGCTTGACGATCCATGATCCCCCCTTTCCGTCGGTGGGAATCGTCAGACCGCCAGATGCTTCCATAATGGCGGAAAACTTCAGCTGAACGCCCGCGAGTGAAAATCTGAGCGCCGTTTCAGGAGCGCTGTCATCATGATGGCGATCCTCAATTTCGCCAGCTGTAGCGTCGGCCAACTGGTCCAGAGGCGCGACCGTGAGCGCGCCTGGAAGATCAGCGCCGAGCACAGCTAGGAGAAAAAATTCGAGCTGTGGTTTCACTCCCGCGCGCGCAGCGAGATACTCGCGTAGATGTCCCTCGGGCAGCAGATTGGAGAAGAACACTGGCAATCGCGCCGTGACAGCGCGTGTTGGGATAACCAATCCACCTGCTTGTCCTTTGAAGGAGAGACTGAGAGTGGGTCTCTTTGGATCGTCAACATAATCCTGTTCGAATGAAAACAGATGGCGATCTCCGGCGATTCGGTTGATAACACCGATCCGCCGTCCGTGCAGATTGACGGTAAGCGCGTTCAAGGATTTGAAATCAAAATTCATCTTTGGATTTCGTATCGGATGTGGGCTCTTCTTCGTCCGCCGCATAAAGCGGCTTTTCGATCGACTCAGGTTCTCTTTGAGCGCGAACCAGTGACTGCACTGCAGGCACGAGTGCGCGCGGAACAAGCAGGATGTCCAAGTCAAGGACTCGAACTAAATCGAGGAGCGTGTTGAAGCGCGGCACGATCTCGCCTGATTCAATGCCGGAAATGTGTGGTTGGGGCAGACCAACCTTTGCTGCCAATTCTCTCTGTCCCCATCCGCGCCTTTGCCGAGCTTCCTTAATCTGTTCGCGAAAATCTGTGGGTAGGCCTTTTAGCCTGATCGGCTTGATATGCTTTGCCATATCGATCCTGTGTTTCGATATACTTTAGCATATCAAGCGGAGCTCCGTCGATATGTTAAGTTGTATCATGCATCAAGTTTGATATACCAAAACATATCAAGCAAAATTCCGTGTCATCGGGCTGGAGGGAAGTTCGCGAGCATCGCCGGCCAATGCATTCGCGTCATCTCTTTGCGTCCAGATTTTTGAGGTGCTAACCTCTGCCTCTTCGGAGGGCGCTATCGTGTCGAGGTTGTCCGGCGTGCTGTTCCTTCTAGCGAAATATTCGGATTGAAGTAGCAAGACCTCGATCTAAAGAATGGAGCAGTTTCATTTCGGCGCGGCTTCGTTCAGGGTCGGATCACTCCACTGACAACCGAAAGCCTCGCGTACAAATTTGCCGATACCGGAAGAGTTGTTGGACTTGCTGCGCGAGTGGCATTCCATCACTCCGTTCAGCAAACCGGACGATTGGACCTTCGCCTCGCCTTACACGAAGGGCCTGCGTCCGTTCTGAGAACCGGCGCGCTGCCATGGGCAGTGGGAGCTGCGGGCCACTGCTGGAGCACGAGCATTGAAGCACGCTCGTGCTGGCTTGCTTGGCGCCTATGCAGTTTCGAGGGACTGCTCCCGTCCCTTTTCCCAGGCAGCAAGGACTCCTCCGCCGATTTCGCGGAAGTTGGGATGCTCTTTGATGTAAGCACGGGCCTCAATCGCCGTATCGGACAGAGCGTCTGAAATGCTTTGAAGAATCTGTCGAATTGTAGACGGGCTGCCTTGCATGCGTGTCTCTCCCAGTCTGCGCAGTGCCTTGGCATCAGGCCATCGTGTGGTGCCGTTCAATGTTAGCGCCATGCTGTCAGTGGGCAGGTACACGACTGTGGTGACCAGATCAAATACCGGTGCAAGGCGCGCTTCACCTCTTACGTCGTCATAGACGATAGCGAAGTTTTTCAAATGCGCATCTCCGTTTCGCAGCGCACAATTCAGGGCGATGAGCGTGAATAACTTTTCGAGGTCGGTAAGCAGCTCAGCAGAATGAGAGAAATCCGCGAAACGCTTCATCACGGATGTCTCATAGCTGCCCCGATATTTTTCGTCAGTTCGGCGCGCATTCAGAACACAAAAATCCTCAAAGCCCCGGTAGGTCCCATTGGCGCGCAGATCGAACCGGTCAACCACCAAGGCCATTCCATCTTCGGCCAATCTGTATGGCGGCACATCCAGCCCGCAGCGTCGGGCGACTTGCAAACAGAAATACTCGTTGGCCGCGAGTTGAGGAAATTCATTCGCGTCCCAGAACTTAACGATGTGGGTCGCACCTTTGTGGCTTGGAGACGTTCGACCCCGCGCTTGATTTCGCGTTTCGGCCAGGACAGCGGATGCAGACTCATCGCGCACCAGCACCTTTGGCTGCACTCCGCTGATGCCGGAGTAAGCGGCAAACTTCTCGATGAGATAGCGGAACAGATCGCCGCCGCCGCGCCGGCTGGCAAGAATCTCGTCCACCGACTGGAAAGGAACCTCTTCCTGCAACTGCTCTTTCTCGCCGGTGTAGCGGATGCGTCCGACTTGTGAGCGACCGACAATCGCCAGTAGGTCGAGATCATCAAAGGTTCCCGTCGCTTTGGCAAATGCAAGCCGCAGTCGTTCGCGCAAGACACCTTCGGGTAGATTCATCTCGAAGATCGGGGCCAACCCGAAGGGCACCTCCCAGGACGGCAAGCGTACCGGCATCGTGACAGAGACTGCGCGCTCCGCGCTCATGGCGGGCAGATAGAGGAAAGCACTACCGCGATCAAGCAGCCGGTCAAGTAGGCCCGCTTCAGCGTCGTCTGTCCAAACCTTGATCATCGCGGTCCTCACTCAGGAGTTCGTCGAGAGTTGGCCTCTTCGGTTTCGCGTCGTGGAGTCGCAGCTCCAGGCCAAGCACGGCAAGGATTTTGCTGACTTTGGAAAACCCAAGCTCGCCTGAGCGTCCGTTCTCCAAGGCGTCGAGCGTGGCACGGCTGACCCCTGCTTTGCGAGCCAACTCTGTCTGGCTAAGCCGGGCTGCCTTTCTCCGACTGACAATCTCCGAACCGATCACGGCAAGCATCAACATATGCACAATATACTAGTCAAAACCGTTTAAATCAAGCGTAATGACTAATAGATTATGCACCAAGACGGATGGAGTTGAGGGAAATACTGAGACTGTCCAAGAACAAGGCTGAAGGATGGCGACCTGACGGCGGAGCAGATGAAAGAGAATTGAGCGATGCGGAGAAGGAGTACAAGTCCAAGCGAAAGCTCGTTCAGAAGAAACTGATCAAATTCGCCACTCGCATTCCGGCGTTCATGTACTTGACGGATTTCCGCGAAAATACGCTCCAGGATGTAATCACGAAGCTCGAACCGGACTTATTTCTGGCAGTCACCGGCCTAACAGTGAACGACTTCGACCTGCTCGTCCGGCTCAAGGTATTCAACACCGAACAGATGAATCAGGCCGTCGTCGCCTTCCGTCGCTACGAAGATGCCTCACTCTGGTACACGGGAATCGAGAGCCAAGAGGGGTTAAGCCACTACGGGCTCTTCATGCTGAAATTTCCCGGTGCATGGAGGTTCAAACCACCCGCCGACAACGACTGGGTCAACAAGTCTATTCCCGATTCTGCCGTGCGTGAGTTCAGGGAAGTGATCGACAAGACGGCGACACAAGGCTCCCGGCAAGACATCCTTGAGCATTTCAAAGGCTACTTCTGCGCCGTAGTCGGTCAGCCACACGTGTGGAGTTCCAACGAAAGTTGGGCTGACACTGATCTGTGGACGTACATGACCTCTGCCGCGAAAAATGCTCCTCTTTTCTTGGAGGCATTCCACGATGCCTGCGAGTCGTTGAGAGCCGATGATCTCTTCGCTCCAGATACAAGCATGATCAACGAAGTCTGTGACCAACACCGAATCGGGCGCTAGGCTGTCCAAGAGATGCTGTCGTTGCTCGAATCCGTGGTGAATGGTTCAAGGGGCTGGACACAGGCAGGGACACCGTTCAAGGCACGTATTTCAATCAGATCGTGAAGGACTTGAGAAGATCACATCCCGGCACGACGCTGGACAGAGTGCTTGAGTGGACAACGGCGCTGCATGGATATTTGTCTTCACCGACAGGTGGGGGCGTTCGTCACGGGATTGATCTGAAGGCGGGAATTGCTATAGAGGTCGAAGAAGCTCGCCTCTTCTGCAACTTGACACGAAGCTATCTGGGATTCCTTCTTGCCCAGCACGCGCACTTGAGTCAAATCGCAGGTATTCCATTTTGAGACTTTTTCGCCGGAAGCTCGCGGAAGCATGCTTCGGTGAGTTGGTTTCCAGCAAAGTTAAGCGTAAGTCCAGTTTGGTAGCTCGCTTGGGAAATCAGGAAGAACCTTTCTGTTCCGGAAACTCGTTCGGAATGTTTCCATACAAGTTGGCTGCGTCGTGAATCGCTAGCAGAGCCTTCATGTGGTCTATTGGCTGGACCGTATTGTCGGACACGATTGACAAGAGATGCCGATGCGGGTCGCTGATCGACCTGGCCGCTTGAATATCCCTACTCTGATAGGACTTCTTGATCGTTGGTGCTACAGACAGCAATTCAGAGTAGCCATAGATGAGTCTCAAGCCGCACTCCGGTGACACTGGTTCTGCAGCACTGTAAGCAGCTCTCAGCCGAATTGAAGGCAACAATCCATTAGCAAGCTCAATTCCAATTGAGTGATGGTTAAGCGATGTGCATTAACGGCGGTTTGTTTACTGCTGTTGCTGAGGTTTGCCTTCACCCAGAGCTCATCTGAGTTGGTGAACCGCATGGTTCAAAATGAACTCGCAGCGTTGAAGAACGATCATAGTCAATGGATGTATCGGGACAGAAACTCGCTTAAGGGAATGGTGAAACTTGAAGAAGTAATCGAGACACCTGAAGGTTCGATGCGCCGATTGCTTTCCGTTAATGGGAAGTCTCCGACGTCTGACCAGGAGAAAAAGAGCCAAGAGGCTATCAAGAGGTTTCTCACAGACCCCAACTATCGCAAGCAGCAGCGCCAAAAAACAGATGAAGACACTAGGAAAGCAAGCAAGTTACTTGCCACGCTGCCCAAGGCGTTTCTTTACAGCTCTGAAGCAAGAGAAGGGCAGATGATCCGACTTGCGTTCCGGCCGAATCCCGGTTTTCAGCCGCCGCATCGCGAAGCGAAGGTGTTTCACGCCATGGCAGGCATGCTACTGATCGACTCGAAGCAGATGCGACTGGCAAAACTCAGTGGACACTTGGTCAAGAACGTTGACTTCGGTGGCGGCATCCTCGGGAAGCTACGAAAAGGCGGAAGTTTCGAAGTCAATCAAGCAGATGCTGGCGTCGGACATTGGAAGCTTACGAAACTCGTCGTTCACATGTCCGGACATGTATTGTTTTTTGCCACAATCAATCAGCAACAAGATGAGGTCATGAGCGACTTCCACGAAGTGCCACCCGGAACGACATTAGCTAAGGCAGCAGATTTGCTAAAAGGCGTCACTGACATCGCAACTCTCCAGAGCAATGGTGCGCATCGCAGGTGAAATTGATGGATGCTCGTCGGATCTCGACAAATTCTCGAACCATCGCTCAAACGGCCGGCGCGACGGATAGGAGTGAAGCAGATTCTCGCGGGTTGCATTTCTAAGAACAAACCAGCGCGAGCAAAAGCCTGCTCCGGCATCTTAAAGACGTGGAATCGTAGCATTGTGACTGTCCAGCACCTCAGCCGCAAAGGTCGGCTGGGATAACAACGAAACGCTCCAGCGCCAATAGGAAGGGTTCCTCATGCAAGTGGTGAAGCCAGCAACGAAGATCCTGATCGACGGTGGTGACCCCGATGAAACCACTCGGATAAGGAATGTATTGGGTTTTCTCGACGGCCAGACGACGAATCCAACACTGATATCCAAAAACCCGGAGGTTCAGCAACGTATCGCCTCTGGCCATAAGCTGAGTTGGCAAGAGCAGAAACAGGAATACAAGCTCATTGTGCAGAGGATCTCGCCGCTGGTCGGCGATGCCGGCGTGTCCATCGAGGTGTTTGCCGATCTT
>CAZLIE010000184.1:0-6151 GCA_964559345.1 uncultured Terriglobales bacterium
CGCACGCGTGGGGTGACAGAATCGGAGCCAGAGGAAGAGCCATTCTGCATGAACATTTGCGACGGGTGCTCGCAAAGATCATCCGTTCTTCGACGAAACTGCAAGGTGGGCGGAAGGTGTCGCGCGAGATCCCCGCGGATCTGACATCCGATTACGTGGCGTCAACGTTTGTTCTCGTGCTGAACTGGTGGTTGGATAGGAAAATGTTCCTGCCGCCCAAAGAGGTCAACGAGTTGTTCCGCAAACTAATCGTGCCGACGTTAAATGCAGTTGGTCACTAGAAGTTCGCTGTGCTTCGCATCCTAACGGGAAATGCATTTAGTGCATGAAATCGGACAAGCCTTCTACATGGCACTTGCCATGTTTTGGGAAATCCTCTGGGCGTTGTGTCTCGGCTTCTTCATTTCAGGAGTGGTGCAGGCGGTCGTGTCGAAGCGCCAGGTCGCCAAAATTCTCGGAGATGAACGACCAAGGACGATTGCGACTGCCTGCGGATTGGGTGCCGCATCTTCATCGTGCTCGTATGCCGCAGTTGCGATTGCACGTGCGCTGTTCCGCAAAGGAGCAAACTTCACGGCGGCTATGGCCTTTGAACTCGGCTCGACCAATCTTGTGGCCGAACTTTGCATCATCATGGCCATCCTGCTCGGATGGCAATTCACGCTCGCAGAGTTCATGGGCGCGCCGCTCATGGTTGCGATCATGGCGGTGCTGTTTCGCATTTTCCTGAGACGGGAAATGGTGGAGAAAGCGCGAGGGCAGGCGAACAAGGGCATTGCAGGCGTGATGGAAGGTCACGCCGAAATGGACATGGCGGTGACCGAAGGGCCATTGTTCCGGCGCATGTTGTCTGACAACGGCCGAACAGCAATCAGCCACTACTTTGTCATGGATTGGGTTTCGATCTGGAAAGACATCGCCGCCGGGCTGCTCCTTGCAGGGTTTTTGGCAGTGTTCATTCCGAAAGAGGGCTGGCAAGCGTTCTTCCTGACCTCACACCCAAAGCTGACGACGTTCTGGAGTCCTCTGGTCGGGCCAGTCGTTGCCGTGCTGTCGTTCGTCTGTTCAGTCGGCAATGTTCCGCTCGCCGCTGTGCTATGGAATGGCGGTAGCAGCTTCGGCGGTGTGTTGGCGTTTATTTACGCGGACTTGATCGTGCTGCCAATCCTGAACATTTACCGGAAGTATTACGGCCTGCGAATCAGCGCATTTCTGTTTGTCACCATGTATGCCTCAATGTCCTTGGCTGCGCTTGTGATTGAACTCCTCTTCAAGGCGGTGGGCTTTGTCCCTTCCGGGCGACACGCCAAAATCGTTGAAACCGCGATTCAGTGGAATTACACGACGTATCTGAACGTCATTTTTCTAGCCCTCACAGTAATGCTGGTCATTCGCTTCATGCGCACAGGCGGCCCGAAGATGCTGAAGATGATGGACAAGCCGATGGGCAGCCATCACGAGATGTCGCATGGCTGAATCAAAGCAAATCGCCATTGCGCCAATCGATGCTTTGCAATCGAAGGCAATCAATCGTCTTCAATGGCTAACAGTGGCATGGATGTGTGTGGAGGTCGCCGTTGCGCTGTTAGCTGCGATACGTAGCGCACAGCGTTGCCCTCGCGGAGTTCGGTGCGGATAGTGGCATCGAGCTGTTGTCGGCTGCAACAGTTCTGTGGGGTTTCCGTAGTGATCGGCGGCGCGCCGAAATCACAGCCACAAGAATAACCGCGTGGGTGCTGGTCGCTTTGGCAATCTACATCGCCATAGCCTCTGTCGCAGCATTCATATTTCGGCGAAGGCCAGAAGCTACCTATTTGGGCCGGACTTTTCGCTGCGCCAAAGCTTGATGCCGCTATGCAGATCGAGGCCAGCAGCATGGTTGAAAGTCGGCGGTCATACGGGCCGGCCCGGGGAGTACCCCGGTTGCACCTGCTGCCCTTGGAAAGTTTGCCACAGGGCGGACATCCTTCCCATTAACCCATTCTCCCTTATCCATTCGTGCATTTCTATTCTCAGTCTTCCCATTACAGAACTGCTGAAGGAGTGCATCGAAATGAGCAAACAGCATCGGGAACTTCCGCAATTGGTTGCCACTACGAGCCGCTGAAATTCTTGGGCGCTCGGCTGCAACGCTGCCGGGCAATATTGGCGATGCGGCTTAACTCTGCATCTGCGAGCGATAGCAATTGCCGAGTGCTTTCATCGATCGAAGTTTTGTAGAAAATGATCTGCAGGAGATTCGTCAATGCTTGCAGCGGATTGTTGATTTCGTGAGCGATGCTCGCTGCCAGTTGACCGGTGGCGGCGAGCTTTTCCGCGCGCCGCGGGGCTCTTGAGTGCGCTTTTGCTAAGTAACGTCACGCACGATTTAGCGGCGCCGACAATGTGGCCGTTGGTGTCTTTCACAGGCGATACAGTCAACGACACGTCGATTCGCTTCCCATCCTTCGTAACGCGCACGGTTTCGAAGTGTTGAATACGCTCTCCGAGCCTGATCTTTCCGAGGATCATGTCTTCGTCCTTGTGCAGCTCCGGCGGGATGATGGTTGTGACCGGCTTGCCGATGATCTCTTCAGCTCTGTAGCCGAACATCCGCTCCGCGGCGTTCCAGCTCGTAATCCCGTTCAGATCCTTGCTGGCAATCGCATCCTCTGACGATTCAACAATGGCTGCAAGTCTGTCGGTCGCGTCCTGGGTTGCTCGGCTCCTAGGTAACTCGGCTTCGAGAGACTGGACAGAATGCTCATGCTCGAAGAGCTCGCTCTGATCTTGACCATTCACAGCGAGGTGCCCGGGTTGGGACCGGTTTTCATGAAATCCTTCTCGTTTGAATTGTGGCCGAAAGTCACTGCAGCAGTTTGCAGAATCTCAGGACAAGGGCGCTAAATGGGCAGCCTGGCCAGTCGTAACTTCGCTGGCCGATAGTAAGCCTAAAGCTTAGATGCGTGCACCTGGCCAGTGAAGAGAAATTCAGTTGTTATATGCCTACTCTGAACTTCGTACGGCGTTCTTCCACGAACTAGTTGCCTTGCGGCACAGAACGGTGACGCCTATTGGGAATTCGCTGACTACATTCACGTGAATCAAAAAGAAATCAACGGGGAGCAGCGCGATATCATTCAGGAGTTTGGGCGCATCGATCAACTTACGGGCCATCTCGGGAGCAAGCACAAGCTCGAGGCTGCAACCCTGGACGCCTGTATCAAAAAGCAGGATGACAGCAAGGTCCGCGCCTCAATGGCCGAAGGTGAGAAGCTCGGCGTGGATTCTACTCCAACGATGTTCGTCAACGCGAGCGCATCGTCGGTGCCACGTCGGAACAAGCCGCCCTCGGCTGTGGGCGATGCACGCAACACACAGATTGCCTGCAGCATAAAGCTCCAGCTATGAGCCCGGCTGCTTGCGCCGGAAGAGCGCTACAGCCAGACCGGAAGCGAGTAGCGCCACGGACCCGGGCTCGGGGACTGAGCTGACGCGCGTGAACTCGAACTTATCCATCCCCTGTACCCAGTCGAAATCGGTGAAACACTGGCCGCACCAGCTGATGGAGGTGATGTTCGAGAATCGAGGATCACCAGTGAAATCCATGTGTCCACCGCCGAGCGAAATTCCAGCGACGGAGGTTGCTCCGGAATAGAAATCCATGGAGGACGGACCGCCCCCGAATATATCAAAGCTGATAAGGCTGAACGGCGAAAAATCCGTCAAATGGATTGTCATTCCGTTCCCGGCTCGATCGTTGATGAGATGGACATCGCCGGGACCGGCGCTGGCAAAGTCTAGCGCTTCCCCAATCAGACTTTCAAACACCATGCCTGCTTCAGTGTAGGACGTGGTACCGATAACGCCAGCATTGAATGTCACCGTATCCGCAACGGCAACGACCGATAAAGACATAGATATGAAGACAAACACCGCTACTAACAACCTCTGCGGATGCATAAAAAACCTCCTTGGTTATTAGGCAATTCAGTTTCCACCACAGCCCTTGGGAATCAACTGCATACGATTTGATAGAACCGAAAGTGTGTAACTCGTTTCACCTAAATGGAAAGAAAGTACATTCGCTGCCACTCTTGTCCAAATTAGTGCCGAGCCGAAGCTCAAGTCGCGTGAAGCGAGCCTCTATTACGCTGCTGAAATTGAAGGAATGAATACTTCTGCAATGACCTATTTCGCTGCAAGTATGTTCTGGCGGGCAGCGGTCCACAATTGGAGCAATCGAAGCCGTGAGCTTGCGATAGATCTTGGACCATATCGGGAACAGCTACGGCAGTACCTCGCAGCAGCAGGAGAATTTCCCAAGAACTGCATGTTGGCTATCGTATTGCCGCCCCCAAGCGGCAAGCTGGTGATGCACATGATGCATCCATTTCTCAACCGAACCCGTGGATGTATCGTCTACACACTGTTGTTCCTGGGAATTCAATTCAGCCTGCTGGTTGTGCCGACGATAGCAACTTCTACATTCTTCGCCATCGCACCCCTTTTACCTAGCGGAGAATGGGAGCTCGTTTCATTCCGGGAGAGCAGACCTGCCTAGCTGCTGGGGTTTGTAGCTCGCCGAAAAAACGCTTGCATCTTGATAACTTCCGCATTGCCGACAATACACGAACGAACTGCTTAGAAAGCCCCTTTGTGAGGGCAATGGCGATGTTATGCGACTATTTTCAAGCGAAACTGTAAAAAGCTGAAGAATCTTACATTCAGATGTCAACCGGCGCCGCCTTTGGTACTATTGCGTCCGCTCTTTAGCTGAACCATAGGGGATCCGGCCAAACTTCATTCACCGCAAGGTACGACCCATGAACACTGGAAGAGAACAGAAGCAGGTTTCCCGGCGTCGATTTTTGGGACTTAGTTCGGCCGCAGTGGCGGCAACGGCCGGAATGCTCTCGATGCCAACTATAGCGGCGGGGCAATCAACTCCTCGAGGAGTGAAGACCGGCAGGACAACAACCCTCAGCGATCCTGGCCCAACCGATAAAGCCTTGGATCGCGCCAATCCAGATTCAAACATTCCACCGCTTTCGGATGCAGGGGGCGTGCCAACATTCAAGTATCCTTTCTCACTCTCGAACAAGCGCCTTTTTGAAGGCGGATGGTCTCGCGAAGTCACGATTCGAGAGTTACCGGTTGCCAAGGAGATCGCAGGGGTCAACATGAGGTTGAACGCCGGCGGAATCCGCGAGTTGCACTGGCACACGGCTGCTGAGTGGGCCATGATGCTTTACGGAGGTGCAAGAATCACAGCCATCGATGGTGACGGACGGAGCTTTGTGCGCGATACGAAAAAAGGCGACCTTTGGTACTTTCCAACCGGTATTCCGCATTCAATCCAGGGACTTGGGCCCGATGGAGCAGAGTTTTTGCTGGTGTTCGATGATGGAAATTTTTCTGAGTATGCAACGGTGCTGCTCTCCGATCTGATGGCGCACGCGCCGCGCGAGGTGATCGCAAAGAATTTTGGCATTGCACAACCAGCGCTCGATGGAATGCGTAAAGAAGAGCTATTCATATTTCAGGCTCCGGTGCCCGGGCCGCTGGCGGTGGATCAAAGGACGGCAGCAGGAACGCTTGGTCCTTCGCCTCACGATTTCTCTTTTGAAGCTGGACTCGAGAAGCCTACGAGGAGTACGCAAGGTGGAGAGGTCCTGATTGTCGATTCGAGTACCTTCAAAGCATCAACAACCATTGCGGCGGCTTTTGTGACCCTCCGTCCGGGCGGTATGCGTGAGCTGCACTGGCACCAAAATGCAGATGAATGGCAGTACTACATCAGCGGGAAGGGAAGAATGACCGTACTCGCCACCGGCTCCCGTGCGCGCACCATGGATTTTGAAATGGGGGATGTGGGTTATGTGCAGCAAACCCTGCCTCACTACATAGAGAACACGGGAGATACAGATCTACGATTCCTCGAGATGTTCAAGGCGAGCCGCTATGAAGACCTCTCGCTTTCCGAATGGCTCACTCACACGCCACCAGAATTGGTGATGGCGCACCTCAATATTGATAGAGCGACCTACGATGCGATTCCAAGAGAGAAGCTCGTGATCGTACCGTAATAGCGTGGTAAGAGAAGAGTTGCCGACCTCCATGTAAGTCTTTGTCAAGAGGAAACACACGATGTCTCCGGCGCGCTCGGAGA
>CAZLIE010000185.1:0-6136 GCA_964559345.1 uncultured Terriglobales bacterium
GCAGCGCGTACACAGGTGCTTCGTCTCGTACTCCAGGAAGGCGTATCTCTTGCGACCGCCGGACTCGTCATGGGCCTGATGGGAACGTATTTCGTAGGCCGAGTCATGAAATCGATTCTGTACGAGGTTCGTGCGAATGATCCCGCGAGCATCGGCGCGGTTGCTGGCGTGCTCCTCTTGTCCGCATTGCTCGCCTGCTACATCCCCGCCCGCAGAGCGATGCAGGTGGACCCGATGGTCGCCTTACGTCACGAGTGAAGCGCGCCCTTGGTGGCTCGTCAGATGTCACTCATTAGCTCTGCCTATCAAACTAAAAATGGAAATGTCTAGTTCTTAGGTTTCCCGGACAGCATGGCCAACCTGCGGCCTTTGGCCGAATCGCTGATCAGCATGTGGAGTCGTCGTTGTCGAGTTTCGTCGCGTTTGGCGCTTACCACCCAAAAACTGGACGTCCGGCGATACCACGGCGCCTGTGCACGGAAAAATTTCCATGCTGCGGGGTTGGCTTTGAACTGCTTCTCGTAATGGATGGGTAACTTCTTCGGTCGCGATTCGAAAGAATATTTACCTGAATCGGCAGTGCGGCTCTCAAAGGTTAGTAAACCCGAAGGGGCCATTCGGCCAAGCTTGGTCAATTCCTCCGCGCGCCTGATGTTAACGGCGCTCCAGTAGCTTTTCGCCTTTCGCGGAGTGAACCGCTGTTTGTAGGTCGTCTCGTCAACGCTCTTTCGTACTCCGTCGATCCAACCAAAACACAGAGCTTCGTCCAGCGCCTCACGGTAGGTAATGCTCTTCTTAGGAGTGCGCTTGTTGTAGAAGCCCAGCCAGAGCTCTGTGGATCTGCAGTGGTTTTTCTCGAGCCATTGTCGAAACTCGGCAGCTGAGCTGAAGATTTGTACTTGCTCGTGGCGAATCAGTCGATCTGCACTCATTAGCTCCGCCTCTCGACCTCATCGCGAATGTGCGTGAGCACGCGCATATGGATCCGGTGAATGATCGCGTCTGACCAGAGCCTCCAGTATGCGACTGGCCAAAGTCCGTGGCGATACCATGTTGTGCCTTCCAGGCGGGTGCCTCCGTTCGGGAGTGGCATCAACAAGAACTGGCCACCGTTCGACACCATGAATCCATGGAGGTGTGGAGGATCAATGTGCGGATACGGCGTCCATTCCTCCATTGGCGGCGGATTCGACGTGACCGAAAATTTCAGCTTGTGAGGCTCATCCCAGATTTGGATAGGCTCTACAAACGCGCCCGTCGAAAACACGCAATGCCGCTCTGCACCGGGGCCGCTTCCTACCATCTCGGCCCGGATCGGATAAGCAATTCCGGCGCGAAACATCCACTCTGTCGGAGCCGGGATTTCGCTGAAGGCAACTACTTGCTTCCATACCTTCTCGGGAGGTGCTTGCACGTCGATGGAGGAGCGGACCGCAAATGCCGGAGGCGGAGCCGCGATCACGTGCTCGGTCCACTGCACGCCGGGAACGAAGAGGAGCAGAATGGACAGGAACGCCGGGCTTCCGGTTTGTACCCAGCGCCGTCGCTGAACAAAGTACCCGCACGCGCCTCCCAACGCCGCAAGTGGCAGCGCAATCGGCATTGCCATAATCAGGCACACCATACCTTCCCACGCAAATGCGAGCAGTCCACCGCCCCATAGAAGCGCCGCGAGACACGCTACTCCCACGCAACCTTTCACGCCACGGGGCTCGTGGACTCCATAGACCAGCGCGGCTGCAAATCCGACGGTGAAGGGCAGAGCGACGAAAATTCCCCAGCCATAGTTCCTCAGAACTCGTGCGCCTAGCTCGACCATCCCAAGCCCGACCGGGACGGTCAGCAGGAGAGAGATTGCGGCACTTCCCAGCGTGCTTTCCGGGACGATCTGCGACAGAAATGTCCTATGAATCAATTTTGTCTCAGCGCGCGCGGGTTCCCGCTCCGCAATCAGGCACAGTAGAAGAAAAAACAGCAGATTCAGAAATGGGACAAAGAACAGAAGGACTAGTTGTAATGGCAATTGCGCACTGCGCAACCGCCTAACGGTCTGCGTGACACCAACCCAGATGAAAGGGAGAGCCAGGGCAACCATGGTGGCGAGAAAAACTGCTTCCTTGTGAGGCAGCCCCGTAATTCGCGGTACATCTTCGACCGGTATCCAGTAACTGATCAAGCCCCAAGGACGATGAAAACCCAGTGTGGCGACAACCCGATCAAGGTTGTTCTTCAAGACGAATCCTACGACCCCCACGAGCGCATATGTGCCGCGGTCTATAGTTCCTCGTGCGCTCCACAATTCGCTGAATGCGATCTTCATCACGCCCTCGCTATTTGCTACCAGATTTTTTCCCAAGGCCAAAAAAGGACTTCAATTTCCCGCGCAGCCGGACCATTCCTTTGAGCGTTGGTGCGGGGAGGTGTACCAACTCCTCAAATAAGCCCGATGTGGCAGTAAGAAAATCCAACATCTCGGCCAGTCGCTCGCGCGTGTACGCGCTGCCTGCACTGGCGCCCTTTAGCTCACTCACGCACTCCTGCAGGACGCGGAGAGTCGGATCTATCTCCCGCCGCTTTCGCTCCTCAGCAACAATCCGGAAAATCTCCCAAACATCTTTCACCGACTCGAAATGATCTCTGCGGTCACCAAGCACGTGGACCACCCGAACGATCCCCCAGCCCTGCAACTCGCGCAGACTGGTGCTCACGTTGGAGCGCGCGACCGACAGCGTGATGGCGATTTGCTCCGCATGCAAGGGCTTCGGCGAGAGAAACAGCAATGCGTGGACCTGCGCCACGGTGCGGTTGATGCCCCACCGCGTACCCATCTCGCCCCAATGCAGGACGAATCTCTGTTCGGTAGTTGAAAGCGACATTGCTGTATTGTAAGACATTTCAGTTATAACAGAAATTACTGTAGTAATTGGCGAAGACTCAGGTATTCGGCGCTAGAGTGGACTCTGGGGATGTACAGCGGATTTTAGGTTAGCTCTGTTGGGTGCCGCGCGAGGCGCGGTTGTGCGTCACCTTTGATGACCGAGACTATCTTTCCGGCCTAGGGAAAACTTGAGCACGAGGTACACGCACTCGACGAGATGGCTCTCGTGGAAAACGTCGACTGGTCGAGTCGCACGTAGTGGCAATCCACTGCTGAAAAATGAAAGTAAGTGCGCATCCCTGCGTGCTCGAGATGCGCAACCATTTAGCGATACGACCGATCAGGCGACGTTCGCCCTCTCCGTGCGGAGACAGCCGGCGATCTCGTCGAGCACTTTCTGGTAGTCAGCAGTGATGGCCCGTTCCACATGGATGCGAGCGCCTTTTACTCCGGTTTCTTCCAACAGCCGCTTGAAGTCGAACTGAATGAAATTCTCAACCTGCTGCCGGGTGAGGAACGCGATGGGAACATTGGTGGACTTGCCGGTCGAGGTTTCGATCTTGACACAGTAGGGGAACTCAGGCTGTTGTGTCTCCAGGGCCATGCGGAACACCTCCAAATTTAGAGCGACTAGAAGTCGCGGAGAATCTTCGCTCTTTCGAGCGATTGGAAGTGGCGGCAAGGCGAATCTAACACAGTTTGCTTCCAGAATTTATCAACAATTTAGATACTGAAGAGGGAAACCGTGGGTGAGGAATGGGTGCATAAAAAACGTTCGAGTGATCTAGGAGGAACCATTTATGAAGATCCCTCAATGTCGGCACACAATTTACAAGCAGCAGACATGTCGAGCCCGTCGGGCAGATACTTTTATGGGCAGCCCGAAGCAATCCGATACGATGAAGATCAGAAAAGCGTATTCCGGGATGAACCGTTTTGATAAACCTCTTTTCTCTTCCATCAAAATCGTGAAGCCACTTCTCGTCTCACTTCTGATCGCGACCGGGGCCGTAGTCCTTTTTTCGCAGACGCTCAGGTATTCGCGCAAGCCGGACGGGCACAATGGCGAGCGCATGTACAAGTCAGGTTGCAATGCTTGCCATGGAGCGGATGGAAAAGGCACGTCGGAGACCATTGCAGGATTCCAACGTCCCGACAGCTTCCCTGATTTCACACGCTGCGATCAGACCACGGCTGAGGCGAACTCTGCGTGGAAAGATGTGATCATCCATGGCGGACCCGCCCGTGGATTTTCACAGATCATGCCGGCCTTCGGCGATCTGCTCACTTCAGATCAGATCGACGACCTCATCGCGTACCTGCGTACGTTCTGCACCAACAAGCATTGGGCGCGCGGAGAACTGAATCTTCCGCGCGCTCTGGTCACGGAAAAAGCCTATCCGGAAGATGAGGTCGTAGTATCAACCGCGGTGAATGCGAATCACGCGCCGGGATTCACAACCGACATCATCCACGAGCAGCGGTTCGGAGTGCACAATCAGATCGAGGTGGACGTCCCAATCAACGCCCAGGACCAGAACCACACCTGGTACGGAGGCGTGGGCGACACAACCTTGGCCTTAAAGCGCGAGATGTTCTCGAGCCTGAAAACGGGATCGATTTTAAGTCTGCAAGGCGGAGTGTTGGTGCCCACCGGCAGCCGCTTGCGAGGATTCGGTTCCGGCACCACAACCTTCGAGCCGTTCGCTGCGTACGACCAGTTGTTCCCGACAAATACATGGTTCCAGTTCCAGCTTGGAGCCGATCTGCCGCACGATACGAAGATCGCTCCCCAGTCTTTGTTCTGGCGCACTGCGCTAGGCCAGACGATATCTCCCGATCATGGTCTGGGCAGGCAGTGGTCGCCGATGGTGGAGTTTCTCGCCAATCGCGATCTGGTAACTGGAGCAAAAACCGATTGGGACATCCTTCCGGAGATGCAGGTGACGATCAGTCATCGCCAGCACATTCGCGCCGACGTGGGCGTGCGCATGCCTGCAACCAATACGCTCGGACGTCAACGGCAAGTCGTCTTCTATGTCTTATGGGACTGGCAGGACGGCAAGTTGACTGAGGGCTGGTGATGAGACACTTCAGAACCGCTCTCTTTTTGCTGCCCATCGTGTTAGCTCCGTTCGCCATCTTGCATGGCGGCCGAAACAAGCAGGACACTGGACCGGAATTTCATACCTCTGACCGCTGCATCGCGTGTCACAACGGACTGACCACTTCGTCCGGACAGGACATCTCCATCGGCTTTGATTGGCGCGCGAGCATTATGGCGAACTCGTCGCGCGATCCGTATTGGCAGGCAAGCGTGCGCCGCGAGTCGATCGACCATCCGCAGGCAAAAGCCGGAATCGAGAACGAGTGTTCGGTGTGCCACATGCCGATCTCATATCGCGAGGCTAAGGCGAAAGATCGTTCGTCGGAAGTTTTCAGCCACCTTCCTTTTGATGTCGCGCATAAGGACAACGCAGCCGCTGAGGACGGCGTTTCGTGCTCGGTCTGTCATCAGATTTCGAAGCAGAAGCTCGGCACCGAGGAAAGCTTCAACGGACAATTCATTGTCGAGCCAAAGCACGGTGAGCAGCGAGATGAGTTTGGTCCGTTTGTCGTCGACAAGGGCCATCAACGAATCATGCAATCCTCTACCGGTGGATTTACGCCGACAGAGGCGGCGCACATCCGCGACTCTGCGCTCTGTGGCACATGCCACACCCTGCGCACAACTGCAATCGGGCCGGATGGTCACGAGACCGAGTTCAAATTTCCCGAGCAGATGCCGTATCAGGAGTATCTGCACAGTGCGTTTCCCAGCAGGAGCACATGCCAAAGTTGTCACATGCCAGAGGTGAAAGAACCAGTCGCAGTCACTGCATTGTTTGGACAGCCGCGCGAGGGCATGCATCGGCATGACTTCATCGCGGCGAATTTTTTCATGCAAAACATCCTGAACCAGCACCGTGCCGAGCTCGGTGTCGGCGCGCTTCCACAAGAACTCGCGTCCGCATCGGCCCACACGGTGAACTATCTGCAGTCGCAGGCGGCGAGGGTGAGTATCTCCGATGCCAGGGAGGACGCGAATCGTCTGCAGTGGAGAGTCCTCGTGCAGAACTTGAGCGGACATAAACTGCCGACCGCGTATCCATCGCGGCGGGCATGGCTTCACGTCATAGTTCGTGACCGCGACGGCAAGACATTATTCGAATCGGGCGCGCTCAACGCGGATGGATCGATCGTCGGAAACGACAACGA
>CAZLIE010000186.1:0-4974 GCA_964559345.1 uncultured Terriglobales bacterium
CGCCGTGCATCGCATCAGCGACGACGACCTGACCGACGCGCCCCGCTGGGCCGACGTGCTACCCGACTTCCTCACCGCCGTCTCAGGCCGCCGGATCCTCGCCTACAACGCGGCCTTCGACAGCTCGCGGATCACCGCAACACACCTGCACGCAGGCCTGGACACAACGCAGCTCCCCGCACCCGGCCGGTGGGGCTGCCTCATGGAGGCACAGTCGACCTGGCTGCGAATCGGCCGATGGCTCCCCCTCGGCGGAGGTCACCGCGCCTGCGGCGACGCTGCCGAGGCCCGCCGGGTCCTCCAACAGCTCGCTGCGCCGGTGGAGGCCTACCAACGTCCATAACGACATGCTTTGGCGCGCGGCCAGGAGCACTTCTCTCTCGACGGCGGTGCGGATGGTCTCACCCGCGCAGGTGGGGGTGGCCTCCTGCGCCCGGCGGGTTGGTCCCCAAAGGGGAACACACCGCTCGGCGACGTACCAGGGCGCTGCGCGTCCCGTTCAAGATCTTTTGCAAAAAGCGCAAAACATCTTGAACGGGATAAACCCTGGCACGCCACCGGACGGCGCGTTGCGCTGCGCGCACCAACCCACCGACCACAGGAGGCCACGATGGACACCTACGCCACCGAGCGCGAGATCATCCGCACCGCCGTCGAGGACAGGCGCCTCACCCCCGAGGAGGCCACTGACCTGATGCCGCAGCCCGGGATGGCGCCGCGGCTGGTCGAGCTGCTGATGCAGCAGGTCCCTCAAGGGTGACCCCGAGAGGGTCCCGGCCAAGGCCGGGACCCTCCTCCGGACGCGCCGAGCACGCTCGGACGCGGCCGCGTGCAACCAGGAAATTGGTGCGCAAAGGGGGCGCTGACGCTGCCAGCATGAACACATGGATCTGCTGGAACAGGTCATGCTGACGGAATCGGGCGGCCACTCGGTCGATTTGCTGATCGCCGTAGTAGAAGCGTGCGACCGGGTGGGAGTACGGCTGGCGCTCCTCGGCGATCAAGAGTCGGGCTGGACTCTTGTCCACGGTCAAGTGACGATGGGGGAAGACCAGGTCACGGCCCGAGCCTGGCGCTACCGCCAAGCCGCATTCGTCGAGCGGGAAATACCCGGTACCCAGGCCGCCGCACTCATCCGGGGCGATCAGACGCTGCTAGAGGACCTGGGCACGGTGACGATCGCTGACCGGCAGTCGGATACGCGGTACCAGCGGTGTGAAAGCTGGCGAGACTGGATGGGCGACCGGATTCCCTGGCCGCACACCACCTGGGCAATCGACGCGATCAACCTCCAGAAGCAACCTCCCCCGCGGGAGTTGCTCGTGGGAGCCGCCGGCAACTTCGCATCCTTCTCCGACGCCCTGGCCGCCTTCTTCCACGGCCGCTCTATCAACCACAACGCCACCGAGCCACGCTGGCTCGTTCGCCATCTCGATCGGGCTGCCTACCTGAGCAGCGTCCAGATCCAGCCCGACGCCCTGATCGCCGAGCTGGCCGGCGCCCGGCTTCAGCAAACGCGCGTCGAGCTGACCACCCCCCTCAGCCACCAGACCGTAGAACCAGACGCTGACGGACGCGTACGGTTCGCGCTGCCCGACGGCCTTCAGGCTTCGACGCTGCTGGTCGTACGTACCGATGACGACGAGTTCTGGCGCGACTACCGCCACTTCTACAACGGCCCGCATCCCGCCGACCCGTCAGTGACCTTCACCCAGCCCAGCACCGAACCAGCAGACTTGATCAACGGCGGTGAAGGCCCGCACACCGAATTCAAGCGCCAGATCCCCGCCCCGGGTGCGGACGCACGCAAGGTGATGAAGACCGTCGCGGCTTTCGCCTCTCAGGACGAGGGCGGATTCCTGCTGTTCGGCGTCGAGGACGACACCACCATCACGGGACTCAACACCGGCCGGACCCCCGACGAGGACCGGCTTGCCCTCACCAACATGATCCGCGACACCATCGACCCAACCCCCGACATCACCCTTGAACACCACGAACTCGACGGCAAGACCATCATCCTGCTGCAGGTGCATCCCGGCGGCCGCCTGCACGCCTTCCTGGAGAACAACAAGCCCACCTACTACAAGCGTGTCGGATCCAGCACCAGCCCGATGCGCCGACACGAGATCGAGGACCGCATCACCTCGACATCAACCCAACCCTGGCACCGCACCATCGGCCTTTAGCGGCCCGGCAACACCAGCGGTCAGGCAGATCGGCGATGTGCCCTGGTGCGGTGCACTGCCGGCGACCACTGCCGCTCCCACTCCGCTTCGGAGATCGCGCTCCTGCCCCACTCGGTGAAATCGGGGTCGCCGGGGGCGAGCTCGTAGACGCCGCGCGCCCATTGGCTTGCGGGAAGCAGCAGGTTCCCGCTCGGCAGCTTCAGCGCGACCGTACGACGGGCCTCGGCCGCCTCGCGGGCGGCGAACCGCTGATTGACCACATCATCAGCACCCCGTCCCGAAGGCCGGGGGGTGGCGGCGATCTTGGCGTACCGGGCGTAGTCGGGGTGGCCGGGGCCGATGACGGTCGTGGCCAGGCCGCAGGACGGCTCGTCGGCCCCGGGCTGGACGTACGCCGGGACGCGCAGCCGCCCGTCGGGCAGGCGGATCACCTCATCCATCACCGTTCACCTCTCCCCATACTGTCGCACCCAATATAGGCGCACGGCCAGAGCACGAGCCTGGTTCCCGCCGACCAGGCTGATCAGCGGCGTCCGGTCAGCCAGCATGGACCGAGCGAAGCTCTCGGCCGCGAACTCATCCACCGAGGCCGCATAGAGACGGTCGGGCAGGACGTCGCGGCAGTAGGCGTGCAGGGCTGTCAGCTCGGTGGTCTCCAGCAGCCGGTCTGCCTCGGTCAGCACGTGCCCGGCCTCGTGCAGGCTGACGGCGGCCGACCGGGAGGGGATGTCCCCGATGGCGATCACACCCAGCGCCGACCAGTACACCCCGGCGACCATGTCCCACGTGGTGCCCGGTGGCCGGCCCGCGCCGCTACCGCGCAGATGCCCCAGGTGGTCAAGGTCCACGATCGACCCCGGCCCGATGAAGATCCTTCCGACCGCCTCGGTGAGCCGCTGCGTGACCGCCGCGGGCAGCTCCGCCAGCAGCGTGAGCGACTCCACCAGCGATCTGCTCGGCGCCGGCTGCTCAGCGTCCCACTGCCGCCAGACCACCCGCTCCAGCTCGCCCAGGTGGAGCCGGCCATCCCCACGGTCAGCAACCCCGGCCGGATGAGGATCACAGCGGACCAGCCGCCGCTCGGCCCCAGCCGGGCGCCACCCGGCGGGAGGCGCCGGGGGAAGGTCTGATGGCTCGAACGGATCAGAGGATGACACGGGGGGCATAGGCCGCTCATCCTCCCAGACCCGCAGGGGCGCCACGCCGCGGCACTCGCCGACCGGGAAACTGTCAGTGGCGGTGACTACGGTCGCCACCGTGACCGCGACCTCCACCACGACCAGTTCCGCCACCCTTCCGGGCCAGCGACCCGCCGCCAGGGCCAACGCCAACGCCTCCGGCCCTGTGCTCCCGCTGCCGCCGTGCCAAATGTGCGGTGGCCAAGTCACCGCTGTAGAGCCCGCCGCTGGCGGCCTCACCGTCAACAAGCCGTGCGGTTGCGTGATCTAGCGCGAGGCCTGCCCGATCACTCCAGTGGCCGCTCCCCCGGCCGCCGCGCCAGGATTGCCTCTTCGTCGTACCAGTAGTTCCCGACCTGGATGGCGCGGCCGTCACGAGGATCGTGCTCGCAAGTCACCACCCAGTCCTCGCCCAGTTTCAGCCAGGCCGTGACCTTGCCCTCATGCCACACGCCGTCCAGGCGAATCCACACCTCCCGGTGCCGCGGCCGCGCATGCCGGGCACTACGCAGTTCGACGCGGACGACCTGAGCATTCTTCACCCACCGAGTATCGAACATCCTTGCGGACTCTGCAGAGCCGCGCCGCGCACCTCGGCACCCGGACTCGGCTGGAACGGTGAGACGCCCAAACGCACGCGGGGGCCGTGCCGGACGTCTCACCGCCTACCTCGCAGAGGTGACGGGGGCGCACCTCTGGCAACTGACGATCTTGCGCTTGTCATCCATTGGAGTCAAGGGCTCGAAGGCGATGAGTTCTGCCGTCCACCGACGACACCGTGTAAGCATGCCTTCATGCCAAAGAAGGAGACCGACGCACCCTCCTATACGTCAGCGACGTGGAACGCGCGTGAGGCCGCCATCGCCGAGGTGTGCGAAGTGGTCGGGGCGTGGACGAGGCTCCGGTATCCGGAACCGGACTGGTGGCTTGTCGATCCGGACACGGCAGCCCGTGCCGCCCTCACCAACCAACGGCGCGAACTTCTCATGGTCCGCGCCCTGGAGGCCGTCATGGCCCGCGACTGGGCCGGCGACATCCAGACGATTCATGCTGCGGCCAGGCAGATCGTTCGGGAGATCGCGGTGCAGGTCGGTGTACCGGCGCAGGCCCTGGCCGACCTTGACGCGCCTTACCAGCCATACGCACAGCCCCCCGTAGGGGACATCTCCCAGCAGGTCGACACCGTGGTGACCGCCCTCGCAGCCTTGACGCCGTTCCAACAACGCGCAGCCTTGATCGCAGTCGCGAACAAGCTCGGGCTGCGGATCTCATCGGCGCTCAGCGCGCGAGGAGTGCGTTGTGAACGATCTGAGCGAGAAGAGCGACGAGCGCGAATTAGTCCGCTCGCTGGGTCATGAGTCCCACAGTGGTGCATGCCATGAAGGCTAGATTCGTATGCGGGTGACGTTGGTGCTCAGGCTTGGGACATGGCGTCGACCAGCAGAGATGCCCCCGGAGTGTGGAAGCCCGGGGGCTCTCGCATATCCGCTGATGGGCCATCCACACATGGATGCACTTACCCGGACGAAGCGGCCGGGTTAGCGTCCCATCATCACAACCACCGACACCCACCCCAACCCCGCCCCCCTAAACACCCCCAGCACACC
>CAZLIE010000186.1:4984-6105 GCA_964559345.1 uncultured Terriglobales bacterium
AGCGCTTCCACCGCTCATCTCTGGTCCTATGCGGGTGCTTCGAGCCATGTCCCAAGCCACCAGAACGGAACTCCGATGTCATCCCATCTCTGGCCCCTCGCCTGCGGCGTGCTGATCACCCTCGCGTTCACCGCACTCGCGGCCTACATCGTGCGGGCCACACCCGAGCGCCACCGCGCTCGCGTTCTATCCGCCGCCGCCGCGCTCATGGCGCCGCTCCCCGCCATCTTGATCACTCTCCTCGGGCGATGATGGCCGCCATGGGTGTCACAAACATCGCGCCACCTTCCCCTACCTCTCGCGGGTTCTGGGGAATGCTGACCCCCCAGGAGCAGTCCACGCTACGAGCCTCGGCCAACATGAGCCCTCTTCACTCCTTCGGCCCGATCATGCGGCAAGGCATTCCAGTACGGCGCGTGACCATCATCAGATCCGGGTGGGCCAAGGCCGTGACCGTTGCCCCCAACGGCCGGGAGATGCTGCTTCGCCTGTACGGTCCAGGCGAGGTTGTAGGAGCCGACTGCGTGCTCGCCGGTGACGAAATGCCGGAGCTCCCGGAGGAAACAGTCCTCCCAGCGATGATCCCCATGCATGTCATGACCGTGCCTTCCGCCCGGTTCAAGGCGTTCATGGCCAGGGCCTCGAACGCCTCGCTGGCTTTGCACCGCGTGCATTGCCAACGACTCCGCCAGGCGGACCGGTTGCGGGCTCTACGGGCACAACCCACCGCGTTCCAGCAGGTATGCGGTCTACTCAATGAACTATGCGGCGACTTCTACAGCCCCCTTCGCAAGGGGTACCTCCCCCAGGTCCCCCTACGCCAGCAGGATCTCGCCGACTGGCTCGGCCTGTCCCGCAAGAGCGTAGTTCGAGCGCTGGCCGACCTCCGGAAGGCGGGGGTCATCGACGCCGAGCCGGTGTACGGCTTCCGCATCACCAAGCCAGTACGACTCATCGAACTTGCCCATGCCGAAGGCTTCGAACCGGGCAGCCCGGAAGCGGCGGTCGGCCTATAGCAGGACCGGCATGCCGGGAGCTCTGGGGTCCCGGCATGCCCGAGGCGTGCTTCCGCAGTAAACCCCGGATTTACCGCGACAGCGCTCGCCCCCCAGCTGCCGTCC
>CAZLIE010000187.1:0-6100 GCA_964559345.1 uncultured Terriglobales bacterium
GACGACGCGCACGCAGACGGCGTCGCCGGGCCGCACGAACGCGTCACCATCGCGGCCGACGACGTGGCGCGCCAGGATCTTCTCCGCCATCGACATCGGGCGCGGCTGCGTCGACGGCGCCGGCAGCGACACCTCGCCGCGCGCGTAGGCCTTCGTGAACTCGAACAGGCCCCCGTGCTCGATGATCTGCCTGGTCAGCGGATCCCAGCCGCGCGTGAAGTCGGAGAGCGGGATCTTCTCGCCCGCTTGCAGGCGCCGGACGATCGCATGATCGCCCATGAGCACGCCCTGGTTGATGTTGTTGCGCGCGTGGATCGGCGCGAACGAGGCGGCGATGGCGATGCGGATGCCCGACCACTTCTCCGCCTGCACTGCGGTTTCGCGCGAGCTGCCGACGCCCTTGCGATAGCCGGAGACGATGACCTCGAAGTTGCCGTCGGCGAGCGCGCCCTCGGGGAACAGGCGCTGCCCGTCGACCATGAGCCCGGCGTAGGCGTTGCGCGCGATGTCGGCCGGGCGCCAGTCGAAGCAGGTCCACGCCGGCGTCATGGCGTCGGTGTTGACGTCGTCGAGCAGGTCCTCGACGCGCAGGTCGGCCATGCGCAGGTCGAGCTCCCCGCGCAGCTGCTTGCGGATGAGCTCGGGGTCCTTCGTGAGGAACAGCACCCGCTTGCCCGGGCTGAGGGCAATCGCTTCGGACGGCTTCATGCGCGCACTCGCGGTATATATATCGACTGTGTCGCGCCAAAGTCCAGTGATCGTATTGGATTTCGATGGAACGGTGACGCAGAAGGACATCGGCGACGAGATCTGCGACCGCTTCGCGCCGCCGTCGTGGCGAGAGATCGATGCCGCATGGGTGCGTAATGAGATTTCGCTGCCCGACGCGCAACGGAAGATGTGGGCGCTGGCGCGCGCCGAGCGGCCGGAAGCGATCGCCTACGCCGCCGAGATCGGCCACTTGCGCCCGGGCCTCGACGCGCTCATGGCGGCGGCACGGCGCGCCGGCGCGACCATTTGGCTGGCCTCGGGCGGCTTCGACTTCTACATCGAGGCGCTGCTCGGCCCGCGCCTCGCCGTCTTCGAGCGCAGCTACTTCAACCTGACGCGCTTCGTCGACGGTCGCATCGAGGTCGACTTCCCGCACGCCGCCCTCGCCTGCGGGCGCTGCGCCGTCTGCAAGGGCAAGGTGTGCGACCTGGCGCGCGCCGGCGGACGGCCGACGCTGTTCATCGGCGACGGCGCCAGCGACCGCTGCGCCATCGGCCGCGCCGACGAGATCTTCGCGGTGCGCGGCTCGCTCCTCGAACGGGCGTGCGCCGCGCGCGGCGTCGCCTATCACGCGTTCGACGAGCTCGACGAGATCGCTAGTTGGCTGGCGGTGCGCAGCCCGACGGGTTGAGCGGGCGCGCGCAGCTGCTGCCGCTGCACACGAGGCCGTGGGCGCACTCGTGGTCGGCCTGGCAGCCGGCGCCGACGCCGCTTTGGTAGTAGCAGTAGCCGGTGGTCGTGCAGTACAGGCCGGTGGCGCAGTCGCCGTCGCTGGCGCACTTGGCGAGCGGCGCGAGCTGGAGGCCGGGCATGACGACGCAGGCGCCCGCGGTGCACGTCTGCGTCGACGGGCAGCCGCTGGCGGCGGAGGCGGAGCCGCTCATGCAGGCGCCGCCGGCGTCGAGCCAGGCGGCGCAGGCGCCGGCGATGCACGCCAGGCCCGGCTTGCACGCGTCGGGACGGGCGCACGACTGGCTGGCGTCGAGGAGCGGCGCGCAGGCGCCGGCTTCGTTGCAGTAGAGCCCGTCCTCGCACGGCGGCAGCCCGTCGCCGCAGCTGGCGTCGCGCTTGACCCGCGGCGGATCGGCGCAGCGCTCGGCCACGCAGACGCCGTCGAACAGGCACTGCGAGTCGTCGGTGCAGGGGTCGCCCTTCTTGACCTTCTTCATGCACACGCCGGCGCCGACGTTGCAGAACATCACCGTCGGGTCGCAGGTCTCGGCGGGGCTGCCGCCCATGGCGACGCAGGCGGCGCCGTCGGAGGCGTAAGGCGTGCAGGTGCCGCTGCCGCAGGCGGCGCCGACGCAGATGCCGCCGAGGCACTCGTCGTCGCCGCGGCAGGCGTGCCCGTTGTCGACGGCGCCGGTGACGACGCCGTGGCAGTGGCGGTAGAAGTCGTCGGCGGCCTGGCGCGGGTCGCAGGGCGCGCTCTTGACGGCGTCGAGGCACTCGCTGGCGTTGTCGGGGTGGAACGTCATCCTGTGCTGGCCGATCGCCGTGGTCACGTCGACGTCGCCGCGCATCGTCAACAGGAGCGGCGTGGGCAAGCCGCAGTGCTGGCTCTCGCCGGCGCCGACCTCGCCGCAGCGGATCTGGCGCGCGCACCAGCGCGTGGTCAGCTGGTCGCGAAAGTCGTGATAGCTCGACGGGCCGCAGGCGGCGGCGACGGCGAGTATGCACAGCGAGCGGCGCATCGCATCACACGGACACCGACAGGCCGAGCGCCTCGCGCGCGTCGAGGTACTCGTCGCTCAGCGCAAAGTCGATGAGGTCATTCTCTGCTCCCGGCGCGCCTGCCGCCATGACAATGCGCACCGCCGTCGACAAATCGTTGCACAGGACGAGCCCGACGCGATCGGCGGTGCGCACCAGGCCCCGCGCGTAGCGGCCGAGGTTCAGCGTCGCCTGCGCGCCCGCGACGACGCGCTCGCAAACCGGCAGGAGCTCGCGCGGCAGCGACGGCGACGCCGCCGACAGCGACTGGCGGATCGCCTTGATCTCGCCGTCGGGATCGTCGACGCGCAGCGACGGCGTGGCCAGCGTCATCGCCGCCAGCACCGTCTGCTTGAGCTGGCGCGACGGCAGGGCGCCGGCGACGGCGCGTCCGGGCAGGAGGAAGGTGAGCGCGCGGCCGAGGCGGAACGCCAGCGCCGCCTTGTCGCCGAGCGCCAGCGCCTGCGGCCCGGCGAGCAGCATCGGCGGACGCGCCGCGCCGACGTGCGCCTCGCTGCCGAAGTCGCCGCGACGGTACACCGGCGGCAGCGTCACGCCGATGAGCTGCGCGCAGTAGGCGAGCACGCGCGCGAACGGCGCCGGCAGCACCGAGGCGTCGACGGCGTCGTCGGGCTTGACGCCGAGCACGTCCCAGCCGAGCGCCGGCTGCCAGGCGGTGAAGACGCGCGCGAACAGCTCCGACAGATCGCGATCGTCGTCGGGATGGCGCAGCCGCTCGAACAGCGTCGGGCCACCGTCGAGCGGCACGAGCGCGCGCGCGACGAAGCGCGGCCGCAGGCGGCGCAAGAGCTCGTTCGACGCGTCGTTGCCGGCGCCGCGCACCGCCAGCGCCGCGGCGACGACGTAGGCCGCGTCCCAGCGCTCGCCGTCGACGTGGAGCTGGAAGAGCGCGCGGCCCGGATCGGGATCGTCGGGCGAGAGGCGCCAGGAGTCGCGCAGCGCCTGCGCCGCCTGCTGCCAGTTGTCCGGGTTCTCGGCGTAAAGCCTGGCCAGCGCCTCGCGCGGCCGCGGATCGTCGGGCGCCAGCTTGGCCGCGATCTCGTACGCCACCTTCGCCGACTGCTTGTCGTCGAGCCGCGTGCGATAGAGCTCGGCCAGCCGCCACCACAGGCGCAAGGCGCGCTCGGGATCGCGCGCGTCGCCGAGCCGATGGATGAGCTTGCGATACTGCCGCTCGAGGCGCTTGTGCTCGCCCTTGCGCGTGCAGGCGGCCTCGAGCGCGGTCAGCGCCTCGGCGCGCGCCGGATCGGCGTCGAGCACGCGCGTCAGGTGATCGATCGCGCGCTCGTCGTCGCCGGCGGCGGCGGCGATGCGTCCGGCGTACTCGTGCGCGCTCACGTGGTCGGGATCGATCTCGAAGGCGTTGTGCAGGTGGCGCCACGCGGCCGGTCCGGCGGCGGCGTTCGCCCCTTCGTTCTGGAAGACGGCCCAGGCGAGCAGCGCGTGATAGTCGGCCTGATCCGGCGCCGCGGCGACGGCGCGCTCGAGCAGATCGCCGGCGCCGTCGGCGTCGCCCGCGGCCAGCTTCTCGACGGCGCTCTGCGCGAGCAGGTCGGCGTCGAGCGCCGCCTTCGACGGCCGCTTCTGCCGCTCGAGCGCGGCGTCGTAGGCGTGGCGCAGCTCGCGCGACGACAGCGTCTCGAAGGCCGCGCGCAGCATGGCGTGGATCTCCTCGAGGCGCGCGTAGTCGGGGCCGAGGTCGACGTCGGCGAAGCGCTCGAGGCGGAACTGCTTGCCCAGCGTGCCGTAGGCGGCGGCGATGTCCTCCGGCGCCGCGTCGCGCGCCATGCCGAGCACCTGGTAATAGTCCTTGCCCTGGATCGACAGGTAGGCGCCGAGCACCTCCTTGCGCAGCGCCTCGACCGCTTCGTCGCGCGCCGGCGCGGGCGGGCTCGCCGTCGCTGCCGGCGGCGCCGTCGACGGTACCTGCATCACGCCCGACGTCTCCTCCGCGTCCTCCTCGTCGAACGGCGACAGCGTCGAGGCGTCGGGCAGCGGCACCGGCCCGGTCTCGTCGCCGAAGAGCTGATCGTAGAGCGACTGCTCGCGCGACCCGATCGGCTCGTCGGGGATCGCCGGCGACACCGGCAGCCGCTCGAGCGCGATCGGGTCCGTCTTCTCCTGCGGCGCCTTCTTGTCGACGGTAGCCGACTCCATCTCCGCCATGCCGCAGACGAAGAGCGCGTCGAGCTGCACCAGCATCGCCGCCGGATCGGCCCCGACCAGCAGCTCCTCGACGAGCGGCCGCCGCTCCAGCGCCACCAGCCCCTTGTCGCCGAAGACGCGCACGAAGGCTTCGCGATGGCGCTCGGCGCGCAAGGTCAGCGCGATCCGCCCGCGCGTCCCCGCCAGCTCCTGCGCGATGTCGTCGACGTGCGCCGTCTTCTTGAGCCCGCTGAAGACGACCCGCGGCGACTCCACCGGCGTCTGCAGCGGCGTCGTCGCCGGCGGCGGCCCCATGGCGAGCATCCAATCGCCGTCGCGCCAGCGCAGCACGTTGGTGATCTTCGCCCGCATCTGCGCGCCGAGCTGCTTCATCAGCTCCGCCTCGGTGAGCCAGCCGAGCTCGACGAGCGCCTGCCCCAGCCGCTCCTGCGCCGCCTGCGCCCGCTTGAGCGCCGTCTGGTGGCGCGACTCGTCGATCACGCCGCGCAAGACGAGGAAGTGGCCGAGCGTCTCGGTGCGCAGGTTCGACGTGCACGCCACCGGCGTCCCGTGCACCAGCGCGATCTCCTTCTTCACGCGGCCGCGCTGGACGGTCAGCGTCCCCGTCGTCTTCTTCTCCCACAGCTCGAGCAGGAGCCGCGGCGGACGGCGCTCGGCGAGCGATCCCACCGCCGGCTGCGCGCCCGTGGTCGCCTTGCGCGCGCCCGTCGGCGTCACGTCGGGGCGCGCCGCCTTCGCCTGCGTGATGAGCGGGCCGCCGTCGCCGAGGATGCGCTTGACCGCGCCGAGGATGTCCTTGATCTGGAACGGCTTGGCGAAGAACTGCGCGCCCGTCTCCGAGGTCAGCTTGGCGATCGTCGCCGAGTCCTTGTAGATGGCGCTGGTGACGATGAGCGGGACCTCGGCGCCGTGCTTGTGCTTGCGCAGCTCCTTGGTGAAGCCGAAGCCGTCCATGCGCGGCATGAGCAGGTCGCTGATGACGAGGTCGTACGGACCCTTGTCGAGCGCCGCCATTCCTTCCTTGCCGTCCTGCACGCTGACCACTTCCGGCGCGCGCGCCGCCAGCGACGGCTCGTGCGTGAGCAGCTGCTCCAGGATCTTGCGGATGTGCTTGTCGTCCTCGACGATGAGGATGCGCAGGCCCACTCGGCCTCAAATCATATCACGAACGCGCGGTCGCGAGCTCGCCGGCGAAGTGGCACGCGGCCTGGTGCGCGTCCGTTTTGACGGACAGCGGCGGCGGTGTCGTTCGGCACAGCTCGGGCTTGCCCTTCTGCGCGTAGAGCGGGCAGCGCGGATGGAACGGGCAGCCCGGCGGCGGCGCCGCCGGCGAAGGCACGTCGCCGTCGAGGATGAGGCGCTTGCGCTGATGCGCCGGATCGATCTCGGGCACCGCCGACAAGAGCGCCGCGGTGTACGGATGCAGCGG
>CAZLIE010000188.1:0-3996 GCA_964559345.1 uncultured Terriglobales bacterium
GCCTCGACCTCGTCGATGCCGCCGGGCGACGGAAACTGTCCACGTATGAGCGTGTCCCGCCAAGCCTTATCACGTTACGTTTGCCAAGATCCTGGCCAACTGTCCGGGCCTGTTGCTGCCGGCCAACTACAAGGAGACCGAGCTGTCGGATGCCTTCGTCAAGGGCTTCGATCCGATCAACTACGCCAAGGAGGCGGACGCGTCGAAGGTGATCAAAGACCTGACGCCGATCCTTCAAGAGATCGTCAGCCGTCCAGCGTAGCCGTCGCGCCACCAGGCGATGGATGATTTGTCATTCCGAGGCGCGGGCGCCGCGGGGGCCCGGGGGGGGGGGGGGGCGAGGGCCCCCCCGGGGGGGGCCGCGGGGGCGCCGGCGGCGGGCCGGCGATTATTCGGGGGCGCGGTGCACTCCGCGGCCCCCGGGGGTTTCGTGGGCGTCCGCGCCTCGGAATGACAGTATGCATGGTGATGCGCAAATTTTACTCCCCGGGTGGGCCATTGCCGATGAGTGCTGAGTAGGAGGTCGACCTTGGCAGCAGCTACCGTCCCGCGGCGCCGGATGAGTCTGAGTCGGCGCAAGACGATCGAGGGCTATCTCTACATCAGCCCGTTCCTCCTTGGCTTTGTGCTGTTCGTCCTCGGACCGGCACTCGCCTCGGCCTACTTCAGTCTAACCGCCTACCAGATCCTCTCGGCGCCCCGGTTCGTGCTCTTCGCCAACTACGTTAAGGCCTTCACCAACGATCCGCTCATGTGGAAGGCCGTTGGCAACACGATCTACTACGCCGGCATCGGCGTGCCGCTGAGCCTCATGGGGTCGCTTGGCTGTGCCGTTCTCCTGAATCAGCCGATCAAGGCGCGGGCGCTGTTCCGAACCTTTTTCTTCCTTCCCTCGATCACCCCGGTCGTGGCAACCACGCTGCTCTGGACCTGGATTCTCAACCCCGAGTTCGGATTGGTGAACTACGCGCTTTCTCTGATCGGCATTCAAGGTCCGAAATGGTTCGGCAGTCCGGAGTGGGCCAAGCCGGCGATGATCCTGATCCTTCTCTGGGGTTCCGTGGGTGGCGGTGCAATGATCGTCTTCCTCGCCGGGCTCCAGTCGGTGCCCCACGAGCTGCACGAGAGCGCCGCGATCGACGGGGCAAACCTCTGGCATCGCTTTTTTTTCATCACGATCCCCCTGCTCACACCTTCGATCTTTCTCAACCTGGTGCTGGGACTGATTGGCGGCCTACGGGCCTTCACCGTCGCGTTCGTCGCCACCCAGGGCGGTCCGGCCTACGCGACGCACTTCTACATGCTGCACCTGTTCAACAACGCCTTCCGCTTCCTAGAGATGGGGTACGCTTCGGCGTTGGCCTGGATCTTCACCGTCGCCGTGCTGATTCTCACGATCATCCAGTTCTCCCTGTCCCGGCGCTGGGTCTACTACGCCGGGGGTGACTGATGGAGGCCGGGGGCACGACGAGCCAGGTCCGGCCGGCGGCCGCGCTCCGGCCCACCACTCTGGGCCGACCGGCGCTTTACCTGCCGACGCTCACGATCTCCACCTACGCTATTCTGCTGGTGCTGACGGTCCTGTTCATGGGACCTTTCCTCTTCGCCTTCACCACGTCGTTCAAGTCGCCGAGTGAGATCTTCCTCTTTCCGCCGCGGCTGATCCCAGAGCACTGGCTCTGGCACAACTACGTCGAGGCCTGGACCAACGCGCCATTCGCGTTGTTCTTTACAAACACGGCGATCATCACTCTCCTGGCGATGGCTGGCCAGATCATGTCGTCCTGCCTGGTCGCCTACGGTTTCGCCCGCTTCCGTTTTCCGGGCCGCGACGCCCTTTTCATCCTCGTGATCGGCACGCTGATCTTGCCAACCGAGGTCACGATCATCCCAACGTTCCTCCTTTTTAAAGCCATTGGCTGGCTCAATACCTGGTTTCCTTTGATTGTGCCGGCGTACTTCGGCGGCGGCGCCTTCTCGATTTTCCTGTTTCGGCAGTTCTTTATGACCCTGCCGCGCGACCTCGACGAAGCGGCCGAGATCGACGGGGCCGGCTCGCTGCGGGTGCTCTTGAACGTTATCCTGCCTCTTTCCCGACCGGCCATTGCCACGCTGGCGATCTTCTCGTTCCTGGGAAATTGGAACGACTTCTTCGGTCCGCTCATCTACCTGAACACCACCGAAAAGTTTACGATCTCCCTCGGCCTGCGCTTCTACCAACAAACCGCCACGGCCGGCGGCCCGGCCGAGGAGCACCTGCTGATGGCCGCTGCCTTCATGGCGACGCTGCCGATCGTCATCGTGTTCTTCGTCTTCCAGCGCCAGTTCGTCCAGGGAATCGTGCTGTCGGGGATCAAGGGCTAATGAAGTAGCGTCCGGCCAGGGCGCGGGTTGGCCCTAATCGACGCCAGGAGGAGCCAATGGCAGAACGAAGTAAAGTGATCGTCATCGCCGAGCCCCGGACGATCGAGATTCGCGAGGAAGACATTCCCACTCCCGGCGACGGGGAGGTGCTGATTCGGGCGGTGTGCTCGCTCATCAGCACCGGCACCGAGATGACTGCCTACACCGGCGATTTTCCCCGCGACAAGTCGGCCTGGGCCAACTACGTGAAGTACCCTTTCCGGACCGGCTACAGCCACGTCGGCCGGGTGGTTGAGCTTGGGTCGGGCGTCGAGGGGCTGGCGGTGGGTGACCGGGTCTTCAGCCACGCTCACCACGCGAGCCTGGTCCTCCAGAAGGCGCCGCGGGTCGTCAAGCTGCCGCCTGGCGTGCCGGACGACCAGGCCGCGCTCGCCAGCATCTCGGCCATCGCGATGAATGGCGTTCGCATGGCCGAGATCGCGCTCGGCGAAGCGGTTGTCGTCGTGGGGCTCGGCATCGTGGGACAGATGGCAATCCGCTACGCCCGACTGAATGGCGCCTACCCCTTGATCGCCATGGACGTGTCTGACGAGCGGCTGAGCACCGCCCGCGCTGCCGGAGCCACGCACTCGGTGAACCCGCGAAGTCAGGACGCATTGAGCGTGGTGAGCGGCATCACCCGGGGCCGGAAGGCCGACGTCGTCTTCGACGTCACCGGTAATCCCAGCGTTATCCCAACGCTGCCGCCTCTCCTCCACCGAGCCGGTCGCCTGATCCTGCTCGGCTCGCCGCGCGGGAAGACCACCATCGACCTTCACGACGAGATCCACACCTTCGGGCTGCGGGTGATCGGCGCGCACGCGAGCAACCACCCGCAGATCGAAACCCCATTCAATCAGTGGACCCACGCGCGCAACATCGAGCTGTACCTCGATCTGCTCGGGGCGGGCCTGATCCAGACGGCCGACCTGATCACCAATCGGTACCCCTGGCACGAGGCGGCCGAGGTCTACCGCTCGCTGATGGAGGACCGGACCCGAACCCTCGGGGTCATCTTGAATTGGGAGGAGTGAGCGATAGCGCGGCAGGGACGGTAGAGAGCAGGCCCCCACCCCGTCCGGCTCCAAACTAACGCCCGGGAAATCAAGCACCGCCAAAGGTATGCCCGGCAAATGCTGGTTGACAGGAAATGACCGGCATGCTATCTGCTTAAGGGACGGGGAGGTGAAGGATGGCCGAGACGAGCGTTTTGAACTGCGGCCCGCTCATCACCGGACTAGAGCGCGATCTCGGGCTCTCGCCCGAGATCATTGCGCGCGCCCTCGACGTCGATCGCCGGACAGTCGAGCGCTGGCGGGCGAACCAGACAGTACCCCAGGGAACCACCCGGGATCGTCTGGCGGAGCTGCTCGACTTGCGCGATCGCCTGCTTCAGATGTTCGGGACGCCCGCGGCCGCCCAGGAGTGGCTGCGCGCCGCGAGCCTGTACCTCGGCGGCTTCACGCCACTGGAGGCCCTGCGCGCCGGACGCCTCGATCGCGTCCGCGCCGATCTGGATGGCCTGGCAGCCGGCGTGTATTTGTAGGAAGTGCTTCCCGCGGATTGGAGTGCCGAAAAGGCGGTTGCCGCCGC
>CAZLIE010000188.1:4096-6060 GCA_964559345.1 uncultured Terriglobales bacterium
GACGACGGGATCCTCGTCCCGTCCGCGGCGCTGCCAGGCTCAAACCTCGTCATCTTCGCGCGAAGTCTCGCCGAGCCACGGTCGATTCAGGTCGTGCGTCGCACGGAGCTGCCCCTCGAGACAATCTCCAGCCAACGCCCGGAATATTGAAATCTCACCGTCGCACGTTCTTGTCGTTGCCTTATAGTCGAAGAAGTAAGTCGGTGAAACACGCGTCTTCCACGACTGCATCGTGAACGACCGCCAGCCCCGCACTTCGGTCGCGGAGGGCCGCAAGGATACCCAGCTTTTGCTCGACATGGTCCGGACCTACCAACTTCACGCCAAATGACGTTCATAATGGGACAATAGGGACGTGCCGAGATTCGCCGTCCCGAGGAGGGTGGACCATGACCGACACCGTGACCTGGCCGCGGAAAACCCGGGAGACTCAGACGCGTATCCTCGATTCCACGATCTGGAACGATTTTTCGTTTCGAAACGGCGATATCATCATCGCCACCTACGCCAAGGCCGGAACCACCTGGACGCAGCAGATCGTGGCCCAGCTTCTGTTTGGGGGAGATCCCGATCTCAATGTCTCCGCGAAGTCTCCCTGGCTCGACATGCGCCTTCCCCCAAAAGCCGTGAAGCTGGCGCTGCTGGAGGCGCAAACCCACCGGCGCTTCATTAAGACGCATCTGCCAGCCGATGCGCTCGTCTTTTCGCCGAAGGCACGGTATCTCTACATCGGCCGCGACGGCCGCGACGTGGCATGGAGCTTTTACAACCACCACGCCAACATGACTCAAGCTTTTCGGGACCAGTTAAACTCCCTGCCCGGAGTCGACGCGCCACCGATGGTACCACCCCCGCCCGATATCCGGCAGTTCTGGCGCGCCTGGCTGGACCGCGACGGCTACCCCTTCCTGTCCTTTTGGGACCACGTGCGTTCCTGGTGGGCGATTCGCCACCATCCCAACTTACTGTTCGTCCACTTTGCGTCGCTGAAGAAGGACATGCCCGCCGAGATCCGCCGGATCGCCGCATTCCTCGACATCCCGATCGACGAAGCGCGGTGGGACCGGATTCTGGAATACTGTTCGTTTGACTGGATGAAAGCGAACGCCTCCAAGGTCGCCCCAATGGGTGGGGCGAGCTGGGAGGGTGGTGCCACGACCTTCATCCATCAGGGTGTCAACGGACGCTGGTCCGACACACTGACCCCCGCGGAGGTGGCGGAGTACGAGGCTAGGGCGGTCGCGGAGCTAGGTCCCGAGTGTGCCCACTGGCTGGCGACCGGGGAGGGGGCGCGCTAACGTGGAATCCAGTCGAGAGAAGGAGAACCAGCGTGGCGTGAGCCGATCTGGTAGGGGCGGGGGACCTCGTGTCCGCCCGCGTTCCCGGTCGATTGGCCACCAGCTGGCGGCATCTGACGACAAAGCGTGGCCTACCTCCGGTCCATCGAGGACTCGTCAGACGCCCTCCAGTTGGACTCTGTTTCGGTGCGCATTCGCCCGATTGAATCGAAGCGTGCGCGGGCAAGCGAAACAGCACCAGGAATAGTAAATGAGGATGGTAGGGAGGGCCACGTTGCAGTCTATGAATATATCGCTTCCCGACCCAATGAAACAGTTTGTCGAGGAGCAGGTCAGCGCTGGAGGCTACAGCAGTGCCAGAGAATACGTCCGCGAGCTGGTGCGGGCCGATCAGAGACGCAAGGCAAAAGACCAGCTTGAAGAAATCCTGTTGGCAGCCCTGAAATCAGAGCCGGAAGTTGTGACCCCCGAGTGGTGGGCCAAGCTCCGCGCGGAAATCCGCGGCGAAGCGAAACCCCACGGCCCGACCGGCGCTTAGTGGCGGAAATCACCGTTCGCGCCATGGTCGCGCCTTCGTGGCCCCACCGCGGCTTCATCCCGGACCAGCCTCTCCCGGCTCCTGATAGAACTCCCCGGTATCGTCGTCGTACGCGAAAAGCTCGCCGT
>CAZLIE010000189.1:0-5990 GCA_964559345.1 uncultured Terriglobales bacterium
AGGAGTTCACGCCGGTAGATACCACCAACCTCCTCTTCATCTGCGGCGGAGCTTTTGTTGGTCTAGAAAAAGTCATCGGCAGACGTATTGGGAAAAAGTCGATGGGCTTCAAGGCGCCGAAAGAAGGCGAGTCAGAGACTCCAGCTCCATCGCGTCGCGATACCGAGATGTTGGGCAAGGTTGAGCCTCAGGATCTAATCAAGTTTGGCTTGATCCCCGAATTTGTTGGCCGTCTGCCCGTTGTCGGTGTGCTCGATGAGTTGGACGAGAGCGCCTTAGTTGAAATCCTCACCAAGCCACGCAACGCGATCATCAAGCAATACCAGCGGCTATTCGAGTTCGAGAACGTGCGGCTGCGCTTCAGCGATGAGGCCACTCGCGCCATCGCTCGCGAGGCCCTACAGCGAAAAGTGGGCGCGCGCGGCCTTAGAATGATTCTGGAAGAGCTCATGCTCGATCTGATGTACCATCTCCCGGGTCAGAAGCGGCTTAAGGAGTTCGAGGTCACCAGAGAGATGGTGGAGAAGCGGGATGTCTCCATTCCTATGATGGAAAAGGCCGGCTAGCTGTAGAATCAAAGAAAAGGGCGGGTTCCGCCATCGTAAGTTGAACATTTTTAATGGTCCAGAGCATCTGCTGATGAGTGGCTGCTTTTTCTGGCCGCAGCAAAAGGGGAACGAGTGACCCAAAATAGGGAAAAATTTGAAACGCGCAAGCTGCCCATGATGCCCATTCGGGACGTCGTCATATTCCCGCATATGATGACGCCGTTTGTCGTTGGACGCGAGTCGAGCGTGCGCGCCTTGGAAGAGGCTCTGGCCGGAGATCGCAAGATTTTTCTGGCGACTCAGCACGACGCCAGCGTTGACGAGCCAAAGCCAAATGAGATTTATCAGGTCGGCACGATCGTAAATATCGTCCAGAGCCTAAAACTGCCGGACGGCAATATTAAAGTTCTAGTTGAAGGTGTCGAACGCGGAAAAATACTTCAAGTCATTGACACTGAAGGTTATTTCCACGCCAGCATCCGTGTCGCGAAGTACGGAGTGGAACCCACTCCCGTAATCGAGCAGGCGATGCAGCGGGTGACTTCCCTGTTTGAGCAGTACGTAAAGCTCTGCCAGTCTCTGAACTACGAGACCATGATCGCAGCTGTCAGGATGGAAGATCCGTCCAAGCTGACAGACGTAATCGCTGCCAACATGCAGCTCTCGATCGAAGAAAAGCAGGAACTGCTTGAGATCTTCGATCCGGCCGAGCGCCTCAATCGCGTAGCCGACGTACTCGAGATCGAAATCGAGAAGCTGAACATGGATCGCACCATCCAGACCCGCGTGAAGCGGCAGATGGAGCGCGCGCAGAAAGAGTATTACCTCAACGAAAAGATTAAGGCAATCCAGAAAGAGCTCGGCCGCGGCGAAAAGAGTGAGTGGGACGAGCTGAAGAAGAAGGTTGATTCCGCTGGAATGCCGAAGGAAGTCCATGAGAAGGCCTTGCAGGAGCTGAAAAAGCTCGAGGCGATGCCGCCGATGTCCGCCGAGTCCACCGTCTCCCGCAATTACCTGGACTGGCTGCTGGCGGTGCCGTGGCGCAAAAAATCCAAAGAGATTCGCAACATCGAATCTGCCGAAAAGATCCTCAACGAAGATCATTATGGATTGGAGAAGATCAAGGATCGTATCCTTGAGTTCCTTGCCGTCCGTCAGTTGGTGAAGAATCCAAAAGGATCGATTCTCTGCTTCGTTGGGCCTCCGGGCGTCGGCAAGACCTCACTAGGAATGTCGATCGCGAAGGCCACGGGACGCAAATTCGTGCGTCTGTCGCTAGGTGGGGTGCGTGACGAGGCTGAAATTCGTGGACATCGTCGCACGTACATCGGCGCTCTGCCCGGACAGATCATCCAGTCGATGAAGAAAGCGGGAACCAAGAATCCTGTAATCATGCTGGACGAAATCGACAAGATGGCCGCCGACTTCCGCGGCGATCCATCGTCAGCCCTGCTTGAGGTACTCGATCCAGAACAGAACTTCATGTTCCAGGACCACTATCTCGACGTCGATTACGATCTCTCGCAGGTGTTCTTTGTCGCCACCGCGAACGTGCTGCATACGATTCCTGCGCCGCTGCAGGACCGCATGGAAGTGTTGCGCCTCCACGGCTACACCGAACTCGAGAAGGTTGAAATTGCTAAGCAATATCTGGTTCGGAAGCAGCGTCAGGCGACCGGACTTTCCGAATCGAACATCACCTTCACGGATGATGCGATTCGTGAGGTGATCCGCTCCTATACTCGCGAGGCTGGCGTTCGCAACCTGGAACGCGAAATCGGCAATCTCTGCCGCAAAGTAGCCCGCCGCGTAGTGAAGGAGGGGCTGGAGTACGGCATCGCCATCACCGCGGAAAACATCTCGGAATTCCTCGGAGTCGCAAAGTTCCGCGACACCGTTGCGCACGAGAAGAGCGAAGTCGGTCTGGTTACTGGCTTGGCATGGACCGAGGTTGGCGGCTCTATCCTATCGACCGAAGTCACGATCGTCGATGGCAAAGGAAAGCTCACGCTTACCGGCAAGCTCGGCGACGTGATGCAGGAGTCGGCGCAGGCTGCGATGTCTTACATTCGCTCGCGCGCGAACCGGCTCGGATTGCCGCGCGACTTCTATCGCAATATCGATATTCACATCCACGTTCCCGAAGGCGCCATACCGAAGGACGGTCCCTCCGCCGGAATTACCATGGCGACCGCGATTGCCAGCGCATTGAGCAAGATTGCCGTCCGGCGCGACATCGCCATGACCGGTGAAATCACGCTTCGTGGCAAGGTGCTGGCCATTGGCGGACTCAAGGAGAAGCTGCTCGCTGCTCATCGCGCCGGCATCTTCGAAGCGATTCTGCCGAGAGACAACGAGAAGGACTTGGCCGAGGTTCCGGAAAATCTGCGTAATAGCATGAAGCTGCACTTCGCAGAGACCATGGACGAAGTGCTAAGCATCGCCCTCGAGTCTCCGCTTCCTCCATTCAACGAGGAGCAGGTACCTGCGGACATGCCGGTTACGCCGAGCAGCCCTGCTCAGGGACCTGTGGCGCACCAGTAAGCAGTTAATTTTCACTCACATCAGCAAAGGCCCGTGAATAACGGGCCTTTCATTTTGCTGCCAGCGGATATTTATCTCCGAGACGGCTCGCGACTTCGGCATGTCTGCCTCAGTAACTATGATGGAGATTCGCCCTAACCATGAAGATCCACGCATACTTCTTGAAGTCCGCTGCAGCGCCTGACCAGTTCCCTCCGGAGAGCGTGCCCGAAGTCGCGTTCCTCGGACGCTCCAATGTCGGCAAATCGAGTTTGATCAATGCTCTGCTCGGCCAGAAAATCGCGCATGTGAGCTCTACGCCGGGACGCACGCGGACGATTAACTTCGTGGCGCTCCGCTCAAAACCAGAGAGCGTCGATCCCGAGCTGATCCTCGCCGACTTGCCGGGGTATGGTTACGCAAAGATCTCGCGCGAGATCAGCGCTGAATGGCCGAAGTTCATCGAGCCGTACCTTGCGGGTCGGGAAGCGTTAAAACTTTCCGTGTGTCTCGTGGATGCCAATGTCCCGCCACAAAAGAATGACGCGAAGTTGATCACTTGGCTGCAACATCATGATCGCGAACTGCTCCTCGTTGCGACAAAAACTGACCGTCTGTCGTCCAATCAACTGAAAAACGCCATGGCGGAGCTGCAGCGAGAGTACCAAGTCGAGAAAATCATCGCCTGCTCGGCAAAGACGAAACAAGGTATTGTGGAGTTGTGGGCCGAGATACGAGCCGCCGCTGAAGATCAGCGTTAGAGACGCCGTGAATCGGCGTCTCTAATTTGGACAAACAGCTAATTCCCGGCTGTGCCGGCGCTTACGGTCACGTGGTCGAAAAGCCAGCTTTGCAAGTTTGCTTCCTGCACGCTCTTCAGGTCAGCGCAGGACTTGATACGCTCAATCGCCTGTCGCAGGGCGCGCTCCGATGCGGGGACAGTATGGGTTGCGAAGAAGTCCTTCACCTGTGTGGCGGCCGACGCATCACAGAACTCGCCGGTCCTCGTGACCAGGTACGATCCGCTCGACGTAGTGAATGTTCCAGCGACCTCCTTCCAGTGGCTCTGGATAAATTTCCAGGCGATATCCCTAGTCGCTGGGTTGCGGAGAAATCTGCTGAGGTAACTGGTTGAATCCTGATTGCGTATCTCTCCGGAAACTCCGAGTTGCAGGGCCTGCTGCACAAGTTCGGGTTTTTCGAAATGAGTAAGCGCGTCCATGTAGCGGTTGCGGAGGATCTGGTCGTTCGTGCTCTTCAGCTTTTGCACGATCTGGCGAAACAGGGCTTCGTCTCCCTCTGTCGCGGCGATCGGCAACGCTTCACGCGTCAACAGCGGATCGACGGAGTCGGGATTTTGCAGATACTTTTCCGTGATCTGGCGCGCCTCGGCCACAATTTTTGGGTCTCTGCCGATCACACCGAGAACACGGAACAAATCGCCGCGCAAAGCCTTCGCCTCGGGATCGCTCTGCGCATTCTGGCTCAAGTCGTTATAGACGGGGTTAAGCAGGTTGCGCACGAACTGCTGAAAGCGCGGCCGATCGCGATCGTTCGCGAGCTCGTCGTCTACGTACTCGAGGCTGCTGAGGACCTCTCCCCAAACTTGTCTCAGCCGTTCTCCTTTGAGCTGAGAGATGGTGTCGAGATACTTACCGATCGAGAGTCGCGCAACTCGCATAAGCGACCACTCGTCACCAAGAAAAAAGATGCGCTCAGCCGGCGAGAGACCGTGCTCGATTTCTTTGGTCAGTTGATCGCCGGTCTGCTGATCGTACTCGGTGCGATAGTAACCGTGGCCGCCAGCATTGGCGAAAATCGCAACCTTGGACGAAGCGGCATCAGCCTTGAGTCTGGTATCGAGCAAGAAACAAGATCCCGCAGTGTCGGGAGCCAGCGGCCGGTAGCACACTGGAATGGTCCAAACCTGCTGCTGCGCGGTTCCCTGCAGCTGGCGATCGCTAAAGAACCGCTCCTGCGTTACCGTCATTTTTCCATTCTCTTCGGAAACGTGTAACAAGGGTTCGCCTGGCTGCACGACAAAGCTCGACATGATCTTGTCGGCAGGCTTTCCAGATGAGCGCGTAATGGCAGTCCAGAAGTCTTCCGCTGTTGCATTGCCGTACTCATGGGCCCGTAGATACGCCTGTACACCTTTGCGGAAGAGCTCGGGGTCAACGTAGTTCTCTACCATTCGCAGCACAGACGCAGCTTTGCCGTAAGCAATTCCGTCGAACAACTCGTTGATCTGGGCCGGCGTTTCCGCCTTCTGCCGGATTGGACGCGTGTTCTTCAGTGAGTCCAAATTCAACGTACTGTTGCTCTCGGCAACCTCCTCCAGAGGGATGTTCCACTCCGGCTTCCATTGGGCGACGGGCTTGGTCTCCATCCATGTGGCGAAACCTTCGTTTAACCAGATGTTGTCCCACCACTTCATAGTGACAAGATCGCCGAACCATTGATGGGCCATCTCGTGGGCGACGACCAGCGCGACGTTTTGGTAATTGTCCACGGTGGCAACTTTTGGATCGAGCAGCATCAGGCTCTCGCGATACGTAATCGCGCCGGCATTCTCCATCGCGCCGGCTTCGAAGTCGGGAACCGCAACCAGGTCCAGCTTGTCGAAGGCGTACTTGATCCCGAAGTACGTGTCGTAGTAGTGCATGATGTACTCGGCCGCCTCAACCGCAAACTTCACTTGACTCACCTTGTCGGGAGTGGCACAGCCGCGAATGGGAATGCCATCGACATCCACGGCATCTGCGCATTGAAAATCTCCGACCAGGATTGCAATCAAGTACGTTGAGAGCCTTTTAGTAGTTGCGAACTTAAGAGTGTGCTTGTTCTCGCCTGGGCCGGGGGTATCCGAGGCGAGCTTCTCGTTCGAGATTGCCGTGTCGCCTCTGTCGACAATGAGCG
>CAZLIE010000190.1:0-5964 GCA_964559345.1 uncultured Terriglobales bacterium
CGCGGCAAATGCGGCAAGCGCGAAGCAAGGAGCGGCAATGCCAAGCGAACGAGGGCGAATCCTGGGGATCGGTGGAATATTCTTCAAGTCGGCGAATCAACAACAAATACGTGAGTGGTACGGCAAGCATCTCGGACTCGTGGATAAAGGCGGGGGTGTCATGATGCCTTGGCGAGAGAAAGACAACCCCGAGAAGGAGCATGTGACCGTCTGGACCGTGTTCCCTGGAAACACGAAGTACTTCGACCCCACCCCAGACGCTCATGGTGAACTACATCGTCGACGACCTGGATGCGCTTCTTGAACGGTTGCAGAAAGAAGGCGTCAAGATCGATCCCAAGCGCCAGGACGCAGACTATGGCCAGTTCGCGTGGATCTACGATCCCGACGGCAACAAGATCGAATTGTGGCAGCCGCTGACTCCGAAGAAGAAGTAACAGAATCCAAAGCGGCGGCCGGCATCGAGATCCATCAGTTCGAGTGAGCCCGCGAAGGCTGACCATCAAATGGTGAGAGAGTTCCTTCGTTGACAACCAGCGGCGCGAGACACTTGGACGCTTGATCTTCTATGTGCAGAGCTCAGCGGGAGATCCCCGGGAATCGAGCGCCTCGCGCACTTTGCGGCCAAGCATTTCCATCGAAAACGGCTTTTGCAAAAAAGCTCCGCGCCAGCCTCTGTTTGAATCGGGAGCCGCTAACCATTCCGAATAACCTGACAAATAGAGCACCCGAATATCCGGCCGCTCGATGCCAACATGATCGGCCAACTCCCATCCTTCCATCTTGGGCATGACCATATCGGTGACAAGCAGGTGAATGGTTCCGCGGTGGGTCTCGGCGATCCGTAGGGCGGCGACGCCATTATTCGCTTCAAGAACCGTATAGCCTTTTTCTCGTAGAAAAGCTCCGACCAAGTCTCGCAGAGCGTCCTCATCCTCGACCAACAACACAGTCTCAGTCCCGTCCGACGACGCAACCGGCTTCTGATCTGGTGCGCTTCTGTCGATGTCCGCATCCACTCGCGGCAGATAGATCTTGAATGTTGTCCCCCGCCCTGGTTCGCTATATACCCAAATGAAACCGGCGCTCTGTTTGACGATGCCGTACACGGTCGCCAAGCCAAGTCCGGTTCCTTTTCCCTGACCCTTCGTCGTAAAGAAGGGTTCGAAGATGTGGCTCTGTGTCTCGGTATCCATGCCGTGGCCGGTGTCGCTCACCGCCAACAACACATAAGGCCCGGGTCGGGCGGGATGGTGCCTAGGGGCAGATTCTTCGTCCATGTCGAAGTTCTTGGTCTCGATAATCAGCCTTCCACCTTGCGGCATCGCATCCCGGGCGTTCACCGCCAGGTTCAAAATCACCTGTTCTAGCTGTCCCGGATCGGCCTTTACCCGCCCCAACGCAGAATCCGGAGAGAACACCAGCTCGATATCCGCGCCGATCAATCTAGGCAGCATCTTGCCCATCTCTTCCACGATAGCGTTGAGATCGAGCACCTTCGGCTGCAACACCTGCATGCGGCTAAATGCCAGCAGCTGGCCGGTAAGAGAGGCAGCACGGTCGGCCGCCTTCGCGATCTGCTCAAGGTTTCGGTGCTCCGCTTGGTTCGGCGTGAGAGCGCTCGAAAGCAGTTCGGTATTGCCTTTAATGACGGTCAGCAGGTTGTTGAAGTCATGGGCGACTCCCCCGGCCAGCTTGCCTATCGCTTCCATTTTGAGTCGTTGCCGTACCTGCTGCTCGATTTCTTTGCGCTGCGTAATATCGGATAAGAGGCCTTCCGCGATCGGTCTATCGAGACCTTCTGCGACGGAACCGCCGCGGTCATGCCACCACATCCAGTGGCCGTCGCGGTGCTGTATCCGGTACTCGACATCAAATGGCCGGTCTTCGTGAAAGAGTCTGGAGTACTCTTCGCGCACCCGGTCGCGGTCCTCCGGGTGCATCCGTCCGAACCAGAGCTCCTCGCCTCCTTCGCGAACCTCTTTTACCGAATAGCCGAAGACCCTTTCGATATCCTCACTTATAAAGAAGACATTTCCATGCTCGTCGGCCTTCCAAACGACCTCCGGCACGTTTTCAATAAGCTGCCGTTGCTCTTTTTCCCTATGGCGAAGGTCTTCCTCGGCGCGCTTGCGCTCGCTGATGTCGGTGACTATTCCACCGGTCGCGTATATTTTCCCGACCTCATCGAAGAGGGGAAACTTGTGGGCGATGCTGGTGTGCAGGCCGTCTTCTTGGCCAGAGACTTCTTCGAATTCCATGGGCTCGCCAGCCTCGAGTACCTTGAGATCATTGGCGCGAAATTGTTCCGCCTGTTCGCGAGGGAACAATTCTTCGTCTTTCCTGCCTCTGATCTGGTGATGGCTTATGCCCAGCGCTCTTTCGAACTCCTTGTTCACGAGCAGATAACGACCTTCAAGGTCTTTGAGAAAAATCGTTGCGGGGCTGTGGTCCAAAATGGCCTGGAACTTCTTGTCGCTCTCCCGCAATGCCTGCTCGATCCGCTTTTGTTCGGTGATGTCTTGAATTTGTGAGAAAAAGAAAAGTGGCTTGCCATTGCTGTCGTAGACCAGAGACACGCTTAGCAGCACCCAGACGACATGCTGCTGCTTGTGAAAATAGCGTTTTTCCATCTGGTAAGAGCGGATTTCACCGCGCAGCATCTGGCCCACAAAGCCAAGATCGGCGTCGAGATCTTCCGGATGGGTGATCGCTTGGAAATTGGTGGCCAGCAACTCCTGTTCGGAACGGCCAACGATTTGGCACAGAGCAGGATTCACGCGAAGCCAGGCGCCATCGAGTCCCACTAAGGCCATTCCGATGGCAGCTTGGTCGAAGCCTCGTCGAAATCCAGCTTCCGAGTCGGCATTGCTGTCGTGTGGAGCTTCATTGCCTGATCCTGCCTGAGGCGAGCTATCGCCGGTAACTACGGGATCAGGATCAACACGCGAGCCACGCTTCCGGTGCCCGCGTTTTTTCAATGTATGCTGGTCCGACAGGATTTCTTTCATCCGCTTTGAACAGAAGCAGCGCGCTCCTTCTGCGAATCCTAAATCCATTTCTGCGAGACGGAGTGCTTGCGACTCCAGCTTGGTACTAAAAGGTTGAGCGGGCGCGATCCTATTTAGGAGGCGCAGCCGTCCAAGCCAGATGGCCAGAGTTGGTAGCTGGGCGCACTCCGAACTTCGCTGGACTAACCAACCCGGCGCAGATGAATGCGATCCCTGCCAAAAACATCGCTGCCAGTCCCTCCAGCCAAATGGCCATATTGATCGGCCGAAGGACGGGGTTGATGGTCCTCATCCAGAGCGGCCAAGGTCTGGGCAGGTAATAAATCTTGAAGTTCTTCATCCATTCTGGAGCCTCGCTCCGCCGCATCCAGCCCGGATGCCCCAAGATGCAGTGAGTAGCCAACCTGGGAATGGGGACGGACGTAAAGAATTTCGCCGTAGCGGGTGGCCCGTCCTTCAGCGATATGACCTCGCCTATGCGGGCAAAGAGTGCACTATGTTTGAAATAGGCCCAATCATCCTGGGCGTAGAAGTCGTCATCCAGCGCTCGGGCGAAAAAGAAGCGCTGGTTCTCGACGCTTAGAGCAAGGATCTGCACGATCAGACCTAGGCCTACCACCGCTATGGTGAGGTTCCGCCGAAGGGTACCCGGAAACGATAAGAAGGGAAAGGCAAGCGACCAGAGCGGAAGTAAGACTACTAGATACCGCGGTCCCCAACACCAGTCACCACCCGCGCCCCAAAAATAGGAGAGCACGATAACCAAAGCGACGCTGGAAGAGATCACCGCCGACGCCAGCTCTGGTTGAAGGCGACGGAGGCGACGCATCCCAAGTAGCGCCAGGATCAAAGGGGGACTATACAGAAAGATGCTCTTTCCGGGACTAAGAATGAGGGTAGCGAAACCCGATACAGGGTTTCCCAGGAATCCGAAAGGGGAGACTCTCTCCATCCTGCCGCTCCGGACCGATGAACTAAACCGCAAATGGTTGTACGCGAACGAGAGGGATAGCCCCACGATTATTGCTGTCAACAGCCACAAGCTAAAACGAATGCAAGATGCGCGTTCCTCGCCGGCTTCATGGAAAGCTGAGCGGACGAAATCGTAGCGAGCATTCAACCCTTGGCGGATCTTTGAGACCAGCCAGTTCCAGGGTGAACGCGGTTTGAGATCGCCAATGAATAGAGCTTCTTTTTTTCTCCACCGCAGAGTGCAAATAGCGAGGGCTGGAAGAACAAGCAGGTGGTACTCCTGATAGAGAAGTAATATGGAAGCGGCCAGTCCTCCCACTATCGCGAGAAGTTTTGAGTTTCGCTTAGCGCTGAGATATCCGAGAAAAACCGCACTCATCGCGAAGAAAGCGCGCTGGGCATTCTCAAATGTTGAGCAGGCGTTAGGCCACACTAACGTGGCGAAGGCGTTTACAAGAGTCCAGGCCAAAGCGTGCCGGATCGTGATCCCCAACTCTATGTAAAACAGGAAAAGTACGACAGCAATGCCGGCGCCAAACATGGCGGATGTGAGTGAAAAGAGAAATCGGCTAGTTTCTCGACTAGAGTCGTCCAAATGCGCTCCCCACCAAACCAGAGGCATGGAGAGCACGGAAGCAGGCGCTCCGTACAGGGAATAAGGCAAGCCATCTCGCCCGGGAACGGATTGCTGCTTAAGCCAGGGATTCCGAAATACTGGTCGGCCTTCAATCAGCCAGCTGTAGCTCACATCATAGCGGGCTTGTCCATCCGTGATGTCGATTCGTCCGGGGCCAGAGACCACATAGATCGCAAGGACGACAAAGAAAATTCCCAATGTAATCCAGCATCGAGCAGATCGAGATGGTCTCTCTGACGGAGCCCCCAGCGGAGAATCGAAAGTACTGGGAACATGTAACGGCAGGAGCGTAGGAGTCGCGCTCACTTTGTCTGGCCTCAATCGAACTATTTGATCTTGAGCAAGTTTTTAGGAACAAACAAGTGCGGAGTGAGGGACCGCATGTATCGAGGGGCTCAAGACCTTGGTAACCTGGGCTTTGTTGGATCTGTCGGGAGGTGCGCTGCTCGAGTTTGGAGGTCCAATCTGAAGAAAAGGAGCTCGGACTTCCAAGTTCAAAATTTTCAAAATTAAGGAGTCCCTCTTTGTTGCGTCAAACCCAGACTAGAGCGTGCGCCAATCATCGAATGTGAGCGTTTAATGGCGGGACGCCGCGCCGGGCCTCGGTCCTCGGTCCTCGGAACTGGACAGACAACGAAAGTTGCTGCCGATAATAAGAAACAGCGACTGCGGCCTTTTCGGAACAGCACACTTCAATCATGCCAAAAGTACTGAACACGTGCTGCTCTAGCAACCAAGGCCACCGATAACTTGCGTCGGCAGCCTCTTTGAGTTGAGCTGAGTCTTACCAGGTTTCCACAAAAGCATTCATTATGTTCGCACTCGAATCGATCGCGGCATAGATGGTGAAGGTGCCGGTGGAGAGATCCAAGTTGCCCCGTGTATCGCCCGGACTTGCCGGTAGCATTCGGTAACTATTCAGCTGTCCCCAGATCTGATTCACCGATGGAGCTAACGGTGACAGCTCGAACTCCACGTAATTGTATCCGGCTATGTTGGAGTTGAAGATCATCGGACTATAAAGCACGGTCCCCGTTGATCCATTCATGTAATACATCACCAGGTTGCCGTCTCCCTGACATGCAAAGTTGTACGCGTGCAGGGCGTCGCTGGATATGTAGAGACTAAGACTATTGGTTGCAGTCGAACGTTTGAAGGTCATTCTGATCTTCATGTGCTTGAACCCAGTGAAGGTCTGCACCGAAGGAAATACAGTTTGGCCAAAGGCATTGATGGGAGCGCCCCAGGTAAGCTGGGTGACAGCCCCTGCCGATGCTGGGCCGGCAGGACCTTGTGGCCCAGGAGGACCTTGTGGGCCGAGAGGTCCCTGGAAACCTTGAACGC
>CAZLIE010000191.1:0-5925 GCA_964559345.1 uncultured Terriglobales bacterium
AACATCACGCGACTTATTCACTGGTAATAGGTATTTGTGGTGGCATGCAGATGATGGGCCTCAGCATCGCCGATCCTTACGGCATGGAAGGTGGAGGCCAAGTCGACGGGCTCGCCCTTCTTCCCGTTCATACCGTACTTGTACGACAAAAGGTCACGGCCCAGGTCAAAGCTGAGCTTGTCTCGAAAACTCTATTTGGAATTGCCAGCCAGACGCCAGAGGCAACTGGATACGAAATCCATCTGGGCGAAACCATATACGAAGCCGAAGCGAAGCCCCTTTTCATAATTCGCCGCCGCCATGAATCCCAGACGATCCAAGATGGGGTTCAGGACTCAACCGGCAATTGTCTTGGTACGTATGTGCATGGGCTTTTCGACCAAGACGGCTTTCGGCATAGTCTCTTGGCCAATGCGCGCGCCGCCTGCCAGCTCAGTCCATCACCCAATTTTGCTTTTCGTGCAAAACAGCGGCATGCCGAATTCGATCACCTTGCCGATGTTGTGGAGGGGGCGGTGGACCTTGATGCAATCTGCCATTGGCTGGGCTTTTCTATGCACCATTCCCAAGGAAAGATAGCAGCCGAGGCCGCCCTATGATTGCGCCAACGAGATTGATGGGCTGCTTCGCGCTCGACCTTCTTTGCGGAGATCCAGAATGGTTTCCACACCCAGTCCGCATCATGGGCAAAGCGACCAAAGAGCTGGAGAAGCTATCGCGCTATTTCGCTCGCAATCCGCGAGAAGAACTGTTTGCCGGTGCTTGCGTAACGGCTGTAATAGCAAGTGGCGCCTTTGTTGCGACGTACTCCTTTCTACGACTTGCGCGCCGTAAAAGCTACTCGCTAAATCCCATAGCTGAGATTGTGTTGGGATGGACGACGCTGGCTTTGCGCAATCTGGCCGACGAGGCAAACCCTGTTATTCAAGCCGTTGGAAGCGCCGATTTGGTGCTGGCACGCAAGCGGCTGGCGCGCATCGTAGGACGGGATACAAGCAACTTAGGTGAACACGAAATAGCTCGCGCGGTTATCGAGACCGTAGCCGAAAGCACATGCGATGGTGTGATTGCTCCTCTGTTCTACCTTGTGGTTGGCGGTGCACCGCTCGCGCTTGCTTTCAAGGCTATCAGCACTCTTGACTCGATGATCGGCCATCGAAACGCCCATTATTTTTATTTTGGACGTGCATCTGCCAGAGCCGATGACGTCATGAATTATCTGCCAGCGCGAATGTCTGCTGCCGCGATTGCCATGGCTGCTTGCGTTGTGCAAGGAGCCGACGCGCAGGGCGCGATCAAAATCTGGACACGCGATGCAAGCAAACACCTGAGTCCTAACGCCGGCCGGCCTGAAGCGGCTATGGCTGGAGCACTTCAAGTCCGCCTTGGAGGCACAAATTCGTACGATGGCGAACTGCATCAGATGCCCTACCTTGGCGCAGAATTTGAAGCGCCAACCATCCACCAGGCGCGCCAGTCATTGAAACTGGCCTTCGGCGCATCGTTAATTGCGTTGGCGTTCGGTTTGGCTTTTTCCGTGTGGAGGAATCGTGACCACTGACCTTGCCACAGCCATCGCGAAATTCAACGAGCCGGTGCACGGGGGAAACGTAGAGCAAATTGCAATGGCCTACGGTCTGCGCTCTGAAGAGATCATCGATTTTAGCGCCAACATAAATCCGGCAGGTCCCTCGCTACGCGTGATAGCCCGTTTGGGCGAGTTGTGTGCGAACACCGAACTGATATCCCGTTATCCCGATCCCCATTGCCGCTCTCTTTGCGAAACCCTTGCAAAGTACGCTGGTGTACAGCCGGAATGCGTGGTTGTGGCCAATGGAAGCGCTGCCTTGATCGATGTCGTATTACGAGCGTTGAAACCCAAGCATTGTCTATTGCCGATACCAGCTTTTAGCGAATATCGCCGCGCGATCTTGGCCGCAGGTTGTAATTACACTTCCTTTCTCTTGGACCCAGAGAGACATTTTGCGCTCGATGCGGATGCCTTTTTGTTGGCGTCGCAACAGAATGATTGTGATTTCTGTATTATTACCAACCCGCACAATCCTTCGGGCGGCATCATCTCTCGTGAATGCTTGCTGGATCTGTCACGGAAAGCCGCTGCCAATCAAATCACTGTTTTAGTCGATGAAGCTTTCATCGAATATGCTCCAGCGGCCAGCATTAGCAGGGCGCTAGGCACGTTAACCAATGTTGTAGTGCTCCGCTCTGTAACGAAGTTTCATGCTCTGGCGGGAATGCGGGTGGGCTATGCGCTGAGCAATCCAGAATTAGCAGAAGCTCTTCGGCAACAAGTACCTTCCTGGCCAGTTTCTAGCCTGGCCATCATTGCCGCGAGCGAGGCATTGTCCGATGTGGACTATGCGAAGCGGACTCGCGTGAGCTGCGAGGTGGAGCGTAAGCAGCTTGCTGAAATGCTCGGTCAACTAGGATTACAGGTCTTCCCTTCGGCAGCGAATTTCTTATTGATCAGAGTTGCTCCGGGATCACCCTCAGTATCCTCCATCCGGGAGCGGTTGATCATTGAACATCGCATTCTGATTCGCGATTGCAGCAGCTATGAAGGACTTGAACCTGAAGTGTATATGCGTCTGTCAGTAAAAGACCGCGCTGCAAACATGAAACTCATTCAAGCGCTGAAGGAAGTGCTTGCACTATGAATCATCTCGTGAACATTTTTGGACAAATTGCACCTGTCGAGCAAACCTGGATGGCCAAGGCTCTGGAGCGGCAGAATCGGTTGACCAAACCTCCCGGTAGCTTGGGAAAGCTGGAAGAAATTGCCTGCCGAATGGTGGCTATTCAACAGACCCTTGCACCTAAAGTAGATCGCAAACGCATTGTGGTTTTTGCCGCCGATCACGGCGTTACAGAAGAAGGAGTGAGCCCATATCCAGCGGAAGTTACCGCGCAAATGGTCGCAAATTTCCTGCGCGGTGGCGCTGCAATTAACGCTTTTGCAAAGACTGCCGGAGCCGAGCTGGTCATTGTCGATGCCGGAGTGAAATCGCCGATTCCGATCATCGACGTGTCTGGCAAACAAAAAATCCACTTCATTCAAAGACCTGTTCGTAAAGGAACCCGAAATTTCAGCAAGGAACCTGCCCTTACTCCCGGAGAAACTATGGCTGCAATCACGCTCGGCCTTGAACTGGCCGTGGATGCCAAGAAGGCCGGAGTAAACCTGATCGGAATAGGAGAAATGGGCATTGGAAACACCACTGCAGCGGCTGCCATCACAGCTGCGCTTACGGGCTTGCCGGTTGCAGCGGTCACCGGGCGAGGCACGGGAGCAGATGATGAGATCCTGGCCAGAAAGCGATTCGTCGTGGAGCAAGCCCTTCGATTGCACGCACCGGACCCCGGTGACGCACTGCGCATTCTTCAAACACTCGGAGGTCTGGAGATTGCTGGCCTTGTAGGTGTATGTCTGGGGGCAGGCGCAGCGAGGATCGCGATTATCTGCGATGGCTTCATCGCGACTGCGAGTGCCGCGCTAGCGATACGATTGTGCCCGGCTAGCGCTGATTACATGTTTGCAGCTCACCTCTCGGCTGAGCCCGGACACACGGCGCTCCTTCGTATTCTTAAGCAAGAACCTTTACTCAATTTAGACATGCGATTAGGCGAAGGCACCGGAACGTCTTTGGCGATGAACATTATCGGGGCTGCAGTAGCGGCATTTGTCGACATGGCTACGTTTGAGTCTGCTGGAGTCAGTGACAAGCCCGACCTTGTGAGAGAGGCGACGGGTTCATGCGGCTAGTCGTGAATGGTGCAAGTGCATGATCAAAGGATTCCGGGATCTGTTGGCGGCCTTCCAGTTCATGACCCGACTTCCGCTGCCATCTGCTCCGCCTGAACCGGACTCGCTCTCGCGCGCTGCTAAGTTCTTTCCCTTGGTAGGGCTTGCACTGGGTCTGGGAGCTGCTGTGCTGAATCGGTTATTGAGTGGTCATGCCAGTCGTTCAGTGGTGGCCATCACAGTGCTTGTCTATCTGATCCTGATCACGGGAGGATTTCACGAGGATGGCCTTGCTGATGCTGCGGATGGATTTGGCGGAGGTTGGACGAAGGACAAGATTCTCCTCATCATGCATGACAGCCACATCGGCGCCTTTGGGACAATTGCTCTCACCTTATCGCTCTTGACTCGGTACGTTCTGCTGAGCGAATTGGCCACGGTTCGCTTTTCGTCTTATGTGATGGCGGCACATGTATTGTGCCGGTGGACGACGCTCCCCTTAGGCATGTTCTTGCGACCGGCGCGGCCAGAGGGACAGGGTGCTCAATTGGCGCAGCGTACCTCAGTGATCTCTCTAGTCTTCGCTACTGTTGTTGCCGTTGCAATTTGTTATTTGCTACTGCGGGATCATATGTGGCTTCCCATTGCGGCTGCACTAGCTTTGACCGTTATCACGGCGGCATACTACCGCAGTCAAATCGGCGGAGTGACAGGCGATTGCTTTGGAGCAACCAATCAGCTCACTGAGATTGCAGTTTACTTTTGCGGGGTGCTGACAGCATGAATCCGCTCGGCAATCGAGCCACCGTACTACTTGTACGTCACGCGCACACAGATATGGCAGGGCGGTTTTGCGGGTGCTCCGATCCGGATCTCAGCCAGGATGGACGGTGGCAACTGCAGAATATAGTGCAGCGTGTGAGGCAGTGGCCTTTTAAGAAGATTTATTCCAGCAGTTTGCTCAGGGCCCGCCGAACCGCCGAAGCCATCGCAGCTTCCGCAGGTCTTGAAGTGAATGTTCGATCTGGGCTCGACGAAATCAACTTTGGGACGTGGGAAGGAAAGTCGTGGGCTGAGATTGAGGCTATCAATCCAGCCGATGCCGCTCGTTGGCTCAAGGACTATCCGGCAGGTGTAGCTCCAGATGGAGAGTCGTTCGCGGGGTTTCAGCAACGCGTGCAGAATGAACTTCGATGCTTCGCAGAGCAGGCTCAAAATACCTGTGCTGTGGTTGTTACCCATGCGGGCTTTATCCGTACCACTCTCGTATCAGTCGTCGGAATAGCAGCACAAGATGGTTGGAAGCTCCCGCTGGAATATGGATCAACCACGGTGCTCAACTACTCGGAACAGAGTTGGCATGTTGACGAGATCCACACTCTATGACTTACAACGTATCGACCACATCTGTGCTTAACGGACCGGAGTTCGACGAGACTTTCCGAAAGCAGTTTGAAGACCTCCTGAAGTGGAGGCGAGATGTTCGCAGCTTCCGTTCCGATCATGTTGATGCTCAACTGATCGAATACTTGATCGGTTTAGCCTGTCTTGCGCCCTCCGTCGGCTACAGTCAGCCTTGCCGATTCGTACTGGTTGAGTCGAATGAATGCCGTGAATCGGTACAAGCAAATTTTGAATACTGCAATCGGCAGGCCCTGAGCTTGTATTCGGGCGAGAAGGCACAAATCTATGCCAATTTGAAATTAGCAGGCCTTCGCGATGCTCCGGTTCACCTGGCAGTATTCCTCAACGAACACACAGATTGTGGGAGCGGATTAGGTAGAGCAACAATGCCAGAGACTCTGGAATACTCTACAGTTCTGGCTGTTTACACCTTGTGGTTGGCCGCGCGTAGCTACGGATTGGGGTTGGGTTGGGTTTCGATCCTTGATCCAGCGGAAGTGAACCGTTGCCTCAGTGTTCCTCCCGAATGGAAATTGATTGCATATCTCTGTATCGGATATCCCAAAGAGGACAATGACACGCCTGAACTTCTCCGTCGCAGCTGGGAGGCGAGGCTGTCATTGACAGACATCATCGTAAAACGTTGAGCAAAGTGTCCCTCGTGCTCCCATCTGTTTCCTAAGCCGGTCAACCGCGAGGGGGATGTCAGAATCCTCGTCGGATTCCAATTCGGAAAAACATCACCTGAAATTTTCTGG
>CAZLIE010000192.1:0-5917 GCA_964559345.1 uncultured Terriglobales bacterium
GCGCGGTGGCCAGTTTGCGCAACTCGAAGGCATCGAGACTGCTCTCACCCCGGACATTCGCCTGCGCCTGCTTCCAGACCACGGCGGCAAAATCCTCAGAGACGCCTGCGCGCTCGACGAACGCATGTCCCACGTTGATGAAGAACTCGAAGGCGACGGAAAATTTGTCTTCCATTACTCGGGTGGAAATGAATACGCACTGCGAGCTGCCAACGTTGTAATTGCGATGGCAGACTGCGCGATCGCTCAACCCGGCGTCATAGCGCTCGACGATGCGCGTGTCGTCACCTTCTCCTACAGTGAGTGGCACGAAGTAGAAGGCCTTGCGCTGGAGTGCGGCCGCGATCGGCGGCGGGACGGAGCCGATGATCCGCTCGAGGTCCTCGCGGGCGATAGTGTTCTCGCCCAGCATCGTGTAGCAGACTCCGTTCGGAGCCTGGGAGACGCTGGCGGTTCGAATGACCTCCGCTGCGGAACGTGTCTCGGCTTGCGCCGTTTGTGACATTTGCAAGATTTTACCGTATCGGCGCATTTCCTCAGCCCGGTGATGAGAGATGTTAGTATTTCCGCCTTGCACTTGACCGGCTGCAGAACACGCTCGCCGCAGTCTGCGCAGCGCGGAGACCAAAATCAATTCTGAGGTGAGAGGAATTTTGAAAGCATTCATTGCGCCGTTGTTTGTCTGTCTCTTCTGCACATGTGCCCTCGCGCAGTCCCAGGAGAGAGTCGATCTCGAGATGGTGACCAAGATCCGCTATGAGGGCTTTCGCAATTCAAAGATCACCGAGATCGCCAATGGATTGATCGAAGCCATTGGTCCGCGCCTGACCGGCTCGCCCAATATGAAGCGCGCCAATGAATGGACGCGCGACGAGCTCACCAGCTTTGGGCTGGTGAACGCGCATCTGGAACCGTGGTCTCCGTTCGGCCGTGGATGGCAGAACGAGTACAGCAATGTACGAATGATTTCTCCCGACGTTCAGACCTTCATCGCCTATCCCAAGGCATGGACCGCGGGCACCGATGGAACCATTCATGGTCAGTGCGTCCGCGCGAATATCAAGACGAAGGAAGATTTCGCGAAATATCGCGGCAAACTCGCTGACAAGATTGTGATCCTCGGCGATATGCCAGAGGTGAAACCTATCGTCGAAGCGCCGTACGTCAGATATAACGAGAAGTCACTTGCGGATGTGGGGAATTATGAAGTCCCGAGCGAGAAGCCGCGATTTACTTTTGCAGATTTCGTAAAGCGCCAGCAGTTCCAACGCGACCTCAATCAGTTCTGGGCCGAGGAGAAGGTGCTCGCGGTAATTGATCACAGCCGCGGAACGGAAGGCGGCGGAACTGTCTTCGTGCAGCAAGGCGCGTCGTACAAGAAAGGGGATCCACAATCGACAACTCCACAAATGACGATGGCTGTCGAGCAGTGGGACCGCATCGCGCGTCTGCTCGAGGCCAACAAACCGGTTGAGCTTGAGCTGCAGGTAAAGAACATCTGGTCCGATGCCGACCAGCAGTACGACACTATCGCGGAAATCCCAGGCGCCGACAAGAAAGATGAAGTCGTCATGGTCGGCGCGCACCTCGATTCATGGCACGCGGGAACTGGCGCGACCGACAACGGCGCCGGCTCGATCATCATGATGGAAGCGATGCGCATTCTGCAGTCGCTGGGAGTCAAGCCGCGGCGCACGGTCCGCATCGGCCTGTGGAGCGGCGAAGAAGAAGGCCTCCTGGGTTCGCAGTGGTACGTGGTTCATCATTTCGGGTCGCGCCCCATGATGGAAACATCCGGCATGCAGGGAATGCCGACGCTGCTGCGGCGCGAAGCTGGAGCAGTTACGGTGAAGCCGGAGCAGGCAAAAGTATCCGTCTATTTCAACGTGGACAACGGAACGGGCAAGCTGCGCGGCGTTTACCTGCAGGAAAATGCCGGAGTGCAGCCGATCTTTGAAGCGTGGATGCACCCCTTCAAAGATTTGGGAATGGACACGCTCACGATGCGCGACACCGGTGGCACCGATCATCTTTCCTTCGACGCGGTCGGCATTCCCGGATTCCAGTTCATTCAGGATCCGATTGAGTACGAGACGCGAACGCACCACTCGAACATGGACGTCTATGACCGCTTGCAGATGGACGATCTGAAGCAGGCGGCAGTGATTGTTGCGGATTTCGTGTACAACGCGGCGATGCGTGACCAGATGTTCCCGCGCAAGCCAATCGAAAAGCCACTGCCAATGCCGCCGGAGAACAGCGAGAACGAGCAGCCGTCACAGCAGGCTCCGCGGTGAGCGTGTTCTACGATGTCATCCTCTTAGGATCTCATCCTCTTAGAATTGTCATTCCGAGCGAAGCGAGGAATCTGTTTTTTCTGGGGACCAGAACGGCGGATTTCGAGCGCACAGCGGAGCTCGGAATGACAATTTATTAAGCTCGCCCGGGGACGGGTGACGGTCCTTCGAATCAAATCCACAATTACTTGGCTAAAGCAGCGCAGTCTGCTCCGAACAGCATCGATGGTTCCCAATTGCTGACTGGATCGGTCCACTGCGCCGATTCGGACGCGGTAGGCGTCCGGCTTGGAATAGGTGTATTGCGCCGCCTGTAATCCTGTGCGCAGTATTTGCCGATAGGCGCGCTCATCGAAGGTGGCTTCGGTCTGTTGCCGGTTTGAAAACCGAGTTATTGCCGGTCAGGCTGCTATGCGCCGATCTGGCGCACCATTCTCGGTCTTCTGTCTGACTTCGTGTTCCACGCCTTTGATCTCGACGCGCTCGCGCTTGATGTCGAGCCGCACCCGCCCGAAGATCGACATGTAGGTATTCGTGATCCAGACCAGGGCAAACAGACTGAGCATGTAGCCGCGCCAGTCGTCGAATATCAGCTTGAAGCCGGTGATGAAGAGGAAGAAACCGGAGACGTAGTGACTGAAACAGTATTCACACGTGACTATGTAGAAGAATTTGCGCAGAGCGAGTTGTCTGCACTCCTGAGAGCAGCGCGCGCAAAATTCACGCGCCTCGCGAAAGATCTCTTCGTGAGTAATGGTCCAGGTCACCGACGCGATAGGAATGGCGATGACCAGCAGTTCGATCAGTTGTGCGCCGAGGTTGGCAGCATCCATCCAAAGACAGAGTCGGAAACGCTCGCAATCGGTTGTATCGGAGGCACTGCAGGGAACTGCGGCCATGATAAGTTCGGAGATTGTTTCTCTACTGCATCACCGATCGCAGGCAACTCGCGTCCGATGAGCGCCGCTCGCGGCAACTCTTGCTGGCGCAGATAGGCCGCGCTGCTGAGGCGGGCATCGACGCGGTTCAACTCCGCGAAAAAGATCTCAGCGCGAGGCAACTATTGGAACTCGCCGCTGAGGCCGTGAAAATCATTCGCGAGAGATCGCAATCCACAAAGCTTCTGATCAACTCGCGCATCGACATCGCGCTGGCCTGTGGCGCGGATGGAGTCCATCTTCCATCCGACGATATTTCAGCTTCAGAGGCGCGCGCCATGCTGACGCAGGCGGGAATGTCTCGACCGGTGATCGCGGCTTCGTGTCATGACGCGCGCGAAGTGGAGCTTGCCGAGGGACACGGCGCCGATTTTGCCGTGTTTGCTCCAGTGTTCGAAAAGAATGGAATGTCTAACGCACACGGACTACAGATGCTGCAGCGCGTTTGCCGAGAACGTCGCGCCGCAAATCTGAGAATGCCGGTGTTAGCGCTTGGAGGAGTAACGCTCGCGAACGCCGAGCAATGCATCGCAGCCGGAGCCGATGGAATCGCGGCAATCCGCTTATTTCAAACCGGAGACCTGGGCGAAACGGTGCGAGGCCTGCATTCGCTCGAAGCAGGGCCTCCTACCACCGCCTGATTCCAAGACACGAACTCGAAAACATTCCTCAGGCACGGCTGCTCTTCCCAACCGTGGCGCTCGGCTGCCCAATTACTGCAAACAGTTGCAGGGATGTATGGCGGGAAACCGGGGACGAAATACGTTTTTCCGTATGCCCGGACCATAATCAATCCCAAATTCAGGAGTAGAGGTTGCCTGCGACTTTGTAAAAAATTGAAAACAAAGCCAAACCTGTGTGGAAGCAGAAATGCACACCCACGCAATCAGGCAGAGACACTCGTTGTGTACTTATCCCTCGGCCTTCCGTACCTGTTTCCCGACGTTCGGCTGCAAGCCAAATAACAAGCCAAATAAAAAGTTCCAAGGAGAGAACATGGGGAAGAAGCTGTTTTTTGCCCTGACATCTATGCTGCTCTTGTCGTTTACTGCGTTCGCGCAAGAGACGACCGGGGGCATACAGGGAAGCGTAAAGGACCCCCAGGGCGCAGTGATAAGCGGCGCTACTGTCACGGTCACCAGCCCGGCTTTGATCGGTAAGAAGATGGCCAAAACCGACTCAGGCGGCAACTATCAAATTGGGCAATTGCCTCCCGGCGTTTACAGCATCGCTGTGACTGCGCCAGGTTTTAGCTCAGAAACCAAGCAGAATCTTCGCCTGGAGACCGGTGCTCTGCCGATCATCAACTTCGATCTGAAACTTGGACAGGCCGAGCAGACCGTGGTTGAAGTCAGCGGCGAGGCCGCGGTCGTCGATGTCACGCAAAGCAAGGTTCAAACGGATGTCACCCAGGAAATCCTGCTGGGGATCCCCAAGGGCCGCTCGTTTCAATCTGTAATTCCGTTTGCTCCCGGAGCGCGTCAAGAACCTCTGCAAGGCGCAACCAACGGACGCAACAATGGCTTCCAGATTGATGGAGCGTCTGACTCTGAAAACGTGTACCTGATCGATGGCATCAACACTACCAACGTTCAGAACGGCGGTGTCGGCAAGAACTTCCAGCAGGACTTCATTCAGGAAGTCCAAATCAAGTCGAGCAGCTTCGAGGCAGAGTACGGCGGAGCGCTGGGCGGCGTCATCAATGCAGTTCCCAAGCGCGGATCCAACACCTACCACGGCGAACTGAAGGTGTACTACCAGTCGTCCGCTCTCGACGCCAACGACCAGTGCGGCAGCGGTTTTACCAACCTGCAGACTCCGGTCAACATCGTTACGGAGCGCCTCAACTGCGGACTTCGCCTGGATCCGACCAAGGCCCCGCTTTCGACCAGCTCACGGCTCGATGGCACGCCCCAGTACTACATTCCTAAGAAGGACGACCGTCACATAGTCGAGCCCGGCTACGAAATCGGCGGACCGATCCTCAACGACCGTCTATGGTTTTTCAGCAGCTACGTACCTTCGTTTGACAGCACGAAGCGCACCACTACGTTTACAGGTGCGAATCCCGGCCCTCGTACGCTGACCAATAACTTCGATCAGCACAATGCTTACAACCGCCTCGATTATCGAGTTGCGAACTCGCTGCGCCTGTTTGGCAGCTGGAACTATGCTTTCTCGCGCACCCAAGGACAGCTGGGTGTGGCGGATAGCGCGTACGGGCAGGTGAACTCGGGCGCGACGACCGATCCCAACACCCTCCGCGGTGACCGTGGAACGGTGAATCCGCTCAGCGTTTACGCGTTTGGCGGCGACTGGACTCCAACTTCAAAGTTGCTGGTCAGCAGCCGTTTCGGCTACTTTTTCAGCAACAACGAGAGCCGCGGCACGGCAACCGGTATCCGCGACGTTTACGACGCTGCCGTTGTCGCCAGCAATGGCACGTACGCGGATCCTTCCACGAAGACCCTGGATCCGAACAATTTGAAGTCGAATCCTTGTACTCGTGATATCACCAATACGAAGTGCATCGGCGACATCGACCCCACCGCGATCAATGTCAACGGCTTCAATAACATTCCGACCACGTTCAGCACGCACTTTGACGCCCTTAGCCGCAAGAGCGTAAACAGATGAGATGAGAAGACCGGTCTCCAGACGGGATGCTGTACGCTCCCAAGT
>CAZLIE010000193.1:0-5852 GCA_964559345.1 uncultured Terriglobales bacterium
CGCCGGCCGTCGAGGCGCCGCCCGCCGACGCGGACAAACCGGCGGCCGTCGCCGAGAGCGCCGCCGCGCCCGCGCCTGCCGTCGAGGAAGCGAAAGCGTCGGCGGCGAAGCCGGAGCCACCGCCGCCGACGCTGACCGTGCGCCAGCCGGTGCGCGGCGGCCAGGTCATCTACGGCAAGGCCGACGTCGTCGTCGTCGCGCCGGTCAACCCGGGCGCGCAGATCATCGCCGACGGCCACGTGCACGTCTACGGCCGGCTGCGCGGTCGCGCCCTCGCCGGCGCGCACGGCAACACCGACGCGCGCGTCTTCTGCCAGTCGCTCGAGGCCGAGCTCATCTCCGTCGCCGGCGAGTTCCTCACCGCCGACGCCATCCCCGCCGCGCTGCGCGGCAAGCCCGCCCAGATCTTCGTCGAGCACGGCGAAGTCCGCGTCGCCCCCCTCTGACCCGGAATTGCCACAGGGAGAGGAGAGATCACGCAGAAAATAGAAAGTTAGAATCAGGAAGAAAACAAAAAGTTAGAAACCTCCCTGATCTCTCTTCTCCCTGTGAAAAAAATCTGATCAAAAAAATTGCGTTGCGATCTTCCGTGTCGCTTCATGGGCGTAAGAGCTCGTCTCACGCGAAACCCGAGGCAGGAGGTTGCCCGTGTCCAAGATCGTCGTCGTCACCTCAGGCAAAGGCGGCGTTGGCAAGACCACGACCAGCGCGAACATCGCCACCGGCATCGCGCTCCTCGGCAAGAAGACGGTGGCCATCGACTTCGACGTCGGCCTGCGCAACCTCGACCTCGTCATGGGCTGCGAGCGCCGCGTGATCTACGACCTCGTCAACGTCATCAAGGGCGAGGCCAAATTGCAGCAGGCGCTCATCCGCGACAAGCGCATCGAGAACCTCTACATGCTGCCGGCGTCGCAGACGCGCGACAAGGACGCGCTCGACATCGAAGGCGTGGGCAAGGTCATCGACGAGCTCAAGTCGCTCGGCTTCGAGTACATCATCTGCGACTCGCCCGCCGGCATCGAGAAGGGCGCGCAGATGGCCATGTACTTCGCCGACGAGGCGATCGTCGTGACCAACCCCGAAGTCTCGTCGGTGCGCGACTCCGATCGCGTGCTTGGCCTGTTGGCCGCCAAGACGAAGCGCTCGGAGCAGGGCGCCGAGCCGATCCGCACGCACCTATTGCTGACGCGCTACAACCCGGCGCAGGTGGCCAAGGGCGAGATGCTCTCCGTCGGCGACGTGCTCGAGATCCTCGGCATCCCGTTCCTCGGCGTCATCCCCGAGTCGAAGGCGGTGATCCAGGCGTCGAACAAGGGGCAGCCGGTGATCCTCGACGAGATGACCGACGTCTCGCAGGCGTACGCCGACGTCGTCTATCGCTTTCTCGGCGAGGAGCGTCCGCACCGCTTCATCGACGTGGAGAAGCGGAACTTCTTCAAGCGGCTGTTCGGCTAGAAAGCGAGGGTGAAGATGGGTTTCCTCGATTATTTCAAGCGGCAGCCCAAGACGGCGGCGATCGCCAAGGACCGACTGCAAATCATCGTCGCGCGCGAGCGGACGGTGACGCGCGACGTGCCCGATTACCTGCCGCAGCTGCAGCAGGAGCTCTTGCAGGTCATCGCCAAGTACGAGCTCATCGATCTCGGGCAGGTGACGGTCAACGTCGACCGCTCGGGCGGCGTCGAGGTGCTCGAGCTCAACGTCGTGCTCAACGACAAGAACGCGCCGAAGAAGCAGGAGCCGCTGCCGAAGCTCGCGGCTCCTGCCACCACGTAATTCGCGATTACGTCGTCGCCACGCTCTGGCGCGTGCGCGACGTCGTGCCCTTGGCGACGGCGGTGCCGGTCACGCGCACCAGCTCGCCGCCGATGAGCGTCAAGTTGTCGACGTATCCGCCCGCGCGGCCGGCGATGCCGACGGCGACGGCGGCGCCCTGCGGCTCGACGAAGCGCTCCATGCGCTCGACGCCGCCCATGTTCGGCGCGCCCACCCACGACGTCCAGCGCGATTGCGACAGGTCGAGCATGGTGCCGTCCCAGCGCGACTGGTAGAGGCGTACCGCGTCGACGTAGTTGCCCGAGCGCGTCTGGAGGCCGGTGACGACGTGGCCGGGGGTGCAGCGCAGCTCCTGGATGCTGCCGCCGTGGCCGCCGAACGCCGGTCCGACGTGCTCGTTACCGATGGTGCCGTCCTCGTTGATCTCGGCGAAGATCGGCGCGACCTGATCGATCCAGTGGCCGGCGCGGACGATGAGGCCGACGAGCGCGAAACCGGGGTTGGGCGGCTGGAATGAGAACGGCATCCCGCCTGAGCTGACATCGGTCGAGGGCAGCGTGCGAATGTTGGTGAACAGAATCGGCATGGCCGTCTCCTGGTGGTGGACCGGGTCCAGTCCCGGTGGCGGTGAGCTATCGGCATGCGAGGCGGACCTACAAGGGCAGCGCCCGACAATGCGTGGCGCGCGCGATACGCTGGAACGTGGTTGCGCGCGCGCGTGCGACAATTTGTCGCAGAACGTCGTTTCGACGCGGTTTGAGCGGAGCGCCGTTTCGACGCGGTTTGAGCGCAGCGCCGTTTCGACGCGGTTTATGCGGAGCGCCGTTTCGACGCGCTTTACGCGGAGCTGGCGCCGGCGCGGCTAGGCGAAGCGCGCGCCGGGCGTGGCTAGGCGGAGCGGACGTTGGCGGCGATGCCGTCGGCGAATTCGGGCCACAGCGGCGCCGGCAGATCGTGCGCCATGCCGGGCACGATGCGCAGCCGGGCCCCCGGGATGGCGCGCGCGACCGCTTCGCCGCCCGAGACGTGCACGATCGGATCCTTATCGCCGTGCACGACCAGCGTCGGCACGCGCACGTCGGCGAGCTGCGCGGTGCGGTCGCCCGACGCCATCACCGCGGCGAGCTGCCGCTTGGCGCCGAGCGGGAAGAAGCAGCGATCGTAGACGGCGGCGGCGAGCCTGCGGATGCGCGCCTCGTCGAACGGGTAGCCCGGCGACGACGCGCGGCGCGAGATGCGCACGCGATACTCGATGTACGCCGCCCGCTCCGTCGGTGCCGGCTCGAGCAGCAGCGGCAGGATGTCGGGATCGGCGCCGCCGACGCTGCGATCGCCCGTCGACGACATCATGATGCACAGGCTGCGCACGCGGCGCGGATGGCGGATGGCGACGAGCTGCGCGATGTAGCCGCCCATCGAGGCGCCGCACACGTGCGCGTCGGGGAGGTCGAGCGCGTCGAGGAGGCCGGCGGTGTCGTCGGCCATGTCGTCGAGCGTGTAGCCGGCGCTCGGCTTCGTCGACAGGCCGACGTCGCGGTTGTCGAAGCGGATGACGCGGAGCCCGCGCTCGGCGAGCATGCGGCACAGCTCGTCGGGCCACACGATCATCTGCGACGCCAGGCCCATGATCATGAGGAGCGGCGGCGCGCGCTCGTCGCCGATCGTTTCGTATTCGAGCTCGATGCCGTTGGCGTGGACGCGGGGCATGGCGCATCAGAGCACGGCACAAGGCCGGCGTCACGAGCCTTCGCGCGCCGCCCGGGCGTTCGCCCGCGCCCCCGACGGCCGGCGGCGCCGGTACGTCGCTTGCTGCGTGCATCGGTCATGACCGTCGACGATTTGTTACGACAGCAGCACGTCGAGATGCGCCGCCTGCTCGCGGAGCTGCGCGACGCCGACCACGAGCGCGTCGCCATCGATCTCGACGCGCTCGACGATGCGGTGAAGCTGCACTGGACGCTCGAGGCGCGGCACCTGCACCCGTTGCTCGGCGAGCTCGGCTACCCCGACAGCCGGCGCGCGATCAAGGCGCAGCGCGCCCTGCGCAACGTGGTCGCCGACGTGCGCGAGCTGTGGGCCGCGGGCGCGCCCTTTCACTGCGCGCTCGAGGAGCTCTCCGCCGCGCTCGAGGAGCACATCGCCGACGAGGAGCGCACCGTGCTGCCGTTCCTCGCCGCCCACGCGCCGCCCGATCGCCTCGACGCCGCCACCAACGAGATGCTCGCGACGATCGCCGAGATCGAGAACGAGAACTGGCTTGGCGCGCTGCCGGCGTCGATCAACGTCTGAGGTCAGCGGCACATGAGGTCGGCGAGCAGCCGGCCGAGCGCCGTGCGCGTGCGCTCGTCGAGATCGTCGAAGGCGACGCCGGTGTGAAAGCCGCCGTCGCTGGCGGGGCGCTGCTCGACGACGCGGCCGATGATGCGCAGCCCGTTGCCCTGCGTCACCAGCGGCACGCGCATGATGAGCGGCTCGCCCGGCAGAAGGCGCGTGCCGACGCGCACGCTCGCGCCCGACAGCGAGATCTCCTCGAGCAGGCCGAGCCGTTCGGCGTCGCTGCCGATGCGCACGCGCACGTCGTAGATGATGCGCGGATGACGGCGCGTGCCGCCGCCGTCGCCGGTGAGCAAGAGCGCGAGCAGCTCGTTGAGCGCGCGCCGGAGCGGCGGCTCCGCCACCATGAACTGCACGGCGACGGCTTCGCCTTCGCGCACGCGCTCGACGCGCTCGATGCCGGCGGTGATCTCGAGCTCGCGCCCGTCGGCGCCGGCGACGACGAGGTCGATGGTGCGGCCGACGTCGCCGAGCCGTGCGCGCGCGAGCACGAGCGCGCTGCGCGCCGACATGGCCACGACCTCGACGGCGTGCTCGCCGTCGGCGTTGCGCACGCGCGCGGCCATGGAGACGCGGATGCGATGATCGCGCGCGCGATTTACGTCCGCCACGTCTCGGCCACGATCAGCGCTTCTTCATAGCTGTCGACGACGGCGCGGCGCCCTTCGCTCGACGTCACGACGGCGCAGCCGAGCTCGTCGCCGTCGCCGAGCGCGATCGCCACCCAGCGCTCGTCGAGGCTCTCCCAGCGCACGCTCTCGGCGCCCTTCGGCGCGGACGCGTGCCAGCGGATGTGGCGTTGGCTCCAGCTGTCGTTGCGCGGCTGCAGAGGCTCGAGCTGCGGCTCATCGTCCGCAGTCCGTCTTCGGTGGGAATCGTCCACGCTAGAACCCTCCAGCCCCCGCGTCGATTGTATGCGATTGCACGGCGAAATTCATCGATAATCCAAGGTAGGATATCGGAGATAAAGGGTTACCTCGGACGACAATATGCTACGCAAACTGTTGTAAGCAGTAGATTTTTTGAAGTTTCCGTGGAGCCACGGGCATGAACGGGCACAGACGGTGATATCGGGCCGTCAGCCACGGAGGTGACTGATGTATGCACGTGTTGCACTGTTCTCGCTGGCGATCGCGGCGGTGTCGTGCGGCTCGGATACGAACCGTGACGAGACGCCGAGCGCGCTCGGGCCGGTGAGTGACGTCCGGTCGACGTACGTCGTGGGCTCGTGCGCGCACGATCCATGCGCGACCGGTCCGAAGCTTACGAAGTCCTGTGATCCGTGCGTGAAACAAATCTGCGCCCAGGACAGCTACTGCTGCTCAACGAAATGGGATCAGCAATGTGTCAATGAGGTCGGATCGATCTGCAACCAGTCGTGCGGCGGTGGCGGCGGTGGTGGTGGCGGCGGAGGCGGTGGTGGCGGAGGCGGCGGAGGCGGTGGCGGTGGAGGCGGCGGCGGTGGCGGTGGTGGAGGAGGCGGCGGCGGTGGCGGTGGCGGATGCGCGCACGACGTTTGCGTAGCCGGCACGAAACTGTCGTCGAGCTGCAGCTCGTGCGCCTCGGCGGTGTGCACGCAGGATAGCTACTGCTGCTCGACGAAGTGGGATTCGCAGTGCGTGAGCGAAGTCCCGACCTACTGCGGCCAGAGCTGCGGCGGTGGTGGCGGTGGTGGTGGCGGAGGCGGCGGTGGCGGTGGCGGCGGTGGCGGCGGTGGTGGCGGTGGCGGAGGCGGTGGC
>CAZLIE010000194.1:0-2124 GCA_964559345.1 uncultured Terriglobales bacterium
CGACGATCACCGGGTCCGCCTTCGGCTTCGCCAGCAGCTCCGCCGTCGCCGGCACCAGCACGCGGTCACGCAGCGGCCCGAGATCCTCGCCGTCGATCTGGCACCACAAAAGCCGCGCGTGCAGCCGCGACAGCGCGTTGCCCGACTGCGCCCGCGGGCTCTCCAGCAGGGCCCGCACCGCCGCGTCGTAGTCGCCCTGCGCCTCGGCGTAGTACGAGACCATCACCTCGAGCAGCTTGCCCTTGCACTCGGCGTCGCAGGTCGCGCCCATGAGGTACTGCGACAGCCACTGCGTCTGCGCCTGATGGAACTGCTCCAGCTTCTTCGCCTCGTCCGCCGTCACGAACTCGCCCGTGCGCGCCGCCGCCAGCACCAGCGACGCCACCAGGTGCGCTCCCGTCGAGTAATTCTGCAGCTTGCCGATCTCGTCCCACAGCCGCCGCTCGTACATCCCCGTCAGCGTCGGGCGGAACAGCCCCGCGTAGCGCGACACGTTCTGCTGCACGTCGTGCTCGTCCTTGAGCAGCACGAGCGGCCCCGGTTGATGCTGCGACGTCGCCGCCTGCGTCTCGTCGGAGATGAGCTGCGCGATCGCCTCCGAGCGCGCCGCCAGCTTGTCCTGCTGGCAGATGGGCACGTTGCGCGCGATGCCGTAGCGCTCCTCGCACGACAAGACGTAGGCGCGCGACAGCCGGTGATAGTCCTTGCCCGCCGTGTTGGCCAGGACCGACTGCATGTAGTCGGGATTGTCCTTGCCGAGCTCGAGCGCGTACGACACCGCCAGCTCGGGATCGAGGATGTCGCCGCGCGCCAGCGACAGGAGCACGCCGTAGCGCTGCTCGACGGAGCCCGGCCCCTGCGACGACAGCACCTGCAGATTCTTGGCGAGGATCTCGGCGCGCTCGATGCGCCACTGGTTCGCCGCGTTGGTCTCGGCGACGCGCTGCTGCGACTCAGCCTGTCGCTTCGCCACCTCCGACTGGCGGTACTGCCAGATCGACGTCGCCACCAGCCCCGCCGCGCCGATGACGAAGCTCGACAGGAACGTGTGGTACTTCATGATGAAGCGGCCGAGCTTCGACGTCTGCTCGTCCGGCTTCGTCTCGTCGCCTTCGTTGCCCTCGGGATCCTTCTTCTCGGGCTCGCTCTTCTTCTCGGGCTCGCTCTTCTTCTCGTCTGCCATGTCTCAGTCCTCGTCGGACAATAGCTCGGCGCGCGCGACGGCGCCGCGCCCGAAGCGATCGCGATTCTTGTCGAGCGTCTCGCCGAGGCGCTCGCCCTTCTGCCGCGTCGGCTCGTCGAGCGTCAGCTGGCGCGGCGCGTCCGCCGGCGACAGCGACGCCGCCGCCACGCCCGACAGGCGCACGCCCGGCGGCTTCAGCTTCACCGCGTCGAGCAGCTCGAGCGCCACGCGCGCGATCACGCGCCCGTCGCTCGTCGGCGCCTCGAGCGTGCGTCGGCGCGAGCTTGTGTGGAACTCGGGATCCTTGAGCTTGAGGACGACGCAGCCGGCGACCTGGCCGCTCCGGCGCAGGCGCTCGGCCACGCGCTCGGCCTGCGCGGTGATGCGCCGCCGCAGCGCCGGCCCGTCGACGAGATCGTGCTCGAACGTCTCCTCCGCGCCGATCGACACCGCCGCGCGATCGGGCTGGACGTGGCGCGGATCCTCGCCGCGCGCCAGCGCCTGCAGCTCGTCGGCGTGCGTGGCCCCGAGGCGCGCCGCCAGCGCCTCGCGCGGATGGCGCGCGATCTGCCCGAGCGTCTCGAGCCCGAGCGCGCGCAGCGCCTTGCCCGTCTTGGGCCCGACGCCGAACAGCCGCTCGATCGGCAGCGGCGCCAAAAATGCGCGCGTCTCGTCGGCGGGCACGACCAGCACGCCGTCGGGCTTCGCCATGTCGCTGGCGATCTTGGCCACCATCTTGACCGCGGCGACGCCGACGGAGGCGGTCAGGCGCAGCTCGGCGCGCACGCGCTGGCGGATCGCCTCGGCGACGGCGGCAGGTGGGCCGTGGAGCCGCTCGGTGCCGCTGACGTCGAGGAACGCTTCGTCGATGGAGATGGGCTCGACCAGCGGGGTGAACGCGTCGAGGATGTCGCGGAACTCGCCGCTCACCGTCGCGTACG
>CAZLIE010000194.1:2134-5765 GCA_964559345.1 uncultured Terriglobales bacterium
CGTCGCGGCGCGCCTCCGCCATCGGCATCGCGCTCCGGCAGCTGAACGCGCGCGACTCGTACGACGCCGCCAGCACGACGCCGCGCCGCGACGCGCCGCCGACGAGCACGGGCTTGCCGCGCAGCTCGGGCCGGTCGCGCTGCTCGACGGAGGCGTAGAACGCGTCGAGGTCGACGTGGAGGATCACTCGCTTCGCAGTATAGCGCTCGTCATCTTCGCCGTGAGCTTCTGCCGACAACGCCAGTAATCCGCCCACGGGTCCTTGCGCCGCGCCAGGAGCTTCGGCACCGTCCGCACCGTCAGCCGCGCCTGCTGCACGCGGCCGAGCTCCTCCCACGCGACGGGAAACGACACCGGCGCGCCCGGCCGCGCCCGCATCGAGTAGGCGCACACCGACGTGTTGGTGCGGTTGTTGCGCAAGTAGTCGAGGTAGATCTTGCCGACGCGGTTGCGCGCGCCCATGAGCGTCGTCAGCTTGCCCGGCTCGTCGCGCGCGACGGCGGCGCACAGGGCGCGCGCGAATTCGAAGCAGCGCGACCAATCGGCCGACGGGGAGAGCGGCACGACGACGTGCGCGCCGCGTCCGCCGGTCGTCTTCACCCACGACGTCAGGCCCAGCTCCTCGAGCTTCTTGCGCACGCGCCGCGCCGCCGCCACCACGTCCTTCCAGGTCACGCCTTCGCCCGGATCGAGATCGATCACGATGCGATTGGGCCGCTCGACGTCGTCCGCCGTCGAGTTCCAGGTGTGGATCTCGAGGACGTCGATCTGCATGAGCGCGACCACGCCGGCCACGTCGTTGGCGACGAGGTACTCGCCCACCTTCGTCTTCTCGCGGATGCGCACGCGCTCGAGCGCCGGCGGCCCCCAGGCGCGCGCGTGCCTGAGGAACATGCAGCGCGCGATCGTGCCTTCGCAGCGCAGCAGCGTCAGCGGGCGGCGGCGCACGTGCGGCACGATCCACTCGCCGATGGCTTCGTAGTAGCGCGCCAGCTCGAGCTTGGTGATGCCCTCGTCGGGGTAGAAGACGCGCTCGGGGTGCGAGACGGCGATGCCCGCGACGACGGGGCGCTCCGCCTTCATCGCTGCGACATCGGCTGATTGGTCGCCAGCAGGATGATCGCGATCATGAGGAGCCCGACGGTGCCGTGCAGCGCCGCGTAGAGCGCGCGATTCATCGGCGCCGCCGGGTGCGCGCGCCGGATCTGGTGGTGCTTGACGCTGAGGACGACGTGGATGACGGTCACGGCGAGGACGAGCGCCAGCTTCCAGTGCATCCAGGCGGCGACGCGGAACCAGGCCATGCCGTGCTGGTACAGGAGCCACAGGCCGAAGACGACGGTGAGGACGGCGCCCGGCACCGCCACGAGCAGGTTGAGGCGCCCTTCGATGAAGGTCAGCCGCGGCCGCGCCGACGGCAATTCTTTGGAGTGGTACCCCAGAATCCGCGAAAACGAGAGCAATCCACCCATCCACAGGACGACGCCGATGAGGTGCAAGCCGACGAGCCAGCCACGCGTCATTGCGCACCACGTTAACACGCGCGCTTGCAGCTTGCGCGACGGCAAGCGATGTGCGACGAACGGTCGATGCGTCGCGTGAAGGTCCTGTTCCACGACAACTGCTTCGACGGCGCGGCCTCGGCCTCGCTGTTCGCCCGCTTCTACGCCGACCGCGTCGACGGCAGCGCCAGCTTCGAGTTCGCCGGCAAGCACCACGTCACCGGCGACGTCTACCCCGAAGGCAGCTTCGACGGCGACGTCAACGCCGTGGTCGACTTCCGCTACTCGTCGAGCCCGCGCCTCGACTGGTGGTTCGATCACCACGTCTCCGCCTTCCCGACGCCCGCCGACGAGGAGCACTTCCGCACCCATCCGAGCCCGCACAAGTTCTTCGACCCGAAGGCGCGCAGCTGCACCAAGTTCCTCGCCGAGCGCTGCGCCGAGAAGTTCGGCTGGGACTGGTCGAAGTACCACGAGCTCGTGCACTGGGCCGACATCATCGACGGCGCGCAGTTCGAGTCGCCGCGCGCCGCCGTCGAGCTGGCCGAGCCGGCGCTGCAGCTCATGACCTGGGTGGAGAACAACCACGATCCGGCGCTCAAGCTGCGCTTCATCGATGAGCTGACGACGCGGCCGCTCGCCGCCATCGCCGCCGAGCCGTACGTAAAGCAGGCGCTGGCGCCGGTCCTGGCCGCGCACAAGCGCGGCATCGACATCGTGCGCGCGCGCGCCGTCTACGAGCACGGCGTGGTCAGCTTCGACGTCGCCGACGACGGGCTCGACGCCTACAACAAGTTCATCCCCTACTTCCTCTTTCCCGATTGCCACTACGTCGTCGGTGTGTCGCTGACGCCGACGCGGGCCAAGGTGTCGGTCGGCTCGAACCCGTGGATGCAGGCGCGGCGCACCGTCAACATCGCCGAGGTGTGCGAGCGCTACGGCGGCGGCGGGCACCCCGTCGTCGGCGCCGTGTCGCTGCCGACGGCGGAGCTGCCGCGCGCGCGCACCGTCGCCGCCGAGATCGCCGAGACGCTGCGGCAGGCGGCGCCGAAGGAGAAGTAGCGATGCCCTCGTTCGACGTCGTCTCCAAGCTCGACATGCAGGAAGTGGACAACGCGGTGAACCAGACGAAGAAGGAGCTGGGCACGCGCTACGACTTCCGCGGGACCAACAGCGAGGTCGAGCTGACGCCGGACGGGATCGTGGTGCGCTCGTCGGACAAGGAGCACGTCGCCGCGGCCTACAAGGTCCTGATGGAGCGGTTCGTCAAGCGCAACGTGTCCTTGAAGGCGCTCGATCCGCAGGAGCCGGAGCCGGCGGCGAAGAATACGATGCGCCAGCTCATCAAGCTCAAGCAGGGGATCTCGACGGAGAAGGGCAAGGAGATCGTGAAGCTCATCAAGGATGCGAAGCTGAAGGTGCAGGGACAGATCCAGGAGGAGCAGGTGCGCGTCACCGGCAAGAACAAGGACGACTTGCAGGCGGCGATTCGCCTGTTGCGCGCCAACGCCGACGAGATCGGCCTCGATCTGCAATACATCAACTTTCGGGATTGACCATGGGACATCAGTACGGCATGTCGCGCGCGGCCACGCTCAACGAGGCCGGCGAGTTCGAGGCGGCGCTGCAGGCGGCGACGGAGGAGCTGGCGCGCGAGGCGGAAAACTCGGAGCATTGGTGGGATCGCGCGACGGCGCTGGCGGCGCTCGAGCGCTACGACGACGCGGTCGCCGACTTCGAGCGGGCGCGCGAGCTCGATCGCAAGACCGCGGTGCTCGACGACGACATGCTCGACGACGCCTACTTCTCGGCGCTGCTCGCGGCGGCGCGCACGCGCGACGTCGAGGGCGGCTGCGCGCTGTTGGCGCGCTACGCGACCTTGTTTCCGTCGGGGCGGCACGTCGGCGACGCGCGCGACTGGCAGAAGCGGCTGCGCGGCGAGCTCAAGAGCACGTTCGTCAAGGAGCGCTTCGAGTAGCGACGGGCACGAGCGTGAACGGGTAGCTGACGAGGCCGGCGCAGCGCGGGACGAAGCGCCAGCGTAGGACGGCGTTGGCGATGCACGCGGGCACGGCGGGGCCGACGCCGTCGCCGTCGGCGCGCGACTCGGCGACGCTGCCGTCGACGGC